>CAXUMK010000063.1:0-23849 GCA_964251885.1 uncultured Segetibacter sp. | reverse complement strand
TGTGCAGGTTATCGCTGTCTAAACCGAAGCCTAAGAACACGGTTTTTAATCCCAGCACACTCTCAAACAACGAAGTGATGGGAATGCTGCCGCCACCGCGAACCGGGACAGGAGGCTTGCCAAAAGTGGTTTCAATAGCTTTAGCAGCAGCCTTAAATTCGATGCTGTCAACGGGCGTTACATACGGATCGCCGCCATGATGCTCAAACGCTTTAACGGTAACATAAGGAGGAGCGATTTTTTCGAGATGTTTAATCAGCAACTCGGTCATCTTAGCGCTTGACTGGTTGGGAACGAGGCGGCAACTGATCTTTGCGTGGGCTTTAGATGGCAAAACGGTTTTAGCTCCTTCGCCCGTGTAACCGCCCCAGATGCCATTGACCTCGAGGGTTGGGCGAATGCCGGTTCTTTCATTGGTTGCATAGCCTTTTTCGCCCCATAATTCTTTTACGTGCAGGTCTTGTTTGTATTCGTCCTCATTGTACGGCGCCTTAGCCATTTCGGCTCTTTCGGCCTCGCTTGATTCAATCACATTGTCATAAAAACCGGGAATGGTTATGTGGTTGTTTTCATCGTGCAATGTGGCAATCATTTTTGCCAGGATGGTTATCGGATTTGCAACAGCGCCGCCATACACGCCGCTATGCAGGTCGCGGTTTGCACCAGTAAGTTCAACTTCTATATAAGAAAGCCCGCGAACGCCCACATCAATGCTTGGGTTTTCGAGACTGATCATGGAAGTGTCGCTTATTAAGATAACATCTGCTTTCAGCATGTCTTTCTTCTCTTTTAGAAAAACCGCCAGGCTGGGGCTGCCCACTTCTTCTTCGCCCTCGATAATGAATTTTATATTGGTTTGAAGACTGTTTGTTGCCACCATTGTTTCGAATGCTTTTACGTGCATATAAAACTGTCCTTTGTCGTCGCACGATCCTCTCGCAAAAATTTTTCCGTCCTTTATAACTGGTTCGAACGGCCCACTGTGCCAAAGTTCTAACGGGTCAGGCGGCTGTACATCGTAGTGACCGTAAACTAGCACTGTCGGTTTTGACGGGTCGGATATTTTTTCGGCGTACACGACCGGGTAGCCTGCAGTTTCAAAAATTTCTGCTTTGTCTGCACCCGCCTGCAGTAATCTGTCTTTGACCGCATTTGCGCATGTGGTCATATCGTTTTTATGTTCGCTTCGTGCACTTACGCTGGGTATGCGAAGCAGTTCGAGCAACTCATCTAAAAACCGGTCTTTATTCTGTGTTTGATATTCTTTCCAGTCCTGCATAAGGCAACTTTTTTTACTATTGAAGAGCGAAGATAATCAGTAAAAATAAAAGGAAAATTATTTGGTAAAAATGTAATGTCAGGTACTGATCTTACTTTTAAAATACCGAATTTAGCGGCAAATTTTCAGGTTCATTTGATTGAATAAGAGTATTATTGCTAACCAATATTTCAAAAACACATCATGAAAAAAGTTTTCTTACCGCTGATCTTAGTTGTAACTTCTGCCTTACTCTTTATGCAATGTAAAAAAGACAGTTCTTCATCTGCTGCCACTGTCAATTTTAGCCCGCTGACTATCGCCTCAAGCTGGACATACAGTTATACTACCGGAAGCGCTGCTACCCAAAGTTTTACATCTACAGTAACCAGCCGCGATACCACAATAAACAGTAAGACTTACTCTGTGCTTAGTAATTCAGACGGCACGTTCACATATCTCTGCAAATCAGGAAATAATTACTACCGCTTTGCCTCTTTTCCGGGGTTGGGATTGAATAATTTTGAAGAGCTTTATTTAATAGACACGAAGGCTGTTAATGAGACCTGGAGCGCCGCCACCTCTATCACTTATTCAGGTTTTACTTTACCGGTTAATCTCAATTATACAATAAAAGAAAAAGGCATATCGCGTACAGTAAGTGGAAAGTCGTTTACCAGTGTTACCCATGTCAGGCTCGACATCAGCTTGTCTGGTTCGGCGGTGGGCGGAGGCGATTTCTACTACCAGGATGGTGTGGGATTAATAGAAGATTCTATTTTAGTTACGCCACCTCTTCAGCCAGCTTATACTTCTACGGAACTATTAACTGCTTACCAGATCAAATAGTAGATAACCAGCAAAAACTGTTTACAAATCTTCCTCTAATTCAATTTCATTTTTCTTCAGGTAATCGCCAATATTGAACGTTATTCCGTTCATAATTTCGATGTCTTTATTCCAGTCTATTAAAAGCCAGTCTGCATTAGGCAATGCTACAATTACCTGTTTTGAAGCAGTTAATATCCAAATCACTTTATCCACGCCAAAGTTGTGTAGTTTGGTTGTTTTCAACTTTAGGTATTGTTGAAAAGTAAAAATGGATAAGTCGGCTTTTGTATCTACCTCGATCGCTATGTTAGGTGGAACCTTTGCGTAAGAAGTATTTATATCTGAGGCTTTCAACCTGTCTTTTTTAAAGATTAAAATATCTCCTGAAAGGTTATTTTTAAAATCTAAATGCATCCCCGACTCGTTAGTCGTCATCCAAAACTTACTCAGATCTAAATTTTTTAATAGCACGGAAAGTATGTAAATTATTAAGACTCCCTGGAGAGTGCTGCTGCCCATAATATCTTCAATTTTTTTAGATTTATTTAAAACAGAACGGTAGCCGTGATAATAGACAGGCTTCCCTTCCATCATTTCATAAACCAAATCATCCGGCACTTTTCTTTGTTTACGAACAGATTTTTTTTCAGCAGAAATCATAATCACTTTTTATGTTGTTCAATTTACTTCACCTTTTTCAAAAACAATCAAAAATCTCTTTCAAGTTAGAAAACCTCAATGCTAAAAGACACCTCAAATTTCCCTGACGGTTCCAAAGCCCGTATCCCTTCTTTTTCTTCTAATTTTCCGGATGCGTTTACGCTGTCTGCAATTCCACACCAGGGTTCGATGCAAACAAAATCTCCGCCCTTTGCTTCCCAAATGCCGAGGTAAGGAAAGTTTGTAAAATGAACGGTTAAGCCATGCGGGGTTTTCTCACTTTTAAGAGATACAGATGTTGATTGTAAATTTTTAAGAACAATGGCATCGGCAGCAAACAGTTCTCTTTTCAATGGTAATTTGTTTTCATTTTCAAGCAAAGGCTTCGATTCTGCCTCTATTAAACCATCTGACGAAATAGGCCATCTTGCGGCAGTTTCCTTTTTTTCAAAAACCAATTGATAATCTTCAAAAGCAGTTTTTTCTGATAAAGGAACTTTAAAAGCAGGATGACCACCAACTGAGAAATACATAATCTCATGACCAAGGTTTTCAACGATGTAAGAAACCTGCAGTGTATTTTGAACAAGGGTATAATGGACAGAAAATATAAACTGACAAGGATAATTCTCTTCTGTTTTTGTATTGGAGTGTAAAGAAAAAGTGAGAGCGCTTTCACTTTGTTCTGTCAATTTAAATTCCATGTCGCGGGCAAAACCATGACGGCTTAGTTTGTATTGCTTATCCTTGTATTCATACATTTTATTTTTCAGTTCGCCGACTATAGGAAACAGTACCGGACTGTGTTTACCCCAAATAGCCGGATCGCCGCTCCACATGTATTCTAACTGGTGCTGCCTGCTGAAGAGACTCTGCAGTTCTGCTCCCTTAGCAGCAACTTTGATAGATATAATATCGTTTGAAATGGAATGCATAGCTGAATAATGATTTACAGGTATAAGAGTGTGACACAACGATGATGCTATGAAAAACCAAAGCCGGCTACAAAGAAATCTCTCGCAGAAGTTGCAGAAGTCGCGGAAAAAAAGACCATTTGGTCAAACAAATTTTGCGTGTATTCTGCGCTTTCAGCGAGAGACATTTCTCAAATTATTCTTCTACAATCCGTTCATCTACCACATTGGCAAAGACACGGGCACTTATGCGGCGAAGGGGATCTTTATGATTGTCTTCGTAAACGGCTCTGCGTTTGATGATGTCAATACATTCGAAGGTGGCGGCTATAAACGAAGACTCATCAGCAATGCCTTTTCCGGCAATGTCAAAGGCAGTTCCATGATCGGGGCTGGTGCGTACAATGGGGAGACCGGCTGTGTAATTTACGCCTTCGCCTATGGCAAGCGATTTAAAAGGTATCAGTCCCTGGTCGTGATACATTGCCAAAACAGCATCGAATTTTTCGTACTGTCCGCGGGCAAAAAAAGCATCTGCAGGGTATGGTCCAAAAGCAAGCAGACCACTATTTTTAACTTCTTTGATGGCTGGTTTAATAATGGTTTCTTCTTCTTTGCCAACCAGGCCTTCGTCGCCTGCATGCGGATTTAAACCAAGCACGGCAATCTTAGGTTTATCAATTCCGAAATCTTTTATCAGGCTGTTGTTAATGATACGCAGCTTACTTACAATAGCTTCGGTTGTTATATGACCTGCCACTTCTGCAACAGGCACGTGCTCGGTTACAAGGCCTACCCGCATATTGCTTGCCACCATCAGCATGACTACGTCGTCGGCGTTAAAAGCATTTTTAAGATAGGGGGTATGACCGCTGAAATTGAACTCGGCAGACTGGATATTCTTTTTGTGAATGGGCGCAGTTACAATGCCCTGGATGTGGCGGTTTTGCAAAGCTTCTATTGCAGAGCTTAACGACTTATAGGCGTATTTTCCACCCGTTTCATTTAACTGACCGGGCGTGATGACTACTTCGTCTTCCCAGCAGCTAAATACATTTACCTGCTTTATGTTAGGCCGGGTCGCATCTTTAATTATTGAGAATGTAAAGTTGACATCAGGAAAAGATTTGCGGTAAAAATTGATGCTCTTGTTACTGGCAAAAACAACCGGAGTACAAAAATCGAGAATGCGGCTGTCGCTAAGGGTTTTAATAATAATTTCTAATCCAATACCATTCAAATCGCCGCTGCTAAATCCAATTACAGGCTTTTGCAATTCCATGCTCATACTTATTTTTTAGAAGTAAAATTAGCGAATCTATTAATTATGGTGGGGGAATTGAAAAATCCGTCCTTAAGTAACCGAAGTTTAAAGCTGAGTAGCGATTTGCTGCCGATGCTCCACCGCCCAAGCCTCACTATTAGCAATGCTTTTGTAAGCTACCGTTTATCCTTCTACGCTAATGTTAGCATCTGGCAACTCTACCTGCAACTTCACTTTTGCTTTCAATGCGCCAAATACTTTCATCAATGTGTCAATAGTTGCATTACTTGCGTTGCTTTCAAGTCTTGAAATTTGTGCTTTTTGCACTCCAATAAGTTTACCCAATTCTTCCTGGGTCAAGTGTCTCTCCTGGCGTGCATGCTTAATCGCTTTTCCAATTAAATCCATTTGTAGCTCATACTCAAACTTGTCTCGGTTAGGTGTTCCAATTTTTCCGATGAGTTTATTCTGCACTTCATCTAAAGTGTATGTTTTCATTTCTTCTTATTTTGTTTGTCCTTGTGTTCAAAATATTTTGTTCTCATTTGCTTTGCCTTTTGAATTTCATCATCAGGTACTTTACTTCTTTTCTTCACAAATCCATGTGTACTAATAACCAAAGTATTTTCGCTATTTGTTTTGTCCCAGAATGCAAGAAGCCGGTACTGCAAGCCTTGGTAAAGTGTTCTGAATTCCCAAATTTCATCCTTTAGCTTTTTAAACAGTTCAGGATCATGTTGTGTCTGAGCTTTACGAATATTATAAAGTATTTTCTCGTAGTGCTTTTGGTCAATGCTCTTGATAAATTCGAAAGCCGCGTCTAAAAAGATTATTTCATAAAGTTTACGCATTCATCAATGGCTTGTAGAGAGCAAAGATAAGAAGTTTCATTATAACGAAACTTATTGAAATATTGGTTTTAAAAAGTCCGCATCCTGTTATTTAATTAAAATTTACTTTTACTGCTGATGGAGTACAGTTTAAAAAAATCGTTGGGACAGCATTTTTTGAAAGATGAGAATGTGTGTAAAAAGATAGTAGAAGAGCTGCAACAGTTTCCATTCAGCCGGTTGCTCGAAGTAGGACCCGGGGGAGGAGCGCTTACAAAATATCTTTTAAAAATTCGGGCAGTTGATTTTAAAGCGGTAGAACTGGATGACGAAAAAGTAGTTTTTTTAGAGAAGGCTTTTCCTGCTGTTAAAGACAGGATCATTCATAAAAGCTTTCTCGATATTGAGCCTCCTTTCGATGAAGAGTTTGCTGTCGTTGGCAATTTTCCTTACAACATTTCTACCCAAATTCTTTTTAAAATAATAGAATGGAAACACTTAGTTCCGGCAATGGTCGGAATGTTTCAAAAGGAGGTTGCTGAGCGTGCTGCATCAAAAGAAGGAAGTAAAGTGTACGGCGTTTTAAGTGTGCTTGTACAGGTTTTTTATAAGGCAGAATATTTGTTTGATGTAGAACCGGGTTGTTTTAATCCGTCGCCAAAAGTAACAAGTGGAGTAATCAGGCTGGTAAGACGCAACGATGTGCCTGCCATGAAAAGTGAAAAAGCTTTTTTTAACCTGGTAAAGACCGCTTTTAACCAAAGAAGAAAGACTTTACGAAATGCTGTAAAGTCTTTGTTCAGCGCAGATGAACTGAAAGATGAATTGTTTAATAAAAGAGCTGAAGTGCTGAGCGTGGACGATTTTGCTGCACTTACTTTTAGAATGAATTAACCAGTAATTAAATTTAAAATTTGAAACCGTTAGCCATTGTAACTGCCCCTGTTCATTCGTATATGCAGGAAACGCTTACCAGAAAAGGATATGATATTCTGTATGTTCCGTCTATAACGTATGATGAACTTAAAGATAAAATTGCATCTGCCGAAGGATTGATAGTAACGACAAGACTATATATTGACAGTGCGATTTTGGATATTGCACCAAAACTAAAATGGATAGGTCGTCTCGGAAGCGGGATGGAACTGATAGATGTAAATTATGCAGAAAGCAAAGGAATAAAATGCGTCAGCAGCCCCGAAGGAAACCGGAATGCGGTTGCAGAACATGCGCTGGGAATGTTGCTGAGCCTGATGAACAACATTAGCAAAAGCTACGACGAACTGAAGCGCAACCTGTATTTACGCAAAGAAAACAGGGGCACAGAATTAACCGGAAAAACGGTTGGTATCATTGGCTTTGGAAATACCGGCGGCGCTTTTGCAAAACTGCTCGAGCCTTTTAATGTTACCGTACTGGCTTACGATAAGTATAAGCATAGCTTTGCTAAGGGTTATATAAGAGAGGCAAGCCAGGAGCAGGTTTGCAGGTATAGCAATGTGATCAGTTTACATGTTCCGCTGACCGATGAAACATTTCATTTGGCGAACGATGAGTTCTTTCAATCTATGAAAAATCAGCCCTGGTTTTTAAACTGCTGCCGTGGCAAGGTTACCGATACGAAAGCGCTTATAAATGCCTTGGACGCAGGAAATATAAAAGCGGCAGGACTGGATGTTTTGGAAAATGAAAAGCTGAATACGTATACTTCTGTTGAAAAGGAGCAATTGGATAACCTGCTTTCACGGCCGAATGTTATTATAACTCCTCACATCGCCGGGTATTCTCATGAAGCTTATTACCTGATGGCAAAAGTGGTTTTAGACAAATTGGGAATTAAATAACTTCAAGAGGAGTAAAACATGCGGTACTGGGCAAGGGATAAAAAGGTGAGTAGTTTTTTTTGAACCGGGCCAGGTTACTACTATGAGTCAGCCGTTGCGTCGCACTCGTGTACTTTTTTTTCTTTATTCGGCAAGGCCAATAACTTATTGACTAATGCCCCAATGCCCTACTGACTAATTACCCAATGACTATTGACTAAATGACCCAATGTTGCTGCTATGAAAAGATGCGGTACAAGTGAGTGACACAACCGGAGCAGAAGAAAGAATAAATGCTTGTCACCCCAAAAACCTTACTTTATCAATGGCTTAGACAACTATAGACCGAAACTTTAAAGAATTCTTAAGCAGGGTTGTGCGTTTTATATGCAATTTTGCTAATTATACAGCTATATGAAATGGTCGCTTAGACTCCTTTTTATTTTATTTCCCTTTTATACTATAGCCCAAAACCAGGCTGGAAATGCTGTACCTGTTAAAAAAAGAACTGAGAAAGCACTTGAACTTACTCCTGATTCTCTGTCGCGTTATTTGACCAGCGATTATAAAACAGACAGGGAAAAGGTAACCTCTATCTTTCGCTGGATAACTGAGAATATTTCTTACAATATAAGACCTTACTACGGGTACTCACGAAATACAGACATTTCATACGCAGATGATGAAGCGGAAGATACAGGTGCTTTAAAGCCGTTAAGTGAACGGGTGGCAATAGATGTGTTGAGAAAGCGGGTAGCGTTTTGTGATGGCTATGCAAGGCTCTTTAAAACCCTGTGCGATTATGCCGGTATAAAATCAGAGATCATTACAGGTTATGCAGTTACGAATATGGGTCACAGAAGGTTTGGTTCTAACCACAGGTGGAATGCAGTGTATTTAGACAGCAGTTGGTACCTGCTCGATGCTACCTGGGCCAGCGGGCATCTCACGTATACGACCGATGAATTTATCCGGAACTATAATAATTATTACTTCTTAACCCCCGCAAAAGATTTTGCCCGTGACCATTATCCTGAAGAATTGCAGTGGTCGCTTTTGCCTCAGCCTCCTTACATGAGCGAGTTTCGCAACTCTCCATTTAAGACACACGCTTTTTTAAAAAATTATATAAAATCATATAGTCCGCAATTGGGAGTAATAGAAGCATCTGCAGGCGATACGCTCCAGTTTCAGATTGAAACACAAAGCGATAAAACTAACTTTATGGTGCTTGACACCGCATTTGTTGACTCCGCAGTTATCGCCAGTGCAATAGCAGACACAGCTAAAAACAATATTACCATCTCGGGTAATAAAGCATTTTGTAAATATGTTGTCAGTTCGCCTTCATCAGAATGGCTGACGATCGTTTTAAACGATGAGGTAATCATGAGGTACAAATTGAATATCAGGAAGAACCTCGCAACGGCCAATTAAGCTTCAGTCTTTTCTGTTTTTAGCTTACATTTTTTTGATCTCTAAGCTTAATTATAACTTATACAAATGAAAATATCTTAAGCGGAAATGAAGTTATTCTCATTTCAACTTAAGACATTTCAAAAAGTAAATCCTTTAAAAAAATGGGGACGTCTTAATTGTATTCTTACTGGGCCTGCATCATATCAGTTCCTGAATTAAGATCTTTTGTATTTTTTCTCTTAAACAGGTTAACGTCAAATTTGCCAAAGCGGTAGCCAAAATTTATTCTTAAAACCTGCGGATCCCTCCGCCGTTCTGCTGTTTGAACCAGGAATGGTGACGCAGAGTAAGTACTGTACAACTGGGTTCTAAACACGTCGTTCATGCTAATGGTAAGAGAAGCGCTGTTTCCACCTTTCCAGGTCCAGTCTTTACGAATAGCCGCGTCAAATCCGTGACGGGCATTAATATATCCCTGGGCAGTAGCTACAGGGCCTCCGCCAAATCCTCTTTGGCCACCGCCACCGCCTCCCTGCGGTAAAACAGTTTTCGCGTAATACTCGCCCGAGAACTGGAACGAAAACGTTTTTAAGAATTTAATACTGTTATTCCATTTTACAAACCAACTGGTTAATTTATTTGTGTTATTATCAACTGCCAGTTTAGGATCATTCACATTTATTCTTGAGTTAAACAGGTTAAAGTTGGTAGTCATATCCCACCATCTGAAAATCGGCATTCTGTCTGTTAATTCGATACCAAAAGTGATGCTGTTATTAGCATTCAGATAAGTATTGAATAAAACGCTGTCGCTGCTTGAGTAGTGATGCGCTGTATCAGGATTTGCGGCCTGGTACTGGTACCTTGTTATCAGGTCGGTGTTATACTTAAAGTAGCCGTTTACTAAAAAATTAGCGCTTCTTGCATAGTTATTATTATAAGCAACTTCAAAAGAATTGGTAAACTCGGGCTTCAGCTTTGCATTTCCTACGCTTAGGTTATAAGGATCTGAATAGTCAACAAAAGGAATCAACTGGAAAAAGTTAGGGCGGTTAATTCTTCTTGTATAGTTAAGCTGAAGGTCTTCTTTGTCAGACAATTTGTAAGTGATAAATGCGCTTGGAAACAATGACAAAGGAAAATTAACATTAAAAGCAGATAAAGAGTCCTGGCCATGTATGTCTCTGCTAACGGTGGTACCGTTGTAGGTCGAACTCTCTGCCCGTAAGCCAAGTTGATAATTCCATCTGCCCACCTTCATAGTATAATTTGCATAAGCAGCATACACTTTATCGGTGTATTTATAGCTGCTGCTTATATTTTCAGCAAGCTCATACTGGTCGGTGCTTTGATCGTAAAAGTATTGATCATTCAAATTACTGAAATCACGAATAGCAGCACGTGCTCCTAACTCTAATTTTTGATTATCAGTAATCGGGTTTACATAGTCTGTTTGAATAGTCCAGTTTGTTGTATTTCCTCCACTGATGGATTGCTGATTTACTGGGGGCCCTTTAAAAACGTATGGTGGGTAATAGGTTTGTGTAATTATTGTTGTGTTGTTATCGTTTTTACTATAGTTGTAATTTACGTCACCCGTCCATTCGTGACCTGTCTTTGCAAAATTGTGTTTATAGCTGAACTGTGTTCCAAGATTTCTAAAGTTACCTTCTCCCATTTGTGTAACCCGGTTGAATGATGGAACAAGAATAAGTGATGAGTCTACATTCTGGTGATCGTTGTTTTTAAAATTTCCCCGATTGTAGTTGCCGGTTAAAGTAACAGTGTTGCGGTTGTCGATAAGATAATCAAAGCCGGCCCGTACAAAAGCAAAGTATCCGGTATTTATAGGGTTGGTTTGCTGATAGATCCTGCTTGTAGTCACCCCTTTGTCAAGGTTTGTACGGTCAGTAATGCCTGTAGATATAGACTTTCTTTGGTTGTACGTTCCACTGGCAAAGAAGTTAATTTTATTTTGCCTGAAGTTTAAATCACCTCCAAAATTCATTTTTCCCCGCGAGTCGACACCTGCACGGATACCGCCATTATAACCGGTTTTGCGGTTTTTCTTTAAAACAATATTTAAGATACCTGCATTACCACCCGAAGCATCATATTTTGCCGAAGGGTTAGTTATCAATTCTACTCTGTCAATAATGTCGGCAGGAATCTGATCAAGCGTCATAGTTGTAGGCCTGCCATCAATAAATAATTGGGGTGTAGCATTTCTCAGGGTCACATTTCCGTCAATATCAACACTTAGAGAAGGAATGCTTTTCATTACCTCAGTTGCTGTTTGCCCCTGGCTGGTCAGATTTTTATCTACATTAAAAATCTTTCTGTCAACACCCATTTCAAAAAACTGTTTTGTAGCTGTAACCGTTACGTTTCCGAGGTTTGCAGCATCCTGTTCGAGTTTTATATTTCCCAGGTCTTTATCTATCAATCCCATCATTTGCTCCCGTGCTCCCTCGGCCTGCATACCACCTTGTGGCATTTTTAAACCAAATGAAACTTTTTGTTCAAGAGTTTTAAAGCCGATACCAGAAATTCTAAGGGTAAAATTGCCCATTACCGGTAAGTTTTCAAGACTGAAATCACCGTTTGATTGGGTAATGGTCGCTTTTAAAGGGGCTTGAACCGCTTTGTGGGAAGCTGTATCGGTACGGCTGGTGGTTAGCTGAAGCGACGCTCCGTCAATACCTTTGCCTGTCTTGCTGTCTACTACTTTTCCGTAAAGATGACCCATGTTAAAATTCTGGCCACCTGCGCCAGCCCGTCTCGTTCCGGTTCCTGCAGGTGGCTGCGCCAGTAATCCAATAGAAATAAAAAGTGAAAAACAGAATAATATTCTCTTCATTTTAGTCTTTTATTAGTGCAAAGTTTCCTTTGTTCAAATGAACAAAGGTTTAATTTATTGATAAACGGTAAAATAGAATTACTATTGGGTTAAACTAAAAACAATCCTCTTATAAAAAGCTACTTGAGCAGTATTGTTAAAAGTACCTGGAGTAACCCTACTATAAAACCTAAAACTGCGCCAATAATTTTTGCAAACCGGAATTCAGTTAAAAATGCCTGTTTTAAAATCTCTTCAAGTTTATCTAATGAAAAACTTGCGGCTTTTTTGGCAACTATTTTTTCAAGATCAAGGTCTTTTTCAAGTGTATTCAGATATTGCTTCATCAGCAAAGGAAATAGTTCTTTCAGTTCATTCATAAATACTCCCTTTACCTGTGCAATGGTTTTATCTCCGATCAGCATACCAAGCATTGGAATCTCCGCAGTTAGTTTTTCTCTCAAAAAAATGTCTATATGCGTTTCTAACAGCGGTAATATTTTAGAAACATTTTCCGGATCAGCAATTTTTTGTTCTATCTCAGCAAAAGAAAGAAATTGATTGCTGACTATCTTACCTAATTCCCCGGCAAACTGAGGTTGTCTTTTAGGAAAAATTCCCTGGAAAGTAATTCCCAGTATTTTTTTAGGCGTTTTTGGATGGAAAAGCATTTGAATAGCAGTCCATACAGCAAGCCATCCAAGAAATGCAGAAAATATAGGTATTACAATACTTATCCAATTCATGTACAAAAAGTAAGTTTCAATAAAAAAACCTTGTTACCTGCAGCAACAAGGTTTCACTTTTTTTAAGGGAGACCGATGGGTTTCGAACCCACGACCTTCAGTGCCACAAACTGACGCTCTAACCAACTGAGCTACGATCTCCGTTTTTAATGGTCGGCAAAAATAGAAAAAAAAATCTTCCGTTTATCAATTATCCCTGACTTTATCTCACCTCTTTCAAGGTAAAAGCATATCCTGTATCCATTTTTAAAATCAGTGGGTTGTTTTCATCATTCAGTACGATCAAACTTTTTTTGGATTTCCGGTTCTGGTTTTCAATGTTATATGCAGTTACAATTTTATCCTTCCCTTTAAAATTGAGTTTTAAAGTGCCTACTCCTTGTCTTACAAATATTTCGTTACCATTTCCAAGGTTCATCGTAGTTTCTTTTGCTGTTGCCAGGTCAGTATAATTCTTTTTGCTAAGCCAGAATATGCTTGTATCCTTAAAATTTTTTGTACCTCCGTTTAAAACGGTATTATATGCTATTGCATTTATAAACGCACCTGGCTGAATAAATACTGTTCCTGTTGTTGTTTGTGAGGGAATACTGTAATTGAAACTGATGGTACTGTCATAATCGGTTACAGTAACCACCATATCATATTGCATACTGTCTTTGGTAACCGAGTATAACAAAATGTCGCCTGGTTTAATTGTAAAAGTGGACATTTTGCTGTTGTAAAACCTGCTGCGGGTAGGCCTGGAATTGTATTGGCTGAAACCAATATTAATGGAAAGTAATAAAAGGGTTATCAATATTAGCTTTCTCATATTCATCATTCAGTTATTCACCACTAAAGTAGTATTTCAGAATATCATTATTAAATTAAGATATGCCCACTTGTGGCTAACCGTTTACCTTCCAGAACTTTCACACATAGGAAGAAAGATGAGGAGAAATCTTTTAGTGTCAGCCCGGGTGATGAAAACAGGCCTGTTTTGCAATTATTTCTTATTATAGTAACAGGTCAGTCTTGATTGCATTACCTGCGCTATTACGTTGCTTAATCAGGATAAGATTCACGTAAACGGGATAAGTAGTGCAAAGCTGAACGGCGAAAATACCGTAGAAGTGAGTGACACAACAATGCTTAATGCTTATTCTTCCGCTGGCACCCAAAAAAATCTATTGCAGTAATTTATGCAGCAAGAGTATAGCTTGATTATTGTTACTGTCTTTTGCAATTACCTTCATTTATAACTTTTATAATTTTCTTAGAAAACAACAATTGTTCTTCAAAAACAGTTATAAATATCAGCCGTTGCGCTAAAACCTTTGTTAAGAAAAAAGGGAAACCGCAATAAAAAGTCTTTTTACTTTATTTTTGGAACGAATGAAAAAAATATTTCAATTTATGCTTAAGCGCAAGGTGCTGCCCATAGTGCTGGTCATTTTA
This sequence comes from uncultured Segetibacter sp., assembly GCA_964251885.1. Classification (GTDB taxonomy): domain Bacteria; phylum Bacteroidota; class Bacteroidia; order Chitinophagales; family Chitinophagaceae; genus Segetibacter. Next base: position 9,825 of record CAXUMK010000063.1, on the reverse strand, counting down.
TTTTCAGGTATCTTTTGGGCCTTTCAATCTCAGGGAGGAAATGGAAATTCACTATCTACTCAACAAAAAATATTAACCTCATTAGGAGTTATAATAGAACAGAACCATTATAATCCAAAGGCTATTAATGATGATTTTTCAAGGCAGATATTTAAGAAATTCCTTGAAGGAGTAGACCCGGACAAAAATATTTTTCTTCAGTCAGATATAAATTCACTTAAAAAGTACGAGACTACTATTGATGATGAAATTCACGGCGCTCCAATTCAGTTTGTGCCCGCAGTTGATGCGCTATACGAAAAGCGGATGCAGGAAGTAATTTCTTTTTATAAAGACTTACTCGCCAAGCCCTTTGATTTTAGCAGCAATGAGGAGATCGTTGTTGATACGAAGAAGCTCAATTTTGCTTCAACTGAATCGCAAAGAAAGGATATGTGGAAGAAAAAGCTTAAGTTTTTAACGCTTGAGCGATACACTGATTTGATAACACAACGAGACAGAAATAAAGACAAAAAAGATTCTATTATAAAAACAGACGCTCAGTTAGAAAAAGAAGCAAGAGAGAAAGTGGGTAAAATAATGGACAAAAATTTTGAAAGAATGAAGCTTAAATTCAATGACGATGACCGCTTCAATCTTTTCATCAATACCATTACTTCTTACATGGATCCGCACAGCGACTATTTTCCTCCGGTAGAAAAAAGAGCTTTTGACGAGCAGATGAGCGGAAAGTTTTATGGCATCGGTGCCTCGTTAAAAGAAGAAGACGGAAATATAAAAGTCGCCACCCTGCTTACTGGTAGCCCAGCCTGGAAGAGTGGAGAAATACAGGTGGGTGACATCGTTGCAAAAGTTGCTCAGGGAAAAGACGAACCGGTAGAATTAAGTGGATTTGCAGTGGAAGATGCCGTTAAAATCATTCGCGGCAACAAAGGAACAGAAGTAAGGCTTACACTAAAAAAGCAGGACGGCAGTGTCAAAATTGTTCCGATCATACGTGATGAAATTGTGCAGGATGAAGTATATGTAAGAAGTGCAATAGTAAACGGCAAGCAGAAAATAGGATACATTTATTTGCCTGATTTTTATGCCGACTATGAAAAACCAGACGGTCACCGTTGTGCACAGGATGTTGCTAAAGAACTCGAAAAATTAAAGGCCGAAAACGTAGACGGTGTAGTGATAGACCTGCGGAATGATGGCGGAGGATACCTGCCTGAGGTTGTTGAAATGGTCGGTTTATTTATTCCGGAAGGGCCTGTTGTTCAGGTAAGAGACAGAGAAGGCAAAGCCACTGTTTTAAGAGACAACGACAAGTCGGTTGTATATACAGGTCCTCTTGCCGTTATGGTTAATGAATTCAGTGCCTCGGCTTCCGAAATATTTGCTGCAGCCATCCAGGATTATGGTCGCGGAGTTATTATTGGCAGTACTTCTTCTTATGGAAAAGGTACTGTTCAGCGTCAAATTCCTTTTGGCCGTCCTTTAGACCTTTTTTCCGGAAGAACAGAATATGGCGCTATTAAGCTTACTCTTCAAAAGTTTTACAGAATCAATGGTGGTTCTACACAATTGAAAGGTGTAACTCCCGACATAGTACTTCCCGACGAGTATGAATACCTGAAATTTCGCGAGAAAGACAATGAAAATGCACTTCCCTGGGATGAGATTGAGAAAACAAGCTATACAAAATGGCAGGGAGGCTGGGACCTAAACTCGATAAAAGCAAAAAGCGCTGCAAGGATCAAGAGCAATGTCAACTTTAATTTGATTGATAACAATGCTTTATGGCTTTCAAAGCAAAACGATAAGACCTACAGTTTAAATCTCACCAAATACGAAGAAGAGCAGAAGCAGTTAAAAGCTACCGTAAGGCAAAACGACAGTCTGGCAAAACTAACCACAGAATTGCCGGTTGAAGGCCTGAAAGCAGACGACTCAAAGTATAACAATGTAGATAAAGACAAAGGTGACAGGTATAAGAACTGGTTAAAGAACTTAAGAACAGACATATACCTGAACGAAGCATCGAATGTTATTAAAGATATGATCGTTACGAAACAATCGGGTTTGGCAGTACAATAGTTTGATGATAAAACGGAAAAAGATGTGAAGAGAAGAAAGAATAGGTAGGGTACGGGCCAAATATCTTTGTGCGACAGTTGTTGCGACGCATTTCGTTCATCGGTAGTTATTCTTTGCGGCTTTTTTTATCGTATACTGGATATCTCAGTTCACACCTTTAGAAACTTATTATAACCGGAATGCAGTTAAAATAACAAGAGGTTGTCTTAAGAAAAGACACCCTCTTTTTATTTTCCTTGCTTATTCATTAGCAAAATTTATTTTTGATTTGTTTTCTGGTTATTTTTAGCCGTTCACAATGTTTATTATGCTCTTACGTTGTATTGTAAGGTAAATAAAACAAATACTTATCCGTATTGTATGATTGAAAATATAGAACGACTTCTTTTATTAACAGCAAGAGTATTAAAAATAAATTTTATAGCTTTTATTGCTATTGCAGCCTTTATCAGCATTTCTCCTTCCTGCATTCCTGCAAAAAATCTTAAGTATTTCAGTAACCTTAGCGACTCACAGGTTGTTCATCTTCCAAAAATGGCACAACCAAAAGCTGTTATTATGCCCGATGATATACTCGACATAAAAATTGCCGGCGCCAATGAAGCCACTGCTGCTTTGCTCAATACTTATTCAAGCAACCCGGGTACAACGAATAATACAAATGCAAATAGCGGTTATCTGGTAGATTACGATGGAGACATAGAGTTTCCGATTATGGGGAAAATACACGCTGCCGGACTTACCAAAGAAGAATTTAAAGACAGGTTAAAAGAGCGGGTATCTAAATATCTCAAAGACCCGCTGGTATCAATAAAATTTATAAATTTCCGTTTTTCTGTCTTGGGCGAGGTAAAAACGCCGGGCAGTTTTCTGGTGCCTCATGAGCGGGTAACTATTTTAGAAGCATTAGGACTTTCGGGCGATATGACTACTTACAGCCGCCGCACAAGTGTACGGGTAATACGCGACAGCAGCGGCAACCGCGAGATCGGTCAGATTGATTTTACCGATAAAGCCGTCTTTACCTCTAAATATTATTACCTGCAAAGAAATGATGTGGTATATGTTGAAGCCGAAAAAAGCAAAAGTCAGTATGAAGACTTTTCACGCGTTTCTACCATCGTAGCAACACTTGCAAGTATAATTGCCCTTGCGATAACAATTTTAAAAAAATAATTTTATCCTGATAAAGTATCAAATGCTAAATAAAAAAAATGAGTTATCCTGTAAATACAAATGACAATGAGTTTGCTGTTCCGGCAGCAAGCAGTCAGTTTGATGTTAAAAAATTCGTCTATAAAATTATAGGAGTGCTTCCCTGGTTTATTGTAAGCATTGTCCTTTGTATTGTCGCTTCCAAAATTTATTTGAGATACACTATGCCGGTAAGTAAAATATCGGCATTCCTGCTTATCAAAAGCCAGGACGATGGTGGCAACTCCGATTACAAAACCCTCAAAGAAATGGGGTTGGTAACGCAGAATAATGATGTGCAGAATGAGATGGACATTATCCGTTCCTATTCCATCATGAAAAGAGTAGTTGACTCGCTTCATTTAAACATAAATATCTACAGGGAGGGCAGGGTAACAGCGTCACCAATTTATGGAGAGAAATCCCCTTTTTCAATAAAAGTAGTTGAAGAAGAACCCGATGCAAAACCAAGCGGCTTTAAAATAGCATTAAGAGAAAACAATTTTACAATAACTGAGAAAAATTCTCAAAAGGCATATAATTACGACCAGGTATTTGAGACCGATTTTGGTAAACTCAGCATCGAGCGCAATCCAAATTTGAAAATTGACCTAAATGGTTACCGCGTATTTTTTACCGACAAAGAGGCTGAAACAAAAAAATATAAAAATGCAATTGACGTAAGGTTAACCCACGACATGGGAGGTATTGTAGAAATCTCCATGCTCGACGAAATTCCTGAGCGGGCAGTAATGATCATTAATAAACTGATTGATGTATATAACAATGCAGGGCTGGATGATAAGAACATTGCAAGCATACGCACAATAAAATTTTTAAACGAAAGAATTGATACAGTTGCCCGGGAGCTAAATTCAGTAGAAACAAATGCGCAGCGGTTTAAGACAAACAATAAAATAAATTCTATTTCTGCAGAGGCGACATCATACCTGGGCCAGGCAGTGGCAGTCGATAACAAGAAGGCAGACCAAATGGCGCAAATTAAGGTGTTAGAGTCGCTCGAAAATTATTTAACTACTTCTAAAAGTGGCAGCGATCCTATTCCATCAGGTTTGGGAATTGCAGAACCTACTTTAATATCGTTAATCACTACTCATAATACATTGGTGCAGGAAAGGCAGCGAATGGCATTGAAGAGTACAGAATCAGATCCGCTGCTGGCTAATCTCAACGCACAAATAAGAGACATCAAAGAAAATATTCTTCGTAATATAAAAGCATTAAAAGGCGGATATAATACCAATCTCGATCAGGTGCAAAGTACTTATGGAAACATCGAGGGAAAAATAGCCGGTTTGCCTGGTAAAGAGAAAGAACTGGTAAATATTTCACGCCAGATAAATCTGAAAGAGTCGTTGTATTTATACCTGCTGCAAAAGAGAGAAGAGTCTCAGCTTTCACTCGCTTCCAACATAAACAATACCCGTTTAGTAGACAGTGCATTTAATACCGGTGTTATAAGACCGGTTCCTTCCCAGATACAGTTATTTGCATTGCTGATTGGTTTGGCCATTCCTACATTGATATTAGTTTTGCGCGACTTTTTCAATAATAAGATAGGTGACCGAAAAGAAATCGAAGAAGGAACGACTGTGCCTATATTGGGAGAGCTTTCTTATGAAAAAAATAAGCAAAGCATTGTTATTGATAATAAGAGCCGTACACCTATTTCTGAGCAGTTTAGGTTAATACGTACCAACATTCAGTACATGGCCGCTGATAAACCGGTTAAAACAATTTTACTTACTTCCTTCATGAGTGGCGAAGGAAAGAGTTTTGTATCGCTCAACCTGGCAAGCAGCATGAGCATTACAGGAGCTAAAACGGTGATATTAGAATTTGATTTGCGTAAGCCTAAACTCAGTAAATATTTGAATGTTCCCGGTGAGTATGGCATCTCTAATTATATTATTAAAGATATACCTGTTGAAAACATCATTCAAAAAGTTCCGGGAAACGAACTAATTCATGTAATCAGTTCCGGCCCCATCCCTCCTAATCCTGCAGAGTTGTTGCTGAGCCCCAGGACTGGTCAGTTGATGAAATACCTGCGCGAAAACTACGATGTAATTATCATTGATACAGCTCCCGTTGGCCTTGTAACAGATGCATTGCTGCTCGAGAAATTTGCAGACCTTACCATGTTCGTCATACGCCACAAATATTCTTCAAAAGCAGTGATACCATTCGTAGAAAAATTAAATAAAGAAAAGAAGATTAAGACTTTGGCTCTCGTGGTCAACGGTATTAAGAATAACAATTCGTATGGTGGAGGTTATGGCTATGGTTATGGTTACGGTTATAGCTATGGATACGGATATTATGTGCAGGAAAAAAAGAAAGGTTTCATAGAAAACCTGCTGGGCGGATTTGGAAAAAAGGAATCATAGAACTTAATATTATAAACATATTTCTTGGCTTACCTCATTTCTATCTTATCCTTATCAATTTTTGATGGGAGTGAGGTGGCGAAGCAGTATGAAAGATTGAATGTTTAAATATGGAAAATGTAAAAAAATGGTATGCATTATATACCAAACCAAGATGGGAAAAAAAAGTAAGCCGGGTTTTAGATCAAAAAGGGATTGAATGCTGGTGTCCGCTTAGAAAAATTGAAAAGCAATGGAGCGACAGAAAGAAAATTGTAGAAGAGCCTTTGTTTACCTCTTATGTTTTTGTAAACGTAGATGACAGCGAAAAAACACCTGTTTTAATGACTGACGGCATATTAAACTTTGTGTATTATCTGGGTAAGCCTGCAGTTATCAGGGATGAAGAAATTGATATAATAAAGAAATACCTTTCTGAGAAACAGGCTACCGTTTCAGTTCAGTCTCTAAACTCTTTAGACGAGAATACAAGGATTAAAGTAAATCACGGGGTTTTTATGGATACTACAGGTACAGTGCTCAAAGGCGGAAAGAAAAAAGTATTTGTAAAGCTGGAAAGTCTTGACCAGGTAATGATAGTTGAATTTCCGGTTGAGTATTTGTCGCCGCTTTTTTAACTTTTGCGTTAATCCATTTCTTTGAAAATACTTCTCATTGGCCTTGGTTCCATAGGTCTAAGACATTTGCGCAATCTTCTCACCTTAGCATATTCCGGGGTGTCGGTTGTTAGCCGTTCGGGTCGTTTGCCCGAAGAGTTTTCTTCTCTTCCTGTTTATTCTTCTTTGCCTGCTGCTTTATCCTCTGCCACTTTCGATGCTGCCATCGTTTGCACGCCTACTTCCTTCCATTTTCACTCTGTTAAGGCTTTATTAGAAGCTCAAGTTCCAAACATTTATATTGAGAAGCCGGTAAGCAATTCCCTTAATGGAATGGATGTTTTGCTTGCCTTATCTGCTTCTTATCAAAATAATATTGTAGTTGGTTACGACCTGCATTTCGACCCTGGAATGCAAAAGGTGAAACAACTGATAGAGGAGGACGCAATTGGCAAAGTCGTTTCGGTAAATGCACAGGTAGGTCAGTATTTGCCTGACTGGAGGCCGAAAGAAGATTACATAAAAGGAATGAGCGCCAGAAAAGAAACCGGAGGCGGAGTGATGCTCGACCTTATTCATGAATTTGATTATTTGCTATGGTTAATGGGACCAGCGAAAACGGTAGCATGCCAGTATTCAAATTCCGGCGCTTTAAACATCGAAACTGAAGATGTGTGTGAAGTATTGCTTCATTTTAAGAATGGCGTCATCGGAACTATTCACCTTGATTACCTGCAGCAAAAATTAGTTAGAAATTGTTTGATAACCGGCTACGGCGGAACGATAACCTGGAACCTCGCAGAGAGCAAAGTGAACTGGATAAATAAAAATAAAGAGGAATTTGCGTTCGATTATAAAGGCTTTGAAAGAAACGACCGGTTTATAGAAATTATGAAAGCTTTTTTAGAAAACAAAAACGACCCAAGGTTAACTACGCTCCGGCAGGGAGTGGAAAGTTTGCGGCTCGTTCTCGCAGCGAAACATTCCGCTGAAAATACCGTTTTTGCTGAGCTTTGATAAGTCTAAACCATAAACATTATAAAAGGTATCTTTTGGTAGCCAGCAGAATTGCAGGCATCAGCATTCTTGCGTCGCACTCTTGTACCTTTTGTTCATACTGCAACAATCAGCACATTAGCACATCAGCACATTAGCAAATTAGCACATTGATTTTAGCAACCATTTGTTGCCGCGGAGGATCCAAAGGTGTACCCGGCAAAAATATAAGACTGCTTAAAGGAAAACCTTTGATCGCATATACAATTGAAGCGGCAAAAAAGAGTTCTCTTATAAACGATTTAATTATATCTACCGACGATCAGCAAATTGCAGAAACAGCAAAGCAATACGGAGCCTCTGTTCCTTTTATGCGACCTGCTGATTTGGCAAGTGATACAGCTTCTAAATGGCCGGTATTTATTCATGCCGTTGAAACCTATGAACACCTAACCGGACAAACAGTAGATTATTTGGTAGACCTCGATGTAACTGTGCCTCTCAAAACGGCACTTGATATAGACGGAGCTATTCAACTTGCATTAAATGATACTTTAGCAGACGTTATCATCACAGGATACGAACCAGAACGCAACCCATACTTCAACATGATGGAAGTGGATAAAGAGGGATATGCAGAAATTGTAAAGAAGGGGGAGCGGCCGATCGTTAGAAGACAGGATGCGCCTTTAGTGTATAGTCTAACACCCGCTGCTTATGTACTTAAGAAAAGCGCTTTGTACGGGTTTGAGCACTGGAGTAAGGCCAAATGTAAAATTCATCCAATTCCACGTGAACGGGCGGTAGATATAGATACAGAGATGGATTTTAAGATTGTTGAATTTTTAATGGATTATCATACATGAACGAACTGAATTTATTTGACCTGTCAGGCAGAGTAGCAATCGTAACAGGCGGCGGCGGGTTGTTAGCAACCGAACATGCAATTGCTTTACACGCTCACGGAGCAAAAGTCGTACTGGCAGATTTCAACAAAGAAAAATGCGATCAGGCAGTTGAAGCGCTTGTAAAAGATGGTGTAAACGCAACAGCAAAGTTTTGCGATGTAACCAAAAAAGAAAGTTGGGAAACGCTCTTAACAGGAGTCGTGAATGAATTTGGAAAAGTGGACATCCTGGTAAACAACGCAGGATTTACCAACCAAAGCAAGTCTGCCAACTTCGATGCATCTTTCGAAAACTTTCCCCTCGAAGACTGGAATGCAATTATGAATGTAAACCTTACCGGCGCTTTTTTAGGATGCCAGGTTATAGGAAAGCAAATGCTGCAAATGGGCAAAGGCTCTATTATAAACATCGCTTCTTTGTACGGTGTGGTAAGTCCTAATCATAAAATTTATCCGGGTACTGGCATTTCGCAGCCTGTTGCGTATAGCGTAAGCAAACATGGGGTTGTTGCCCTTACAAAATACCTTGCTACCCTTTGGGCAGAAAAAGGAGTCAGGGTAAATTCACTAACGCCGGGTGGAATATTTAATGGACACAAGGGTCTCTTCCTCGAACGTTTTCAGCAATTGAACCCGATCGGAAGAATGAGCGATAAAACAGAACTGCGCGGCGGAATTGTGTTTCTTGCCAGCGATGCAAGCAGTCATGTGGTGGGGCACAATTTAATTATTGATGGCGGGTGGACAGCGTGGTAGCAGGCCCCCTAACCCCCTGAAGGGGGAATCTCGTGTTTTGCTATAACACGTTAGATACAGATGTGCCACACCTTTAAGGTGTGGCACATCTAAGCGAAAGTCAAATGAAAGTATAATGGTCAAATGAAGAAATGTTAGTACAAAAACAACATAAAAGTACTACTGCCCGGCCTCCTTCTCTTCAAGGAGAAGGACTGAGGATGAGGTCGATGCAGCACAACGATAAAACTGTACAAGAGTGCGACGCAAGAATGACAAATTGAAAAACAAAAGCTGGTAACATAAAAATGTCACATCCTTATTTTGAAATTGCAGGAAGAAAAGTAGGTTACGAGTATGAGCCTTTGGTGATAGCAGAAATAGGCATCAACCACGAAGGTTCTATAACCGTTGCAAAAGAAATGGTGGATGCGGCAAAAGCTGCGGGTGTGGAAGTAGTGAAGCACCAAACACACATTGTAGAAGACGAGATGAGCGGTGCGGCGAAGAATACCATTCCCGGTAACGCCAAGGTAAGCATCTATGAGATCATGCGTCGCTGTTCGTTGAATGAAGAAGACGAACTGGAGCTGAAAAATTATATTGAAAGCCTGGGGATGATTTTTATCAGTACGCCTTTCAGCCGTGCTGCTGCTGACCGTTTGCACAAATGGAATGTTCCTGCATATAAAATTGGCTCAGGCGAGTGTAACAATTATCCCTTGCTCGATCATATTGCTTCGTTTGGCAAGCCCATCATTCTCAGTACCGGCATGAATACGATTGAAAGTATTACCAAAGCGGTGAAGATTTTTATGAAGCATGATGTGCCTTATGCGTTGCTGCATACCACCAACTTGTATCCAACGCCCGATCATCTCGTCAGGCTTGGAGCAATGGT
>CAXUMK010000062.1:0-24217 GCA_964251885.1 uncultured Segetibacter sp. | reverse complement strand
GGCAACGGTGTAAAAAATGAATGGTATCTACCTGCACCGGGACCCCATAATAGACGGGAAAAGCAGAGGATTCAAGACCTGAAAGCAGCTCGCCTAAAAACTGGTCATATTTTCTGTTGAGTACAAAGCCAAAGCTTCCTTCGTCTTTATGCTCACAAATGAAAACGACCGAGCGCATAAAATTAGGATCTCTTAAAAACGGATCCGCTATCAGCAATTTCCCTGACAGTATATCAACCATGTTGAAAAGTTAATGCATAATATAATTTGTAAAGCTAATTTTTTTAAAAATGTCTATTTCAAATACAGTTAAAAATGCAGAAGTATTTAACTAATCAGTCGGTCATATTCATTATATATTTGTGCTGATGAAAAGAATTTTCCCCGTAATTATTGTACTTATCACATTATCGCTGCTGGGTATTATTGTACTGCAGTTAAGCTGGTTTCGCGATATGACGGTACTGCGGCAGGGACAATTGGCACAAAGAGCTGAAGAAGCATCCACAGAAGTGGCAATAGAATTAGGACAGCATGCAACCTCTGCGCCATTTTTAAAAATTCCGCGCCGCGAAAAACTGAACTTATTGTTAGAAAACCATGGCATCGGATATGGCAGACCTCTTTTGTCACAGCATTTTTCCACATTTGAAATTAAAGAGAAGATTCAAAAAGCATTTAATGATAAAGGTCTGAAAGACGTACATTTTGAGTTTGGCGTAACATCAAATGCAGATGATCTTAATTTAGAATTACAAACTGATAATTTTATTAAAGAATCGTATGACACTGCTCATAACAAAAGCATTATAGTCGCCATTTTACCTCCGGAAAGTGAAAATATAATGGAGCCGTCCAAACCTTTCGAACACCTGATAGTCATTATTCCCGATTTAAATACACAGGTTTTGGGGTCAATGCTATGGCCGGTGATTTTTGCAGTGGCGTTTACGCTTATTATCGTTACAGCTTTTGGTGTCACTGTTCAGGCGCTTTTAAGACAGAAGAAATTAAGCGAGATTAAGACCGACTTCATTAATAATATGACACATGAATTTAAAACTCCTTTGGCGACTATCTCATTGGCTGTAGACGCTTTGCGAAACGAAAAAGTGATTGCTAAGCCCGAGAAAATGAATTACTTCAGTGGCATCATTAAAGAAGAAAATAAGCGGATGAACAAGCATGTTGAGACGATATTGCAGGCCGCATTGCTCGATAAACAGGAGTTGAAGCTCGACATGAAAAAAGTGCATGCTTATACCCTTATCGAAAGCGCCTTAAATAATTATCAACTGCAGATACAGGATAAAAACGGCAAGGTAGAGATGAAGTTTGATGCCAAAAACGACGAGATAATTGCAGACGAAGCGCATTTTACCAACCTGCTCTCAAACCTGATGGACAATGCGATCAAATATTCTAAAGAAAATCTTGTATTAAAAATCATAACCTGCAATACCGGTAAAAACTTACAGATAAAAATACAGGACAACGGCATTGGAATGAATAAGGAAACCGTGAAACGGGTTTTTGAGAAGTTTTATCGTGCCCATACCGGAAACATTCATAACGTGAAAGGTTTTGGCCTGGGAATGAGTTATGTAAAAACTGTAATTGACGTGCACAAAGGCCGCATAAAGGTCGACAGCACTTTAGGCAAGGGAAGTTGTTTTACCGTTGAAGTTCCATTGGCGGAGAAGAATGCTTAATGTCAATTTCTCAATTGCTCAATGGCTCAATTTGCTTAATGCCTCAGTTACTAAATGCCCAATAACTTATTGACTAAATGTCTTAATGACCTATTGACTTTTCCTCCCAAATCAAACATCCATCTCCATAACTTAAAAACCGGAAGTCGTTGTCCATTGCGTGCTGATAAATGTGTTTCCATTCATCCCCTACAACTGCTGCAACCAAAAGAAGTAAAGTAGATTTTGGCTGGTGAAAATTCGTAATGATGCCTTTGGCAACTTTCAAATGATACGGTGGTGCAATAAGAAATTGTGTTTTGGTAATTAGTCTTGTAAGCTGGTTTTTGTTCATCCATTTCAATAAGCTCTCCAAGGCTTCTTTTGTTGAAATTGCTTCCTGTTTTATTTCGTAAGGTTCCCATTGATGAATAGGTATATCCTCTGATGTTATTTCAAAATCTGCAATCGTTTTTAAACCCATCCAGTACAGGCTTTCAATAGTCCGTAGCGACGTTGTGCCGACTGCAACAATGGTTTTGTCTGAATGATCAATCAGCTTTTGGATGGCTTCAGCAGAGACATCCAAAAACTCTGCATGCATTTCATGCTGATCCATTATTTCCGCCTTTACAGGTTTAAATGTGCCCGCCCCCACATGCAGCGTTACAAATTCCTTTTGAATGTTTTTTGCTGCCAGCTTTTCAAAAACAATGTCTGTAAAATGTAGTCCGGCTGTAGGAGCGGCGACCGAGCCGTCCTGTTTTGCATAAATGGTTTGATACCTGTTTTTGTCGTCTTCTTCCACATCTCTGTGTATGTAGGGTGGCAGGGGAACAAGTCCGGCGATATGCAACATTTCTGCAAAGGAGAGTTCGGCCGGTTGCCAGCTTAATTCAATCACAAAAGAATCACTCAACCTGCCAACGATAGCAGCTTCTACAATAATGAACTTTCCATTTTCATTGATTGTCTTTTGCAGCTTCATCCCATGTTTCCATTTGCCTGCACCTCCAACAAGACATTTCCACCAGACTTTTCCTTTTTGCAGCATTGCTGAGGTGATGTCGGGATATTTGGCATCAGGCTCAAGGCAAAAGATCTCTATCACGCCGCCGGAAGGCTTTTGAAACAGCAGCCGTGCCTCTACAACTTTAGTGTTATTAAAAATCAATAAGGTTTCTTCAGGCAGAAACCCGTCAATATTTCGATAAGTGGAAGTGGTTATTTTACCATTTTCAAACACCAGTAATTTGCTGTCATCTCTTTCTTCCAAAGGCCGTTTTGCTATCCTTTCGTTCGGCAGATGATACGTAAAATTAGAAATAGAGAGATTTTTTGGATGCATGGTGTCGTAAAAAAGCAAATGTAAATGAATGTCCTCCGAAATTATTTATCGAAAAAAATACTTCCCTTAGTCTTCTTTGTCCACATTTTCCTTTTAAAATTAACTTCGTATCTCATTGATTTGTAATTTCTTTCACAGCTTTTCCACAGCTATTCACACAGAACTAACAGAAAGACTAACAAAACCGTTAAAAGGCAAAGTGCGCCTGCTTTTGCTCAGAAACAGTGTGTGGATAAAAAGAACAAGTATTATTTTGTTAGAGAAGTGGGAAAAAGTGTTATTTTGTGGTAATAAATGGTAAAAGCAATTAATTTTATAAACAATGCCTGCTTTTCTTGGTGAATATGAAGCTACTCTCGATACAAAAGGTCGCTTCTTATTGCCATCCGGTTTTAAGAAGCAGCTTAACGAAGGTGAAAACACTTTCGTACTAAGTCGTGGTATAGAGAGATGCCTGACCTTGTACCCGATGAGTAGCTGGCAGCCCATTGTTCAAAAAATGAATGCATTAAATGATTTTGACCCTAAAGTACGTGCTTTTCGCCGCCAGTTTTTAGGAGGCGCGACCGAGGTAGAACTTGACAGCGCCGGCAGAATGTTGCTGCCTCCGACTTTAAAAGAGTACGCTGACCTTTCTAAAGACATCATACTGATAGCGGCTCTTGATAAAATAGAAATTTGGGATTCTCCAAAATATAAAAAGCTCTTTGAAGACATGGCTCCTGAAGATTTCAGCAAACTGGCGGCGGAGGTAATGGCAGATAAACCTGTAATAAATCTGTAGACAATGAAAGACGAGCAACAACCCGTCAATCATTCTGCATCACCTTACCATGTTCCGGTTTTGTTTTATGAAACCATGGAGGCATTGCAGATAAAACCAGGTGGAATGTATGTGGACTGCACTTTTGGCGGCGGTGGTCATAGCAAAGGAATATTAGATAAGCTTGGGACTGATGGAAAACTCATTGCTTTTGACCAGGACGCTGATGCAGTAAAAAACATTCCTGCAGATGAAAGGGTGGTATTTGTGCCAAACAACTTCCGTCACCTGCAAAGGTTCTTACGACTAAATGGTTTTATAAAGGTGGATGGAGTGCTGGCCGACTTGGGCGTAAGCAGTCACCAGTTTGATGAAGGTGAAAGGGGTTTTTCAACCCGCTTTGAAGGTCCGTTGGATATGCGGATGGATCAGCGGCAGGAACTTACTGCTTCGGTTATTTTAAAGAAATACTCAGAGCAGCAGTTGCACAAATTATTTGAGCAGTATGGCGAAGTAACGAATTCTAAAACGCTGTCGAAGCAGATTGTGCAACAGCGAAACAATACACCGTTACAAACCATCGCACAATTGAAAGCGATCATTAGTCCTGTAGTAAAAGGAAATCCGAATAAGTATTTAGCACAGGTGTTCCAGGCGCTGCGGATTGAGGTGAATGATGAAATGGGTGCGCTCAAAGAAATGCTTGAACAAATACCGGCAGTTTTAAAACCTGGTGGAAGGGTGGCAGTTATCACATTCCATTCACTCGAAGACAGGTTGGTTAAGAATTTTTTTAGAAGCGGAACATTTGAGGAACAGGATGAGAATCCATTATCAACCGACGAGCGAAAAAATGACTTGAAGATCATAACAAAGAAGCCTGTCACTGCAACTGCTGAAGAAGTTAAGAGAAATCCCCGAAGCAGGAGCGCTAAGCTGAGGGTGGCGGAGAGGAGTTGGAGTGGAGATAGGAGTCAAGAGTTAGGAGATAGGAGTTAGGACTGTAGGAAATAAATGAAATAAAATACTGGCAGGAATAGATAAATAAGAAAGGAAATATTGTGAACCAGGCAGATGAATGAAGATGAGACATCGTTGCGTCGCACTCTTGAACTATTATAGCAAGTTGTGACATAAAATAAAACAGGAAAAGACGAACAGACGATTAAAAGACGAACAGATTGCGACGCAACGAATGTTAACCCCAAACCCCTGAAGCGGCTTAAGAGAAAGAATGGCAGTTTGTCGAATATAGCAATGCTGTATAAGTGTGCGACGCAAGAATGTTGAATAGAATTTCAAAAGTTTAGTTCATAAAAATAAAAATTCCCTTTAGGGTTAGGGCAAAATTCCCTTTAGGGTTAGGGCAAATGGCAGAAGAAGCAAATACAGGTAAACGAAGCGCTGCATTACGTGCAGTTGGAGACTTGCTTAATTACAGGTGGATTGTAAAGAACATTACTTTTTTTCTTTTCCTGGCGGCATTGGCGGTCATATACATTGCCAATGGCCACATGGCTGATAACAGGATAAGAAAGATAAATGATACGGGAAGAAGACTGAAAGACATGCAGTACGAATACAAGACTTTGAAAGGCGAGATGATGTTTAAGAGCCGTGAAAGTGAAATGGTAAAAGCCGCCGGGCCACTGGGTTTAATAATAGATACTGTAGCGCCTTACCGAATAAAACTGATAAGCAGAAAGAAGGTGGAAGAACAATAACAGGATACATTTAAATAGCTGTTAGAAAAGTGGAAGTAAAAAAAGACATACTGTGGCGGGTTTACTTAGGCTTTATTCTAATGGCAATTGTGGGTACCTGTATTTTGGGAAAGGCGATTTATATACAACGGGTTCAGGGAGCTTACTGGCGTGGAATGAGTGACAGCCTGCATCAGCGCATTGTGTCTTTGGATGCCGAGAGAGGAACGATTTACAGCGAAGATGGCAGCATGCTGAGCACGAGTATTCCGCAGTTTGATATTTATATAGATTTTATGGCCGATGGCCTGAGAGATAAGAATGGCAAGCGTTTCAAGGAAAATATAGACTCGCTTAGTATTTGCCTTGCAAAGCTTTTTAAAGACAGAAACAGTGCAGAATATAAATACATGCTGCAGACAGGTTACCGTGAGAAAGACAGGTATTTTTTGTTGAGAAAGAAGACGACGTTTAAAGAGTACCAGCAGGTGAGAACCTTTCCGCTGGTGAGGCTTGGAAGAAATAAAAGCGGTTTTATTCCTGATAAAAAAATAATCAGGCTCAATCCATATAAGATGCTTGCATATCGCACGATAGGGTTACTTAGAGACAGCAACAAAGTAGGGCTTGAGCTTACTTATGATAAGTATTTGCAGGGAACTGCAGGCAAAAGACTGGTTCGTTTTATTGCAGGCGGCGCAAGTGTACCGGTAGATGATTACGAAGTAGAAGCAGAGAACGGTAAAGATGTAGTGACAACCCTTGACGTAAACATTCAGGATGTAACGGAAAATGCGCTGATGAAAATGCTGGTAAAAAACGAAGCCGAGCATGGATGTGCAATAGTAATGGAAGTAAAAACAGGTAAGATTAAAGCCATTGCCAATCTTGGACACGAGCGAGACAGCCTGTACTGGGAGGATTACAATTATGCCATTACTCCTACAGAACCAGGTTCAACATTTAAGCTGGCAACAATGCTTTCGCTGCTTGAGGATAAAAAGATAACGTTGAATACAAATGTCGATTTAAACGGAGGAAGTTGGCAGGTATACCACCGCACGGTATACGACTCCGAGAAACACGGTTTGTACAATGTAACGGCCAAGCAGGCATTTGAACACAGCAGCAATGTAGGTATGGCTAAGTTGACCTGGATGCATTACAGTACCAATCCAAACCAGTTTGTAAATCACATACTCAAACTAAGGCTAGATACTTTAACAGGCATAGACCTGAAAGGTGAAATAAGACCTTCGATATATAAACCCGGCAGCAGGCACTGGAGCAATACAACTTTGCCATGGATGGCATTTGGTTATAACCTTACTGTAAGCCCTTTGCAAATGCTGACATTGTACAACGCCGTTGCTAACCAGGGCAGAATGATGAGACCCTATCTTGTAAATGAAATAAGGGAAGACGGAAGACCGGTTCAGCAGTTTGAACCTGTTGTTTTAAAAGACAGTATTTGCAGTAAATCTACATTGCAGCAATTGCAGGAATGCCTCGAAGGAGTAATGACCGAAGGAACGGGTAAAGACTTGAAAAGCAATAGTTACAGGATAGCAGGCAAGACAGGCACTGCACTTGTTGCAAACGGCAGCCGCGGCTATGATGATAAAATTTATCAGTCAACGTTTGTCGGTTACTTTCCTGCAGACAATCCCCAGTATACAGTAATTGTAACCATTAAAAATAAACCGCACGCCGCAAATTTCTACGGGGCCTCTGTTGCCGGACCGGTATTCAAAGAAATTGCTGACCAGATGTATACTTTAAAAGTCAGTCAGAATCACAATACCACAGATGCATTTGTAAAGACAGACAGCAGTTGGTACAGCTATGCCGGTTATACCAAAGACATCAAAAAAATTACAGAACAACTCGGTGTAAACATAGTTGCAAATGAAGCAAAAGGCAACTACAGCAGAATATATCGTCAGGGAGGTAACAACGCTTTATCAAGCCAGCAGATCAGCATGAAGAGAATGCCCGAACTATCAGGAATGGGACTAAAAGATGCGGTTTACCTGTGCGAGAATTTAGGGTTGAAAGTAATAATAAAAGGCAAGGGCAAAGTAACCGCCCAGTCAATCGCATCAAGTCAAAACATAACAAGAGGACAAACAATAAACATTCAACTAAACTAAAAATAAAGTTCTTCCCCCCTCTCCACTCGTGGAGAGGGGTCGGGGGTGAGGTTCATGGCAAAACTGCAAGACATATTATACAACGTGCGCCTTCTCGCGGTAACCGGCATCACCAATATGGATGTAAAAGACATTCAGATTGACAGCCGTAAAGTTACCGAAGGCTCTGTGTTTATTGCGATCACCGGCGCTGTCAGCAACGGTCACGATTTTATTAATACAGCTATTGAAAAAGGTGCAGGTGTAATTGTGTGTGAAGTAATGCCCGCAGCAATACATGAAAATGTAACTTACCTACAGGTAAGCAATTCAAATGAAGCCGTTGCTCATATCGCTCATCATTTTTATGGTGAACCCTCTTCAAAGCTAAAGCTGGTGGGGGTAACGGGAACCAATGGAAAAACAACCATTGCAACACTTTTATACAAGCTCTTTACCAGGCTGGGTTATACCTGCGGTTTGATCAGTACGGTGCAAAATCAAATAGGCAATACAGTTGTTCCCGCAACGCACACAACTCCCGATGCAGTCAGCCTGCAATCGTTGTTGCATACAATGGTCGAGTCAGGATGTACGCATGTGTTTATGGAAGTAAGCAGTCATGCAATTCACCAGCATCGAATAACAGCGCTTGAATTTGTGGGTGGATTGTTTAGCAATATCACGCACGACCATCTCGATTATCACAAAACATTTGATGAATATATCAGGGTAAAGAAAAAGTTTTTTGATGGTCTTTCTGCTGCGGCTTTTGCCATCTCAAATCTTGATGATAAAAGAGGTCAGGTAATGCTGCAAAACACCGCCGCTAAAAGACATTTTTACAGCTTGAAAACAGTTGCAGAGTTTAAAGGGAAGATTTTAGAGAACATTCTTACAGGCCTGGTAATGACAGTAAATGACAAAGAAGTTCACTTCAGGCTGATAGGTGAGTTTAATGCGTACAACATACTTGCAGTATATGGAGCGGCGGTTTGCCTGGGCGAGAATAGTGATGAAGTGCTGACAACCATGAGCCTTTTAACCGGCGCTGAAGGAAGGTTTGATTACCTCATAAGCCAATCGAAAATTATCGGCATTGTGGATTATGCTCATACACCCGATGCCTTGCAAAATGTGTTAGCCACGATAAAAAAATTGCGTCAGGGCAATGAGCAGATAACTACTGTAGTGGGTTGCGGCGGCGACCGTGATAAAACCAAAAGACCGGTGATGGGTGAAGTTTCATGCGAGCTGAGTGATAGAGTAATTTTCACCAGCGATAATCCAAGAAGCGAAGATCCGCTTGAAATATTGAAAGATATGGAGCAGGGATTGGGAAGCGCAGCCCGCCGAAAGTTTACTTCCATCCCCGACCGCAAAGAGGCGATCAAGATGGCAGTTGGTTTGGCCAAGCCTTTCGACATATTACTTATTGCCGGCAAAGGCCACGAAAAATACCAGGACATAAAAGGAGTAAAGCACCCTTTCGACGATAAGCAGGTTTTGAAGGAGATGTTTGATTTGTTTGTTAAATAATTTTTAGTCATTAAGTCATTAAGTCAATAGGTCATTGAGTCAGTAAGGAAGAAAAGGTATACGGTGGAAGGTAAAGGGTTTAAGGAATAAAGAATTTGCTTTTGAACCTGGCTGTAGTGCTGCTATTAAGCATCCGTTGCGTCGCACTCTTGTACTGGAAAACAATATTGAACAATCATCGGTTTTAAAAAGCCCCTTTAGGGGTTGGGGTTATGCTGTACTACTTATATCAATGGCTGGCAAAAGAAGGGATAAAGTTCCCGGGAAGCGGACTGTTTCAGTTCATTACTTTCCGCATGTTGCTTGCTGTGCTCTTTTCATTGATTATTACGACAGTATATGGAAAAAGGCTGATCAGGTTCCTGCTTAAAAAACAGGTTGGAGAAACAGTGAGAGATTTGGGACTTGCAGGTGAGCAGCAGAAAAAAGGTACACCTACAATGGGTGGAATTATTATACTGCTGGCTATCATCATTCCTACTTTATTGTTCGGAAACCTTGAGAAAGTATATGTACGCCTGATGCTTTTAAGCACAGTTTGGTTAGGCATTATTGGCTTTATAGATGACTATTTAAAACTTCGTTCCAAGCGTATAGCCAAAGAAAAAGGAATTGATTATAAGAAGACAGACAGCGATGGTTTAGCAGGAAGGTTCAAGATATTCGGCCAGGTGGTGTTAGGCATCATCGTAGGAGCGACTTTGTATTTTAACCAAAGCGTTACTGTTGAAAGAGAGGTGATTTCGCAAAGACCTGCTACAGCTACAAAAGACAGTATTGTTCAAAGAGGTGAAAAATTATTGGGAATAACAATCAGGGACTTGGATGGAAGAAAGCTTAGGTATGCCAGGGTAAAGACACCCATTACAACCATTCCGTTTATCAAAACGCACGAGTTTAATTATGCAAAGTTACTGCCTGCAGTATTGAAAGACTATACCTGGATATTATATATCATCATAGTGATATTCATTATTACGGCAGTATCAAACGGAGCCAATATAACAGATGGCCTCGATGGATTAGCCACAGGTGTATCTGCAATAATCGGCGTTTGCCTGGGCATATTTGCTTACGTAAGTGGCAACATACGTTTTGCTGAATACCTTGATATTATGTACATCCCAAACCTTGGAGAGCTAAGCATTTTCATCGGCGCATTCATCGGGGCATGTATTGGTTTTCTCTGGTATAATGCATTTCCTGCACAGGTATTTATGGGAGATACAGGAAGCCTTGCCTTAGGTGGTATCATCGCATCTCTTGCTATCATTATCAGGAAAGAATTAATGATACCCATTATTTGCGGCGTGTTTTTGATTGAACTCTTAAGCGTGATTTTACAGGTTTCATACTTTAAATACACTAAGAAGAAATATGGCGAAGGAAGGCGAATATTTAAGATGAGCCCGCTGCATCATCACTACCAGAAGCTGGGTTATCATGAAAGTAAGATAGCAGTCAGGTTTTGGATCGTAACAATTTTGTGTGTGGTGTTTTCAATAATGAGTTTAAAGATAAGGTAGAAGCCCCGGCCCTAAAGGGAGAAGAGAGAAAGAAAAACCTCCAACCCTAAAGGGCTTTGAAGGAGAGTACCGAGGGGGTGAGGAGGATGAATAAAGAACAAACAGTACAAGTGTGCGACGCAACGATGATGATAAAAGAATAAATGCTGATAACAAAAAAGAACCCCGGCCCTAAAGGGAGAAGAGAGAGAAGCAAAATGACTTAATAAAATGGAAGAACCTAATAATACAAACGGTATCGAAAGTTCCCCTTTAGGGGCGGAGGGGTACAGTCCCCCTTTAGGGGCGGAGGGGTGTCGGCTCGTCATTCTCGGCGGTGGCGAAAGTGGTGTAGGTGCGGCTTTGCTTGCCAAACAAAAAGGGTATACAGTTTTTCTGAGCGATGGCGGTGCATTGAAAGAAAGTTATAAAAAAGAGCTCGTCGAAAACAACATAGAATTTGAAGAAGGCGGACATACAGAAGAGAAGATACTAAGTGCAGGCGAGATTGTGAAGAGCCCTGGCATTCCTGAGAAGAATGAGATGATGAAGAAGATAAGGGCAAAAGGAATACCGGTCATCAGCGAGATAGAATTAGCCTACAGGTTTAAAGGTGATAGTAAGATAGTGGCGATTACGGGAAGCAATGGCAAGAGTACTACGACCTCGCTTATCTATCACATTTGCCAGGTTGGAGAAGTTGATTGTGCTTTGGTTGGAAACATAGGTTACTCGTTTGCAAAGCAGATCGCGGAAGACCCAAAGCCATTGTATGTAGCTGAAATAAGTTCTTTTCAATTAGACGATATAAAGGATTTCAGACCGGATGTGGCAGTGCTGTTAAACATAACAGAAGACCATTTAGACAGGTACGATTACAAGTTTGAGAACTATATAAACAGCAAGTTCAGGATAATAGAAAATCAGACGAAAGATGACTATTTCATTTACAACTTAGACGATGAAGTGATAACGAAAAAGCTTGAAACGTTAACCCTACATACAAACCAACTGCCATTTAGCATGAAACAGGAAGTAAAGAAAGGAGCATACATCAAAGTAGATCAGATGATGCTGAAGGTACACGAAGAACGGGTAAGCATGAGCATCTATGACTTTGCTCTTAAGGGTATACACAATCAACACAATACCATGGCAGCCTGCATTGCCGGATATATAATAGGCATTCGTAAAGAAAAAATAAGGGAAGCGGTAAAGACTTTTGAAAGCCTTGAACATCGGATGGAGTATGTGGCAACAATACGTGGTGTTGAGTTTATAAACGACAGTAAAGCGACTAACATCAACAGTACATGGTATGCTCTTGAAAGCTTGAAGAAACCGGCTGTTCTTATACTTGGGGGTGTAGATAAAGGCAATGATTATACGTTGATCGAAGACCTGGTAAAAGCGAAAATTAAGGCAATTGTTTGTTTGGGTATTGACAATGAGCAAATACATGAAGCATTTAAAGACATAATAAATATAATCGTCAATACGTACAGCGCAAAAGATGCAGTTAAAACAGCCTTTCGTCTTGCAACAAAAGGCGACGCGGTCTTACTAAGTCCTGCGTGTGCAAGTTTCGATTTATTTAACAATTATGAAGACAGGGGTAAAAAGTTTAAACAAGCTGTGAAGGATTTGTAAGAAAATGATGAAGGGTAAAAGGTTTAGGGTAAAAGGCCTTAAACCCTACACCTTTCGCCTTAAAACTTGAGTTAAAATAAAATGATAGAATGATATGATGACGCCCTTTGAAAATAATGAACACGTTTCCAACTCCCCCCTTCGTGGGGCCGGGGGGACTTTGCTTACAAAAACCAAAGGCGACAAGTATATCTGGGGAATTGTTATTCTGCTGGCTATCACTTCATTGCTGGTGGTATATAGCGCAACTGGCTCATTAGCTTATAAAATGTATAAGGGCAATACTGAAGTGTACCTGTTCAAGCAGTTCGCTTTTATAGTGCTGGGTATTATTGTCATATACTTTGCGCACCGCATAAATTATACATTGTATTCCCGTATTGCATTGTACCTTTTTCTGGCAGCAATACCATTGATGATATTTACCTACTTCTTTGGCGCAACCATCAATGATGGAAGCCGCTGGATAAAGCTTCCTATCATCAACATGACCTTTCAGACAAGTGACCTTGCCAAGCTTGGATTGTTTATGTATTTGAGCAGGCAACTGAGCCGCAAGCAGGATGTAATAAAAGATTTTAAAAAAGGTTATTTGCCATTGATTATACCGATAGGAATAATCTGTATGCTGATTGCTCCGGCAAACTTATCAACTGCATTATTAACTGGTGCAACGGGCTTGCTGCTTATGTTTATTGGCAGGGCGCAGGTAAAACATATACTTGCAACTATCGCTATTGGATTGGTTCCGGTACTCATATTGGTGGCTATAGCAGTTGGCACTTACGATAAAAATGCAGAAAAGCAAACCAAAAGTGTAGCCTTAACAGAACTGAAATCTCATGGAAGAATTGGTACATGGATAAGACGTGTGCAGGACTTTATGTATGCCAGTGCCGATGAAACGCCTTACCAGGTGCAGCAGGCAAAAATTGCCATTGCAAAGGGCGGAATAATCGGTGTAGGTCCCGGCAACAGCGAAGCGAAAAACTTTATGCCGCACCCCTATTCAGACATGATTTACGCTGTCATTCTCGAGGAATACGGCCTGGTCGGCGGAGGCATTATCATATTCATTTACCTCGTTTTCCTGCTGCGCTGCATCAGACTTTTTCGTAAATGTCCTTTTGCATTTGGTGCATTCCTCGCATTGGGGTTAAGCTTTACGCTGGTAATACAGGCAATGGCAAACATGGCCGTAGCAGTCAATCTTGTTCCGGTAACCGGGGTTACGCTGCCACTGGTAAGTATGGGTGGAAGTTCATTTCTTTTCACCTGCGCATCTATCGGAATTGTGTTAAGTGTAGCAAGAAACGTAGAACAGTTAGAAGCTCCCGCCCCCTCTAACTCCCCGGAAGGAGGAGGACATGAAAAACCTGTTGATGAGGCAAAGGTTATTATAAAAAAGAAACAAGTTGAAAAGGAAGTGGAAGAAGTTGTGGCCTAAGCTAAGAATTGCTATTAAGCATTCGTTGCGTCGCACTCTTGTACTGAATAAAAGAATTGAGCAGGGAGCAGGAGTAAGGAGTAAGGAGCAAGGGGTAAGGAATAAGGAATAAGGAATAAGGAGTAGGGAGAAGATAAAGTGTGATGGCAAAATCTAATAAAACAATTGATGATAGAACCCACCGCAAATAATCAAGAGGTTTCCGGCTCCCCCTTCAGGGGGCGGGGGGGGCTTCGACTCATCATTGCGGGTGGTGGCACAGGGGGACATATTTTTCCGGCAATTGCAATTGCCAACGCAGTTAAACAATTATCGCCTGATACAGAGATTTTGTTTGTAGGTGCTAAGGGGAAAATGGAGATGGAAAAGGTGCCGCAGGCGGGATATAAAATAGAAGGATTAGACATAGCAGGGTTTAACAGAAGTTCTTTGATAAAAAATATCGGTTTGCCTTTTAAGCTTGTTAAAAGTTTTTTCCAGGTAAGAAAAATTATAAATGAGTTTAAGCCGGATGCAGTGATTGGTGTCGGCGGGTACTCAAGCTTTCCCGTACTAAGACAGGCACAGCTAAAAGGCATTAAAACCTTTATTCACGAAAGCAACTCATTCGCAGGCAAAACCAATAAGTTACTTGGAAAAAGGGCAACCAAAGTATTTGTAGCTACCGATGGAATGGAAAAATTTTTTCCGAAAGAAAAAATTATGATAACAGGAAACCCGGTAAGAAAGTCTATTGCAAGCTCAACGGTAACGCACTCGGAAGCTATCCGGTTTTTTAACCTGGATGAAAATAAAACAACTGTTCTCGCTGTCGGCGGAAGCCTGGGTGCAAAAAGTATAAACGAAGCATTGGCCGGCAAGATTGACGCTTTTGAAACACACAACCTTCAACTGATTTGGCAAACGGGTAAGACAACTGCAGCAGAATACAAAGAAAAAGCAAAGGGCAAACCCAATGTTTGGGCAGATGATTTTATAACTCAAATGGAAATGGCTTATGCAGCAGCGGACATTGTTATTTCAAGGTCGGGTGCAATGGCAGTTACCGAATTATGTGTAGCAAAAAAGCCGGTCATTTTTGTTCCGTTTCCTTATGCTGCAGAAGACCATCAGACAGTAAATGCACAGACGCTGGTAAACAAAAAAGCAGCGTTGATGATCAAAGACAACGAAGCAAATGACAAGCTGGTAGGAATGACAATATCACTTGCAGAGAATAAAGACCTGCAAAAAGAATTGAGCGAAAACATTGCAAAGCTGGCAATAACAAATGCTGATGAAGTGATAGCAAGAGAAATTGCCCCCCCAACCCCCCAAAGGGGGAAAGCCCCCTCTAACTCCCCCGAAGGGGGAAATTAAAAAGGAAGTAAATTAAATGAAAGACGAACTAAACATATCGGGTTCTAAAAGCCCCTCCTCCGGAGGGGTTGGGGAGGCTCTTTATAGCACCCCCCTTCGGGGGGCAGGGGGGCTCGGCCTCTACTTCATTGGTATCGGCGGAATAGGAATGAGTGCTATTGCCCGGTACTTCAATACGCAGGGAGTGAAGGTGAGTGGCTATGATAAAACATCTACCGTTCTTACACAACAACTGGAAGCCGAAGGAATAAACATTCATTATGAAGAGAACCTTTCATTGATTCCAAAAGAGGTTGAATTGGTTGTGTATACACCTGCAATACCTGCTAACCATGCAGAATTGGTTTACTATTTAAACAATAATTATAAGGTTGTAAAGAGAAGTGATGTATTGAAAATTATAACAGAAAATTCTTTCAATATCTGTGTTGCCGGTACACATGGTAAAACAACAGTGAGCACGATGATAGCGCATATTCTTCGTCATTCAGGTTTTGGCTGCAACGCTTTTTTGGGAGGCATTTCAGCAAACTACCAGACAAACTTCTGGAGCAATGAAAAGAATGTATGCGTGATCGAAGCGGATGAATATGACAGAAGCTTTTTGAAGTTGTCGCCTGATGTGGCAATAATCACTGCAATGGATCCCGACCACTTAGATATTTATGGAACTGCCGGAGAGTTTGAAAAAGCATTTATCGAATTCTCTCAAAAAGTAAAACAAGGTGGATGCCTGATAACCAAATATGGTTTAAAAAGAGAAAGTGAATTTAAAGCGGGCAAGCATCTCACCTATAGTTTCGATAACAACCGGGCAGATGTGTACGCAGGTGAGATAAGAGTTGAAAATGGTTCATACATATTTGACATTACAGGAAAAGAGTGGATGCTGACAGAGGTGACTTTACACATGGGTGGCTTACACAATATTGAGAATGTGGTTGCGGCTGTTGCAGCAGCGAAATATGTTGATATTGATGAACAAAAGATAAAGGATGCAGTAGCAGAATTTAAAGGAGTAAAGAGAAGGTTTGAATACATTCTGAAAGATGAAGAGCATGTGCTGATTGATGATTACGCACATCATCCCGAAGAGTTGAGGGCTTTGATAAAAGGGGTGAGAAGTTTATTTAAACAACGGCTCGTGATGATATTTCAGCCGCATCTTTTTAGCCGTACAAAAGACCAGGCAGATGGTTTTGCAGAGGTGCTCGACTTATGCGATGAAGTGATTTTATTACCCATCTATCCGGCAAGAGAATTACCGATGGAAGGCGTAAGCAGTGAAATGGTTTTACAAAAAATGAAGCTGAAAAACCGATCGGTTTTAAGTAAAGAATTGATGCTTCAATGGGTTAAAGAAAACCAGCCTGAGTTAATCGTAATGGCGGGTGCGGGTGATATAGATATTCTTGTGCAAAAAGTTAAGGAGATTTTAGAAACACAATAAAGTTATGCAACAAGTGTGGAGAAAAAGATGGAGGAATACAGGCTGGATTGCACTTGGAGCAATTACTTTAGTGTTACTTGTGTCGGCTATCCATAATAAAAATAATAAAGTCTGCAACGGAATCGAAGTATCATTCAACAAAGACGGAAGTAATTTTTTTATTGATGAAAAGGGAGTGACTTCGATATTAAAAACTTACAGCCCCATAAAAGGAGAACCAATTGGAAGCATTGACATAAAAGCATTGGAAGACAGATTGAAGCAGGACAGATGGATTGCGAATGCGGATTTGTTTTTTGATAATAAGCAGGTGTTGCAGGTAATAGTTGAAGAGAAGGAACCGGTAGCAAGAATTTTTACAACTGCAGGAAGCTCTTTTTATATAGACAGTGCATGCAGGAAGTTGCCACTGAGTGAAAGGTTGAGCGCAAGAGTGCCAATGTTTACCGGTTTTCCATCAGATAAGGAGAAACTGTCGGCACCGGATAGCCAGTTGCTGGTATCTGTAAAAAACCTGGCTATGTTTATTCAGTCTGATGATTTCTGGAAAGCACAGGCAGAACAAATTGATATAACACCTGAAGGTTTTGAAATGATACCTGCAGTAGGAAATCAGGTAGTTGAGTTAGGTAAAGATGGAGACTGGCAGCAAAAGTTTGACAGGCTTTTCAGCTTTTATAAACAGGTATGGACAAAAGTTGGCTTTGAAAAATACGAGAAGATAGACGTGCAGTTTGATGGTCAGGTAGTAGCTACCATAAAGGGTGCAAAACCAGCAGTAATTGACAGTACAAAGGCAAGAATGGCTTACGAAAACTTACTTGCAGAAGTAAAAAAGTCAGATGATGATACAGCTTCACTTCCTGCTCGAAATGAGGACGGTAAAAAAGATACAGCAAGAGTAAGTTCGCCATTAGTTAAAGCTAAAACTAAAAACGTATTGCCTTCGCAACATGTTTTTGCAAAGACTCCTGCTAAAAAAGCACCTGCCAGGCAAGTTGCATCAAAGCAGGCAGCATCGAATAAAAAAGTGAATGTGAAGAAAGTGCCGAAAGCAGTGATGAAGAAACAGTAGGGAGTGGTCAGTAGGGAGTAGGAAGAAGTCAGTAGTCAGTAGTCAGTAGTCAGTAGTAAGTAGGGAGCAGTAAGTTGGGAGAAGTAAAACGGGAAGCTTGCGCCCTTCTCTTTCAGGATAGGGAACGGGGGTGAGGTAGCTGAATAAAGAATAACAGGTAAAAGAGAGTGACACAACGATGATGAGAAAAGAGACAAAGCTGGTAACAAAAAAAGTAATATCACTAACGAAATCAAACAATTAGTGAAGAGTTTAAAAAAGTCCCTTTAGGGATGTAGGGTTAAATAAAAACACACACATTATGAACGTTAACGAAGCGCCCATTATTGTAGGTCTTGACATCGGTACAACCAAGATTGCTGCCATTGCCGGACGCAAAAATGAACATGGTAAGCTGGAGATCCTCGGCTTTGGCCGTGCTAACAGCACCGGCGTGCAACATGGCCAGGTGCTAAACATTGAGCAAACGATTAAGGCTATTCAGCAAGCTTTGAAGAACTGCTATGAATCAAATCCCGACCTCGAGATCAGTGAGGTGTACGTGGGTATTGCCGGGCATCATATCAAGAGCCTGCAAACGCGTGGCGACATTGTAAGGCAGGACTCTGAAAACGAAATAACAATACTTGAAATCGAGCAACTGATAGATAACCAAAGGAAAACTTTTATTCCTGCCGGTGACCAGATTATTGATGTTATTCCGCAGGAGTTTACGGTGGATAACATCCAGAATATTCCCAACCCCATTGGTTACAATGGAGTGAAAGTGGGCGCTAACTTTCACATCATCACAGGCGACAGAAACGCTATCCGCAACATTAACCGTGCGGTTGATAAGAGCGGCCTGAAAACCAAAGACCTTGTGCTGCAGCCGCTTGCTTCTGCAGCCGCTGTAATGGGCGAACTGGATATGGAAGCAGGTGTTGCTATCCTTGACATAGGCGGTGGCACCAGTGACCTGGCCGTTTTTCATGAAGGCATCTTAAAGCATACCGCTGTTATTCCTTTCGGCGGTGAAAACATTACGAATGATATAAAAACCGGTCTTGGAGTATTGAAGCAACAGGCTGAAGCAATGAAGGTGCAGTTTGGAAGCGCTTTAGCTGAAGAAGCGAAAGCGAATGCATTCATAACCATTCCCGGTATGAATGGAATGCCTGCAAAGGAAATCAGCGTAAAGAACCTGGCAAATATCATTCAGGCAAGAATGGGTGAGATACTTGATTTTGTTACGTATCATCTAAAGCAGGTTGGGCTTGATACAAGAATGCTTAACGGCGGCATTATTCTTACCGGCGGCGGGTCGCAGTTAAAACATCTTATCCAGTTAACTGAATATTCTACAGGATTATATGCACGCATTGGTTTTCCTAACGGTCACCTTGCCGCCAATCACATTGACGAGTTAAAGAAACCAATGTATAGCACTTGTATCGGTTTAATTCTGAAAGGATACAGCGATTATGAGCATAAGTACAAAGAGTTTGAAAAAACATTTAAAAAAGTAGTTGTTCCCGAAACCCTGGTAAAAGAAGACCAACCTGAAGTGAGACCTCTTGAAATACCGGTTGCTGAGGCAAAAGAAACCGTAAATACCAGAGGCAGAAAGGGAATGACTAAGTTTTGGGACAAATTTAAAAACAACCTTCTCGAGCTATTTAAGGAAGAAGGGGATAAAGACTTGTAGTTAATAAGTCATTGGGTCAGTAAGGCAATAAGTCAGTAAGTCAATGAGTCAATAAGGAAGAAATATTAAATGCTCAATGCTCAATGCTCAATATTTAATAATCAATAATCAAGGTTTTCCTTAATGACCGATTGACTAAATGACTGAATGACTTTAGAATGTTTTTCCTAAATGACTTATTGACTAAATGACCAATGACTTTTATTATAATGACTAAAAAATAAAACACAATTTAAAAACATCCGACTATGATTCATTTTGATTTGCCGAAACAGAAGTCATCTATCTTAAAAGTGATAGGTGTGGGTGGAGGCGGTGGCAACGCTGTTAACCACATGTACGGTCAAAATATTGACAGTGTCGATTTCATTATATGCAATACCGATGCGCAGGCATTGGCAAATAGCAAGGTGCCAAATAAGATACAGCTTGGGCCACACCTGACACAAGGTTTGGGTGCCGGCGCTAATCCTGAAATCGGCAAACAGGCTACAGAAGAAAGCCTCGAAGAAATTAAACGCATCCTGGAAGTAAACACCAAGATGGCTTTCATCACTGCAGGCATGGGTGGCGGAACCGGTACAGGTGGCGCACCGATTATTGCAAAAATATGTAAAGACCTTGGCGTGCTTACTGTTGGCATCGTTAGTACTCCGTTTACCAACGAGGGACCTAAGCGTATGCGGCAGGCAGAAGCGGGTATCCAGCAATTGCGAGACAACGTAGATACTTTGCTTGTTGTAAGCAACGATAAACTGCGGCATCAGTATGGCAACCTTAAAGTAAGGGAAGCATTCAGCAAAGCCGATGATATACTGGCGACTGCAGCTAAATGCATTACCGATGTCATCACCAGCAACGGGCAAATAAACGTTGACTTTGCTGATGTTTGCACAGTTATGCGCAACGGCGGTGTAGCCATTTTAGGCAATGCACATGCACAGGGTGAAGACCGTGCACAGCGTGCTATCGAAGAGGCGGTTAATTCTCCTTTACTTAACGACAGTGAAATCCGCGGAGCTAAATGGATATTGGTCAACATAACCTCTGCTGAAGGCGATTACGAAATTACTATGGACGAGGAAGATACAATAATGAGTTATCTGCGCCAGGAGGCGGGTGACGATGCTGACGTGATTAAAGGAATTGGTTTTGATGAAACCCTGGGCGATAAAATTGGAGTAACTATCATCGCTACCGGCTTTGAGCACAAAGACCCCTTTAAACCGGCGCCAAAACCAAAAGAAGAAAAGAAGCCCGAAGAAAAAATAGTACTACATTTAGCAGGAAATGGTGAAGAAAAGAAAACGTACACACAACCGTCGTTGGCTCTGCCGGATAAAGATCCTTACGCGCCAACAATGGTTGAAGTAACTAATACTGCTCCGGCTGTTATAAAGCCTTCACAGCAGTATTACCAGGAGCAGCAGCCTGCTGCAGCGCAACCACAGGTTGCCGCATCTAACGAAGAACCTGTGTATCGTTTTGAACTAAAGCCCGAAGTTACCGAACCGGTAACGGCACAGTTCAACCAAAACCAGCCGCAACCAAACAACAATAGCGCAGAAACGCGTACCGGCAGCTTTCTTTCCAGACCTTCCAATATCTATGCAGAACCAAAGTCTGGAGAAACACAATTCACCAATTCTATGGAAGCAAAACCTTCACAACAGCCCGTTGCCGAACAACCGGAGTTTGAAATGAAGCTGATTATGAAGGATGAAATTCCAGAACCGGCGGATGTACCAAAAGTTATTCAACCCGTTGGCAACCCATCTCTGTCTGCAGAGGACCTTGCGATGCAAGACGATGCAGATGACCAGAAACGCAGAGCTCAGGAAAGGATTCAGAAATTGCGCAATTTGTCCTTTAATATGAATACTGCCGATGCAAGCACCGAGTTTGATTCCGTACCCGCGTATATCCGCCGCAATATGGAGTTGTTTGGAAATACCCTTACCTCTGTAGAGAACTTTTACAGCAAATACACTGTAAAGCCCGACGAAAACGACAAAGGGCACATTAGTTCTATCAATACATTTTTAGATGGGAAAAAACCCGATTAATTGTTTTTAGCCTCGTACCGGTTGGTGAACTGGTATGAGTTTTTAAATTGTGTTTTTAGTTGTTGTCCCTCCGCAAAAACGGAGGGATTTTTTTGCCGCAAAGCCAACACGTAAACGGGACAAGTAGTGCAATAGATTTTTTTGGTACCAGCGGAAGAATAAGCATTAAGCATCGTTGTGTCACTCACTTGTACGGTAAATCTTCGTGCATCTTTTTTTTTAACCACTAAGGCACAAAGGCAGGAAGTTACACCAAGCTTTGTGCTACTTTGTGTTATTAGTGTCTTAGTGGTTCTATTTGCTGTATAATAAGGTATAAGCTCTCATACAGATGAACTTACAAAATATGCTTTTGAACCACTAAGGAACAAAGTCAGGAAGTTACACCAAGCTTTGTGCTGCTTGTGTCATTAGTGTCTTAGTGGTTCTATTTGCTGTATAACACGTTTTGAAAAATGTTCAGTAAAGATTTTTTTGTACAAGTGAGTGACACAACTATGTTGAATTAAAGTACAAATGCCGGCTACACAAAAGAACCAGAAAGAAGAAAAAATAATGAAAAGAAGAAAAAATAATGAATGGAATTGGCAATCAGATAAGGACAAACTCTTCGCGGGGAGGTATAGAAAGCAGCCCTTCTTTACCCATTGAAAATAGCTTCTTGATCATGTCTGTAATGTCGTCTATCGCGCTTGGTTTTACTATAAAATAATTGGCGCCGTTTTGATAGGCTTTGTCAATATCTTTTTTGCTTACTGATGTGGAGTAAATGATAATGGGTATGTTGTCGTATTTCCTTTCTTTTCGTAATAACTCCAGGCATTCAAATCCATCTTTTACCGGCATATTGATGTCTAAAAAAAGAACATCGGGCAGGGTTTTTAAAATAAAACGCCACAGTTGGATCCAGTTAGCTGCATAAGAAACCTTAAAAGGTTTGCCTGCTTTTTCAGCAGCTTCTTTTAAAATAACAAAGTCTTCTTTATCGTCATCAGCGACTAAAATATGCATAGCAGGATCGTTTATCATTAACAGGAACTTGCTACAAATAAAGACAAAAAAACTATTTTTCGTCTTAAATATTATTTTACCCGCCCATCTGCTTTCGAAGAAAATAATTTCCCGGCAGCGTTTGCCGCTTTTAATGCTTATATATCTTCTGCATGTTTTATTGTTTTGCCAGAAATTTTTTTTAAAAAATATGAATGAGTTTTGGTTTTGATTTCAAACTTTTATGGTATTACTTTTGAATTAATGTACTAAATTTTCTCAATGCAATGGTATGAAGAAGACGTTAAAGGAGCAGTATCAGAAAGACAAAGTTGTACTTACGAGCCAAAAACCGTTTTTTATGGCAGTTCCTCTATCAGGCTTTGGGATAAATTGTATGAGGATTTTGAAGGCTTTAAACCCGTAAACCTCGGGTTCGGCGGTTCTACGCTTGCCGCATGTGTATGGTTTTTTGACCGCATTGTTTCGCCAGTCAGGCATCCCAATAATTTTATTCTATACGCCGGTGACAACGACCTGGGTGATGGACGACATCCTGAAGAGGTGCTTATCTTCTATCACGAGTTTATGAGTAAGCTGCGGCAATGGTATCCTGACATCCCTTTCTATTATATTTCCATAAAACCAAGCATAAGCCGCATGGAGATCATAGATGAAATAGTTTACACAAACAGACTTATAGAAAGAGACATCAGTGCAGGAAGCGGTAACAATTATTTTGTGAATATCTTCGATAAAATGATAGGAATTGATGGCAAACCTATTGCATCGTATTTCAAGGATGACGGACTTCACCTGAGCAGAGATGGATATATTGTTTGGAGAGAGATCATACTAAACGAATGTTTGTTGAGTGAAAAATTGCATTAACTATAGCAAAATTTCAATTTTTAAGTATGAACAGGGAGTATTACAAATGGTTTAGTCCTCACGTTAAAAAAGATATGGAATTACTGGTGTTTGGCCATGCCGGTACGCCGGTGTTGTTTTTCCCCACCCGCACAGCGCGTTTCTACGACTACGAAAACTGGAAAGTAATAGACGCAATTGCAGAAAAAATCAACAATGGTTGGCTGCAGGTTTATTGTGTAGACAGCATAGACCTCGAAAGTTTTTATTGCTCATGCAGTCATCCCAGCCAGCGCATTGTAAGGCATATTCAATATGAGCAGTACATTATAAGCGAAGTAATGCCGCTTATTCAACATAAAAATTCCAATACATATATTGTTTCTGCCGGTTGCAGTCTGGGAGCCTATCATGCCATCAATATCGCTTTTCGTCACCCTCATCTTTTTAGCAAAGCCGTAGGCATGAGTGGCAGGTACGATCTTACATCACACGCAAATAATTTTCCTGATCTGTTTGACGCTTATACCGATGAGAATATCTATTTCAATATGCCGACCCAGTTTATGCCCAATCTGAATGATGAAAATATTATAGGGCAAATAAAAAAAATACAGATAGTCCTCGCCCTGGGTAAAGAAGATCCCTTTCTGCCAAACAATGAATTTTTGCATAACACGCTGTTACAAAAAGGAATACCAAACACGTTACATATCTGGGAGGGAGAAGCCCACCGTCCGCGGTTTTGGCAGCAAATGGTACAGTATTTTTTATAAGTGTTAGCCAGCTTTTTATCATTGTTCAACATCGTCAGACTGTGCGAAAACTAGCTTGTAATATCTTATCCTAATTAGTTACACTATTAACTTACATTAGTAATGATGTAGTTAAGAAGGTAGAAAAAATTAATACTTCATAACTATTTAGTTTTCGCACAGTCTG
>CAXUMK010000061.1:0-24663 GCA_964251885.1 uncultured Segetibacter sp. | reverse complement strand
CCATGGCAAAAAAAGCTACTTACGCCCATATGCAGTATGAACCGCTGGTTGCTGCTATTGATGATTATAATCAAAAAAATAGCTCCAAGTAACCCGACGGCTGCCAACCCTTAAATTACATTTATTCCAAAACAAGCTATGAAACACAACACAAATACTATTTATACTACTTTTCTCTTTGTAATTATACTGTTGTCTGTTAGTTCATGCCAGGT
Organism: uncultured Segetibacter sp.; assembly: GCA_964251885.1. Taxonomy (GTDB): domain Bacteria; phylum Bacteroidota; class Bacteroidia; order Chitinophagales; family Chitinophagaceae; genus Segetibacter. The sequence continues at coordinate 24,448 of CAXUMK010000061.1, read as the reverse complement.
GTCAAGTAATAGTGAACCAACACCAGCAACTGCTGCCGAAAGTGCAAAGTTTAAAGTAGGGACGGTTGAAGTTACAGTTACCGATCCATATGACGGCATATTCACTAATAATGGTGTGATCAGTAACCAAGTCTCTTTACCAGTTAAAGACGGTTCAAAAGTGAGTATTTATTTCAAAGGCAGTGTGCCTGCAACCTACCCATTAAAGTCTTATTCAGATGCTTACTATAAAAATTCCTCATCGGTACAATATAATGCGGTAAGGGGTGAAATTAATGTTACAAGCTATAAAATTCAAGGTGCTACTTATACTTTTTCCGGGACTTTTAATTTTGTAGCTAAATCAACTACTAACCTTAAAGACTCGGTAGTAATCACGGGTGGCGTCATTAATAATTGCACGAACAACTTTTAAAGCTGCTTATATTTATATTGTCTTGCATTCTTAATAAATAGCAAAGCCCTGCAGATAACTGGAGGGCTTTGCGTTTAAGGATTAAAATAATGCGTTTCTTACGGCAATATAAATTGCGATTTGTATTCCCCCATCATTCGAGCCTGATAACGCCGATAACAATAGCAATAGCCCGGATTTCTGACCGGTGCAGCTCGAACGGCTCGTAATCCTCGTTGTCGCTGACAATGAGTACATGCTGCCCGTCACTCGCTTTGCGTACCCGCTTAATGATAGCCCCTTGGCTGGTATCAAGTACATACACTTTGTTCCACTGGAAAAACGTATCCAGGCTTAAGCGTTTACAGGCAACAATGTCACCACTATTGTATTTAGGGTACATACTGATCCCACGCACTGTAATCAGGAACTCTGCCCCAACGAACGTTGGAATAACAAACTGTTCGCTGTCATAACCCATTACCTGAGCGTCCCCATGTCCATTCCCAGCCATCGCATCAATATTAATTAACGGTATAGGCTTGTATTTGACCGGCAGGTTCAAAGAATTCATACCCTCCGGCTTTATGTCCTTTTCTTCTTCCTGAACACTTTTAATCATCTCGCCTACGCCCATACGCAGCCAGACCGGGTCCAAATCAGGAAAAGCACGTGTAATTTGCTCTAATTTCTGATCGGAAATAGAATTCCTAATGTTGTTTACATAGCCATTGGACAGCCCGGAAGCTTCTTCCAGCGCTGTAATGCGTATCTTTTTGTATCCGGCGAACTGCTTCAACCTTTCTTTTACATTCATTTTCAGTGCTTTGTGTTTTTATTAGAAAAATAGTCTAAAAAAGATTTGGATTATTAGAACTTATATCTACATTTGTAATGTTAATCAGAACAAAGATAGCAACATTATTTAAATTACATAAGCAAAGTTCTATTTTTATTGATATTAATACTATTAAAAGAAGCACAAAAATTAAGCAGATGGAATTGAGCAGCAAAGGGTTAGGGTTTATTAAAAAAACAAGCTCTGCGGCAACCATTGCCTATAATCAAAGCAAGGGCGGGCTGGAGCTGATCAAAGGGTTTGAAGGTGTCAGGCTTAAAGCCTACCGGGACACGGCCGGTACCTGGACGATCGGTTGGGGGAGCACCCGCTGGGCAAATGGCACACCGGTAAAGAAAGGCGACAAGCTGGTCAATATCGATTGCGCCAACGACCTGTTTGAACAGACAATGAAAGGTTATGTAAACGATGTCCGCTCATTGGTAAAAGTGCCGCTGACCCAGAACCAATTTGACGCCCTGGTCAGCTTTCAGTACAATACAGGCGGCCTTGAGGGGAGCACACTGCTTAAGCTGCTCAATTCGGGGGACTATCAAGGTGCAGCAGGCCAGTTTTTGCTTTGGGACAAGGTAACAGACCCAATAACGGGGCAGAAAAAGCCATTTGCAGTCTTGACAGAGCGCAGGGAAAAGGAGCGGAAGCTTTTTTTAACGCCTTAATTATAGCAATCAACCTAATAAATTAACCTAAACAGAAATTATCATGTGGTTCAAAAAGATGTACCTGAAAGCAGTGGCCTTTGTATTGGCCTTGATCCCTAAAAAGAATGTACCGGTGGTAGGGCCTTCCCCGGTTACGCATACCATCACAGGGGAAGACCTGGACCTGGTGATCCAGATCGTCAACAACATCCGTAGTGCCGTGGCCTCGCCTCTGGCCGTACTGATTACGGACCTTATCCCAACGACCATCGATGATAACATCCGGGTGGCGCTGGTCCGCGGCCTGCCTGTTCTGATTGCAGGCCTGATGTTTGCCAGGCAGGCTTTGGAAAAGCCGGGGGAAGGGGCAACTATAAACGACTTGTTGGACAAGGTCAAGTTCTCGGACAAGCCCGACCAGGATGCCCTCTGGCACGCACTGGCCTCGCGGCTATTGATCATCCTTTCCGATGGCAAGGTTACCTGGAGCGAGGCCGTCCAGATACTCGAATATTACTACAAAAATGGCTACGGTAAACAGATCGCCGCATAGCGTTCAATATTAACAAGACACCTTTTTGTTAAGCCAATTGCAATGCCGCTTTAAAAAGCGGCCAGGTAAAGTATGCCCTTTAAAAAATTATTAAATAAAAACATGAAAGCAAGGTTGCTTCAAATAAAAGCCAAAACTACGGTAAGGGTCTTATCCCAGGGCCATACTATTTTAAGCACCTTGTTTTATTTCATCAGTTAAAATGTGGATTGCCATAACTAAGGCAACAATCATTTCTTAACACTAACCAAAAATTCAAGTTCCATTCCGCTGGGCAGAATATATATCAAATCAATTTTAAAACGCTCAATCCAAACACTCATGAGTAATCCTGCATGTTTAACCGGCCCTCCATTTTCCCTCTCCGGAAACCCTATCCCAACCGGCCAGCAAGTAAGTTTTCAACTTTTATTTGATAGCAGTGCCGACCAGGCAACCGTTTTAGCTTATGAATGGTACTTGAATAATTTATTGATTGTCGGCCAAAACAATCCGACATTATCAGCCAGCCTTGATTGCGGCACTTACACTATTGGTAGCCGGATATTAACGGCGCAAGGCTGGTCGGGTGTCCAGAACTTAACCTTTCAAACCTGCGCAGCCCCGGTTTCTGTTGTTATTAACGGGCCTGGTTCTATAGGTGAAGGTGCTACCGCAGATTTCCGGGTTATCGGTACTTATCTTAATGGTACCAGTATAGATGTTACCGATCAGTACGTGCTATCGGCAACCGAAGGTGTTTTTACAGGTCACACTTTTACCGCAGCCACAAATAACACCAGTAACGATACCCGCCAAATTACCATTACCGCTTCAAAAGATGGTGTAGCAGCGGTTACCAAACAGGTTACCGTTACTGATACTACTGTTGCTGCTGAGCCATACCCGATTGGTATCCTGGTTTTAGATATTTACAATGATCCAGCCCTAAACGTACTTGCTTATATAGAAAATACGGAAGTTTCACCAAACTCGGCACTGGCCTACACAGGGAACAACATTATACCTTCGGGTACGCCTGCCCAGGCATTGATACTCACTTCAGATTTGATTAACCAGCCGGTATTAAACTGGAGGTTCGAGTTTAACATAGCAAAATTAGTGGCCAGCTTTCCTGCAACGCCCGAATTTGTGTTCCATTTAAAAGGAAGGAGTGATGCCGTAAAAACAGTATCCGGGGTATTTGCCCTAAAAAGCGGGGATGCCGTCGTGACCCTTTCCGGCAGCCCCGGTTCTTACATCCCTTCAGTTTCCGGTGGCACCACTGTTGGCAACATAATCGGTTTTACGGGCAATGTCCTTTCCGGTGCAGATGGCACTTACAACCCGGATTCTATGATCACGCTCATCAGGCTGGTGTATAACGTGGCAGGGCAATCCATCACTTTTACTACTTAAAAAGAAATATTGTAGTTCTGATAATTCAAGTAGTAATTCTTGTAGAAAAGAAAGAAACCGTTTTTTAAAATAATTCCTAATAATATGTCAAATCAATATAGTCCTACATCACATTTTTATGTCGATAATCAAAATTTAGCGGATGCTGCTGTATCAGATTATGCTACCGACGCTTTTGGTCCTGTTGTCGATTCGCAAGGCACATCAACGCAATATCGAACCACTTCTAAAGTAAGAGCTTTAACGAATACAAAGGTATTTGCTATTTGCAATGGAAGGATTCTTATTCAACCAATGGAAGGCGATGATACCAAAGTAAACCTTATTCTTAAACCTGATGCCAGCTACGCTCCTTTAAAAATTAAATATTTTATTTATAGAGGAGTAAATAAAGTTGATTTAATCTCTGATTCTAATTTACAACCTAAAAATACAGCAGATCAAAATCAGCCGATTTTCCTTCAAAAATTATGGGATCAATTTTTAAAATTTAATTCTAATGTTGGTGAAGGAGGTATAGCGAATACTTCACCACCCAACTTTCCGGCGGAATTAATTGGTTACAATCCGGTAAACCAGCCCTCCTCTGCATTAATTGATACTTATTTTTATAATGCAGCGGAAGAGGACGCAGCTAATTCTTTTCAGTTGCCTGCTTGTAAAGAAGGGGATCATATTGGTAATTTTAATGGATCACTCGGCTTAGATATTGTTTTAGATTATGGGGATTATAAGTTAGAAAACCAGCAGGAATTATTTAGACTTGATTTAACCTATGCACGTAAAAGTGAGTATGTTTTCGATACAGGTCAAATTACTTCAACGGCTCAAATTGCTGTAAAAAGGTACAAAGAATATATTCATCAATTTATGGATGCCGCTGCTTTCTGGGGTTCTCATGTAGAATGTGGTAAAATTAAATTGCCCAGTAATTCAACTGGCATAAAAAGTAATGAAGATATTTTTACTACTATTCTTCTAAAATATCAGACAAGAAATAAAATCTATGTTTACATACAAGCAGAAAGAGGCCGTTCATATAATTACTATGATTCATCAAGAAAGGTAGAAGGGTTTATAAATGGTGGACAGCTTAACGAGAATAACGGTTGGCCTATACTTATTGAAGAAACTACTTTAACAACTCAACCTTCAGATAATACAAGCACAGTACCAATTACCTTAGAATATAATTTTGACAGTAGCATTTCTGAAACTGAAAGATTTATTGTTGTTGATGTTATTTCGCCTAATAACGATATGGCCAAATATCCATTTGCACAGAGTTTGTTAGATATACCTCCTGTTTCTCCTGCCACCACACCTACCATTAGAGAACCCATAGGGAGAACTTCTGCCATCTTAGTTGCGTTTCAAGTTAATGGCTTGAAATATTGCGCTTCTTTTCTAATGATTTATAGTAACCTAAAACAGGAATACCCACTTCCAAATTACTATGATAATCTTTGGCCAGCTAATGTTAGTTGCAATTTGAAACTACCTGATTCTACTCCCGTATTAGCTTCAATGGCTTCGGAGGTTAGTTACAAAGTAAATGCAGTGGAGCCTTACTCTGATTTAACTTATTGGGCTACCTATGATAACAGCAGGTTGTTAAACTTAGATCCAATTCTTAGTGCTGGGGCTTCTATACAAAACAAGGTTGTTTTTGATACTGGAAAAAGTTTGTTCAATTCGGTTCAATCAAAAAAGCGAAGGTTATTTATGGCCGCTATAAAAAGAAACACTAACCACGACCCAGAATTTAATAAGCTTAATATAGATACCCTAAAAGCAGGAATTGCGAAGAAGCCAACATCATCAGAACAGTACGCTTTAAATATTTATGAAGACAAAGATTTCGCTGTCTACAGGGGCAAAGTAACAGATGGTGAGAATACTATTAATTCGCTTTCATTAATCCATGAAAGTGACTTTGAAAAAAGGAACAGTTATTTTCATTTAGGAATAACAGATGATGAATACAATCTCTTAATTTATGGTACTACTACACCATCTGAAGGGCAGGCTCAGGTTATTCCGACAGATTCGGATAATGTATTTTTTGATTTAAAAGAAGTTGATGATAATGTTTCTGTAAGTGACGACAGAGATTTTAGAAAGTACTATGTGGGTTTAAAATATGAAGATAACACGGGAAGTATTATCTCAACATTAGATAATACAAACACAACCCCTCCAGAGTTATATGTTTATACCCTTGACGGATTTTACTTTTTTTCCAAAGAATATTCCGACTATCAGGAGTTTTATAAAGAATTTGCAAAAGCAAAGGTGGAGTTTAGGACTCTAATTTATTTACCTAGTACAGCAGAGGGATATAATGGTCAGTTTGGCTTTGATTGGTTACGGGTTGGTGATAATAATGATTCAATTTATAAAGACGATATCCGGGGAGGATATGAACGGCCGACTAAATATGATACAAATTCTGCGTTTGAAGATAAAGAGGAAGCTTATCGGGCCCTTAAAAGGGAATATATGTCTATTCCTACACAAAAACCTAATACGCAATATTTTGCTCCTTATCTTAATTTGTACCCTCAAACATATAGTCAGTTATTTAAAGATGAGCCTGTACCACCTTCTGAAGCTGAGCTAAACATTTTGATTGAAGTTGATGAACCATTAAGTAAATTAGATTTTGATTATGATACTACTTTATTCAGTATTGTTTCGCCTGTTCTTTCCAATCCACAAACTTCCTCTAATAAGACAATTACAATTACCTGTTTAAAAGACTTTAGTGAAAACAAACAAATAAGGGTATTAGCTTATCCATTAGGTCTAACTAACAAAAGTGATGCTAAATTAGCCGGAATAATTATAGTTGGTAAAAATGATTTAGCCACCAGGAAAGACTTGAAAGTTGTTTGCATTAGGGTACGAACCGATATTACGGGTACCCCAATTAATACAGGAGATTTTTCAATTGAAGAAAAGATTAATTTAAAAAAAGCACTTTACCAAAATTTTATTTTTGGTTTAATTGAAGATTATTCTCAAGATATAACAAATACTATAGATCATAACCATTTATTTGATTTAACTACAGATTCAAATTTTAAATTAGGAGGGCTTTATATAGACCTTAAAACTAAATTAATAGCACAAGATAATAAAGATTTTTTTACTTATTTAAGAAACACCTTTCTGTCTAGGCCAAACAATATAAAATATAGAAATCACTTTTTGATTTTTAGTTTTGGTGATGATGCTTACGATGGGTCAACTGGTCAAACTCAATATGTAAACGCTTTTTTTCGTAATGTGATTCTATTTTCTAATAAGGATAAAACAACAATATGTCATGAAGCGCTCCATGGATTAGGATTGTATCATACGCATCAAGGGGTAGAAAAAGGCACTTCAAATTTAATACCTATTACCAATCCCCAAATTAAGTATGTTTATTCAAAAGGTACTACAGATAATTATATGAGTTATAATCGTTTTATAACTAATACCTGGCATTGGCAATGGAAAATAATTAATTTAAATTTTAAAAAATGAAAAAAGTATTTTTTTTAGCATTGATATTAAGTACGTTGAGCTGTAGGGCACAACATAAAAATTTTTTTTTAAACAATATAAAACCACCTAAAATGGAAACATTAGATAACAAAAGCTTTGATGAAATACAAGTTAATGGAGAGGCAAAGTTTACGTTGCCCAATGGAAATAGTGTAAGGCAATCTATATTTAGAGATGCTTATATTGAAGATATTAAAATTAAAGGTACTCCTTTTAGGATACAAAATATATATTCCAAAGTGGGAGGAGCTATACAAAGTTCAGTAGAAGTCTTTTATGGAGTTCCTATTGGAATAAAAAAGTTTTACGATGGTAATGGGAATGTGTTTAAGGAGATTGACCTAGATGAGGGATTTCATTTTTCTATAGATGATCTAGCTTTGAAAGTCAAGAATGAGTTTAATATTGATATAATGAAAGATAATAAAAATGTTCGTGTTGCTAGAGGATTTAAACCAGAGTATGAAGTCAGTTTTCCTGTAGATTCAAACAACGATTCGTTTTATGGAGATAAAAGAGTACTGGTAATTGATGGTAAAACCGGAGTAATTATCTCAAATACTATCAGAATTTATACTAAATAGTCTACAATTTGCTTTACAACATCAATCTAAGTTTTGTTCAATATGATTTTATACTTCTTTTAGCCTGTAAAAATAAGTACCCTTTCTCACTTTTAATATAAATATTACAATCACAAGATTTACAAGGTTAAAAGAAGTATTTGTTGCTTCTGATACATATTTAACCAAGCTCATTTCTTAGGCTTATTCTGTTGACTATTAATAGTTAACAGAATTTATAGAAGAGTTACCAGACTCTGCTCTGCTTCAATATTTCTCTCCAGTACAAATAGGATTAATATAAAAATTAATACCTGTCCAGTCCACCTATTTATTAATATTTAACCTATTATGGCAACTAACCTAGTTGATTATAAGTATTATCCTGCAATTTCAGATTTGATAAATGCAGATGATTTACCAGAAATTTTGTCTTTCCTAAAAGATGGAGTTGATCAAATTTTTGATAACGTTTATTATAAAAATTACCAAAGTTCTAAAAGTATAGATGGCAGCAGTGCTTTTTATAGTTTGGACGTAGTAAGCAAACGCAAGCTGGCTATTGAAATACCAGGAACAGAAATATCTCTAATTTTAAATCCTGATTACAGCGATGATACCATTTCTTCATTTCCTTTAACCGTTTTTTGGCAGTGGAAAATTTTAAAATATGTCCGGAATTTTAAGGCAAACGGTTTTTCTTTTTCGGTTGAAGACCTGTTTAATTTAGGATTAGAAGTTTTTGATATAACTGAAGATCAAGCCCTTTTACTCGCTGTTGATGTCTTTGTTACACCAATTGATCCTTCCCTATCAGGATTGAGTCAATTAGTCAATGATGTTAACTTATTATATAGTTCCAACATTACAATTGATGAAAACGCAGATGATCCAGTTCAGGACTTGATAACCCAAGTTAATTCATTAAACAAAGAAGTTTTCCCTACTATTTTCTCACTCTATCTTGCTTCAGGTGATCTTTCTTTAGGGAAAGGAAAGCTAAACTATTTCTTTTCATCTTTTATTCCGACTGATCTCGAAGGGTTTGTAAAAGACCTTATTATTCCAAAGGCAAGGGTAACTCTTGAATTAAGTGCAGCTATTGAATTTCCAAGAACTGTTTTACTTCCAATGAAACTGGGTACTAAGGGATTAGAAGTAGATAATACGCTTGATAATTCAGGTGGTTTAAAGCAAGCTTATTTTCAATTTGCCGAAACCACGTTAGATTTTGATACAGACACAGGTTTTGGGTATCAAATGGAGTTTGCAGGATCTTTGGTTCCCCAGTTTGCACAAATCGCTAACTCTGGGCTAATTATTAGTTTTACCAATGCTAAGCTTGATCTAAGTCGCACCTCTAACATTCCGGAAGCGGATGCAGCAGGTTATCCTGTAGATTTTATTGGTTTATATGTGCAGCAGGCATCTGTAACTTTTAATAATTTTGGTAAGGAAGATGATACAAAAACCAGTGCATCAATATTTGCCAACAATTTACTGATTGGCACGGGCGGTATTTCTGGTACAATTGGTTTAGAAGCCAATGGCTCATTGCACCGCAAGTTCGGGGACTTTGAAATTGAATTGGATGAGTTTTCGCTTACATTTCGCCAAAGTGCCATTACCGGTTCTACCATCAGTGGTAAGCTCACCATCCCAGGCTTTAATGTTGATAATGGGCCAGCGGTTATCCTGATTGATGCTGCAATTAAAGACAATGGCGATTTTGATATTACGGCAAGGCCACAAGCAGGCGGTTATAAAATCACAATCCCGGATGTTTTAGAAGTAATTGTACGTAAACTGGAAGTAGGCAGTGTAAACGGCCGTTTCTTTGTTTCTGTTGCAGGCACGCTGAACTTTATTGCCAACCTGCCTATTTTAGGGGAAATCTTGCCGAAAGGCGTTGAAATTAACAAACTAACCATCTGGGACAACGGCGACCTGGAATTTGAAGGCGGCTTTATCGCTGTACCTAAATCATTCAGGTTGCAAATAGGCCCTGTTAAAATGGAAGTAGGCAATATTTCCCTGGGCGCGCATAAAAGGATGCTGCATGGCATAGACCGCAATTATCGCTTCTTTGGTTTCGATGGTATGATCAATACGGGCAGGGCCGGCGTAAATGCATCCGGTAACGGCATCAAATACTTTTTCACGACCGACAACAACGGGCAGGACAAGCCATTCGATCATTTTTTAAGCATCGACCAGATCTTGATCGACCTGAGCTTGCCGGGTGACGGCGATAATGCGCTTACCCTGAACGGTTACCTCAATATGCACAACCCTGACTCTGCAATCTCCGGGTCCAACGCCGGGTCGGAATACACAGGTGCTGTAGCCTTTGAAATCCCTAAGCTCCACCTTTCCGGCAGTGCGGGGATGCGCCTTGACCCTACTATTCCGGCCTTCGTGGTAGATATTGGCCTGGAACTGGCCAAACCAATACCGATTGGCGGCACCGGGTTGGGTATCTATGCTTTCCGCGGGCTGATCGGGCAACATTATATGCCAGCCAAATCTGCCGCTACGCCATCCTTGCCGGATACGGCAAGCTGGTGGGACTACTACAAAGCGAAGAGTACCATTACCGGACGTGAGGGGATTGAACTGGACAAATTTGCCGATAAGCCCGGTTTTTCGGTAGGTGCAGGGATGACTATTGCAACCACCTTTGACTCCGGCTTTAGCTTCTCCAGCAAACTTTTCTTGCTGCTTGGCATGCCGGACGTATTTTTGATGCAGGGCCAGGCAGGCATCTTGCAAAAAAGGCTTGGCTTGAAGGACGATGTTGATCCGCCGTTCAGTGCGCTGATCGTGATTGGGGACAACTCGGTACGGGGCAACCTGAGCGTGAATTATAAAGTGCCTAACAGCGGCTCGCTTAAAGGTGCCATCTTTGGCCTGCAAGGGGCGTTGGACATGGCCTTCTTTTTTAACAATGCCTCGGGCTGGTACCTTAACATTGGTAAAGACAGCCCGGAGAGTGAGCGTATCCAGGCGAAAATTTTGACCTTGTTCCAGGGACATGCCTACCTGATGCTATCTTCCCAAGGGATCAAAGCAGGTGCAGGAGCGAAGTTTGATTTTAACAAGTCTTTTGGGCCTATAAGCGTTGGCTTTGGTGCTTATTTGAACCTGGGCGGCTTTGTGAGCTTTAAACCGGTTCAGATCGGCGGCTTTATACAAGCAGGCGGCTATGCTTATGTTAAAATATGGAAGCTTAGTGCTGGGGTGTCTGTTGATCTGACCCTGGCTGTAGAGGCACCTAATCCGTTTAACATCAGCGGGAAAATCCAGGTTCATCCGCCGCTTCCATGGCCACTTAAAAAGTTAACATTTACCTTAGAGATGAGCTGGCACTTCAACAACAACCAGCAGGCGTTACTTGAGCCATTACCTGTTTTGCAACTGCCAGACCCGGTAAAAGGATACCTTCCGGCAGTGGCTTATAATATCCTTTCTAAGGAAACATTTAACCTGAATTACCTTACGAGTGAAAATGCAGTGGTTATCCCTCCTCCGGGGGATACAAGCTGGAAGTATAACTTTACCGTCCCTGCCGATGCGCAAAACGTAACTATTCCGCTTGATAGCTTTATCGATATCGAGTTGTTAAAACCGGTAAAACCGGGAGGCGTGGCATTGGGCGGTGCAGGCAACCAGTTGCCAGACGGATACATGGAACTTTTGCCCCCTAAAAAAGGCATCAATAACCAGGTACGCCACGAATACGAGATCTCCGGGCTGGAAATATTTGCCTGGAAGGAAGACGGGGCAAACAGTGCCTGGGTGCCTTACCATATTTACGAGGCGGTAACGGCTATTGTAAACGAAAATACAGGCGCATCGGCTATCGACTTGTCCCAATTAAAACCGGGCTACTGGCAGTTTGTAGAACCGAACAGGTATAACAAGATCAGGCTGTTGTCGCAGAATATGTTCAGTTATGCAGATGGTTCCACCAGTACGGTGAACGACCTGGACACGCGCAACTACAACCGTAAAGATGTATTCTGCTTTGACCGGATCAAAAAAGAAAACCTGGTCAACTGGAAAGAAGCTGTTTCGGGCACCGTTTACCCTGCTGGCCTGTCGGCTACTTTTGAGGCCCTGGGTTTTACTTTTACAGGCGTTACCGGTGATGTACAATTCGAAACAAGCTATGCGGACGAAAGCCTGCGGTTGCAAGGCAACGAAGGCACCTTGTTGATCAGCTTCCCGAAACCTGTTGCCTCCGCAAACCTGGAATTCGGGGACAACCAGAATAAGGTAGAAGTAAGCTTTTTGAAAACAGCTTACCAGCCTGGAGAGTTCGGCAGTGCTGTTTCTACAGATGAAATTTTAAGCCAAAGCCTTATCGGCGAAGGCCAGCAGGATGCCGTAATTGCTTACGATGATTTGCAAAACCCGATAGATAAAATCGCCCTGAAATTTTATAAAGATGTTACGCCTGACTTTGACGGCGAACTGGTGATTGGCGGCAACTATCCTTTACCGGAACAGTTTCTCACCCCAACCCTGCCATCTGTTTACCGCTATTTTGAACAGGAAAAAGCACTGATGTTTGTAACGTTTTACAACAAAAGTATTTCTTATGTCGAAGTACTGGCCGACGATTACCAGGGGCAGCAGGGCATAGTGGGTAGCTGGCCGTTAAATAGTGACCTGAGCTTAACTGGTCCTAATCCGGGCATTGTTACCGGAAGCCCTACAACTGTCCCTACCTATTATGCAATGGACGGGGCAGGTGAACTGGTTCTAAATAGTGTTTATTCTTATGATGCAAATACGGATGCACTGGTTGTGCCTTTAAGCGAAGCGTTGAAAGTGGAAACCGGCAGTTTCGCTTTCGAAGCGACTGCTATATTCGATCCGTTTTCACAAGGAATCAGCACACTTTTATACAAAGTGAAGGAAGACCCGAAGACCGGTTATAAAAAAGGCTATGCGCTGCACCTGTATAAAAACGCTTACGCCAGCCCTGCAACTGCTTATAATAACATCGATGCTGTCCCAAGTTACAGCCTCTGGCTTACTTTCTACAGCGGAAATACAAGTTCTGGTATCCAGGTGAAAGACAAGTACACAACTAATTGCCTTACAGGGCTAATCGAAAAAAACCAGTACAAGCAGATCGTGGTTTCTGTAAACCGGGAAAGTAATACACTTGAGGTTTTTGTTGAGAAGTTACTTAAAACGAGTGTAGCTATCCCTGCCGAATTGGGCCTTGCCCCTACTGAACCACTGGCATACACTTACCTGAACCAGTTAAGCTATGTGACAGAAGATATGCAGGCGCGGTTGGAAGATAACCCAAGGACGGAAGCAGGCCTGATCAGCGAAGTACAGGTACTGAGCGATGGGCTAAACAGGACAATCCAGCCGGTATGGCGGCCTAATACCACTTTTGCAGTCCGCTTAAAAACCCGCGACAGGGTCAACGGCACGATACCTGCAAACAGTGAAAAAACACATGTTTTTGGGTTTAAAACGGCAGGCCCTGTAGGCCACTTCCATCCGCAGAACAAGCAGTACCAGGAGCTTGCGGCAAGTGACCGGGGAGGCGAATTTAAACTGGCCAACCTTACCCACTATATTGATTATGAGCGTTCCTTCCCGGATGCACAGGGAAGGTATGATGTAAGCAAACCTGTATTTTACCATAACCCGCAGGTCAAACTGTTTTTCAACGCACCTTATATCAATTCCATGTATTCCAATTGGGCCAGCTACCAAGAACTTCCGGAAGTGGAAAGTAGGTTAGACCTGCAACTATTGGATACCGCAGGGAATGTGCTGAAGCAGGAACTGGTATGGGAACCGATCCAGGAGTTTTTAGTGGACGAGGCCAACGTGGGTACCTTGCCTGCAGACCAGCAAGTGCTTTATTATATGAATAAGGCGGCAAGCGAAGGTTCTTGTAACCCTATCCCGGTCCCTTTAAAGAAACGTTTGAAGCAAGGCTCTTACCAGTTCCCGGACTTGCAACCTAACCGCTTATACAATGCTTTGTTTACCGCCGTTTACCAGCCTTCGGGGATGGATGAGCAAAAGGCAGAAGTCCATAAGTTTAGTTTCATGAGTTCGCGCTATGCTACTTTCCAGGAACAGGCCGGCAGCTTTATCACCGGTAACGTTTCAGGGGCAATACAATACGCTATATACGCCAACAAGTTTTCTTTTTCGGACAGTTATATTGATAATACACTTAAAATCCTTGTCAATAATTCTGCGGGGGACGACCCGGCATCAGTGCAGCGTTACGCGGTACAGTATGAACGGCTGTTATTTGGGGGCTTTATGTTGAATAACCTGGAGACTGCTGACACTTCTGTCATCACCCTGCTGATCAATAGTAGTTTAGTTGATCCGGCCAACCAAAGGCTCTTGGGTATCCTGGTTCGTAACCCGGAACCGTTTAATGACCCTAAGCTGCCTGCCGAACTGCTTGCAGGTACAATAGGGCTTACGATAACTTTATCAGATAACACCAACGTAGGCCCGGAAGCATTTATCAGCATCCACTCCAGGGACACTTCAGCAGTTTTAATCACCAACGAACAAATGGATATGCCGCTTGGAGCGATGCAACTGCACTTCTTGCATAAAATATTCAACGGCAACGATTACAATACTGTTTTTGAAGAATACAACAGCCCGTCCATTGACCTGTCACCTTACTTTTCATCCTGAAAGAAGCACGGTAAACAGTACCAGTAGCACTAAATCATTTATATAAAAAATTAAATAGAATGTCGTCTATAAACAATCCCTATGCCTTTTTGGCGGACTACAACAGCGTAACAAATTGTCTGTATAATATTGAACAACAGGAAATTGCCGGAGTTTTCTCAAATAATACCGCCCTGCAGGTCCGCCTGCGCGCTTTCGAAAATGATGTGTTGCGAAAGCTGTACAATACCTCCATCCGGGTACTGGTAAACATTTCCGGTTATTCCGAAGGTTTAATCCCCGGTGACTTTGAAGAAGGAGACTATTCCAGCATAGATTTTAGTACCGGAACGCCCACTAACGTAAACGTGCTTGGCGATTTTGCCAGGACGGATTTTTTAAACGCCGATTTTTGGACCGGAAACCAGGGTAGCATTACAAACGGTTATAGTGCACGCTTACAGGCTATCCTGGAGATGTTCGGTGTATTTGGCAACCATCTGACCGAAATCAGTGATGCGGATAAATACGCCCTGGACGTTGCACTCGTCCAGTTTCTGGATGCCTTTGATGAACTGAAAAGTTATTTGGGGCAGCAGGGCTTAAACCTCTGCACGGAAAGCCCTTATCAGAACAATTCTCCAGGCCTGTACCTGCAGGCAGCCGGTGCTGATGGAAGCGACGGTGTTGCAGAAGGGATACACCTACGCTGGAGCCTGGCCGGGGATTTGGCGGACAAGCACCTTCCCCAAGGTAATTATGTTAGCAGCGGGGCTGTTACGACCGGCTATAACCAGCCCAATGATTTTGTTAAGCTCTACCGCACCCCTTATACCGGTACAGTAAAAAATGTTCTCGATTTTGAAAATTCCGTACCAGTAATTGATTACCCCTCTAAAAGTTGGACCTATAGCACGGGCGTTACCGTCGGTGGGAAAAACTTTGTAAACAGGGTAAGGCTTACCTTTATTGATACGGCAGCATACGGGCAAATTGCTTTAAACGTAAACCCGCAAACCAACCCTTTTGAATTCCTGAAGCAATATGATAGTTTGCTGGAAATAGCGGTAAGCAACAAAACCTCCTTTGCTGTTGGGTTTGATTTCAGGGATAAAGAGGCAGGCAATTCCTCGGTTTTAAAAGTGGATGTCCTTAGTACTTCCGCTGATGGCGAAACCTTGAATATCCGGCAGACGATTACTACTGATCCTGGGTCACCAGTTAACAAAACCATCTTGGGCGATAACATCAGCCGGATCAAGCTTAAAAAATCTTCGGAAGGCTACCTGCAAAGCTTCTCATTCGAAACGTATGACGAGTTCTTAGCTACCCGGGCTACGGGCGACTGGACAATTGTAGGTGAAGCTTTCGGTTTGACCCTGTCAGACCAGGTGGCTTTCGAAAGGTTAGAAACAAGCAGTTACCCAATTGACAACCTGTGGCCGCAATACAACGAAGGAACCAGCGTGAAAGTAGCAAATTACCAGGACAAGTGGGGCGTTTCGCGCGTCAACGACCCTTCCATCAAAGACACCGTTGCGCAGTACCTTATC
Organism: uncultured Segetibacter sp.; assembly: GCA_964251885.1. Taxonomy (GTDB): domain Bacteria; phylum Bacteroidota; class Bacteroidia; order Chitinophagales; family Chitinophagaceae; genus Segetibacter. The sequence continues at coordinate 8,251 of CAXUMK010000061.1, read as the reverse complement.
CTAAGCCAGACGGACCCGAGGGCAACCGGAACAATCAAAGACGAGAATGCCGGACCGGAAGCACCGGAAATGTCCGTCAGCTACCTTGATGTGCTTAATTTGATGGCAACAGATTTTCATGTTGCCCGTATGTTGGGGCTGGGCCATATTGATACGCCGGTTGTGGAATCTTTAGGGGAACGTTTTATCTATAAGATCGTTTACACTGGCCGGAAATCAGCAGGTTCAACTGATACGGCCACCTACCAATACCTCAGTTTACCGACTGCAAAGTCAGATGCCCGGCAGCCTGAAAAACCGGTTATCCGTCCGGTTACTTATAACCTGCCCGGCAGCAACGAAACAAATAAAGCCATGTTTGATGTTGATGGTTATGCCGCTACGGACGACGTTAGGCTTGTGAACATTGGCAGGGAAGCATTTGACTATGAAAAAGCAGGTGACGAGAATTTTGCAGACCTTTCGCTGGTAGAGAACTTTAATAATTATGAAAACACAAAGGCGATATTTTATGGTATAGAATACCGTCCTGAAAGCCAAAACGCATTTGTAAAACCGGAAATTACAAACGGTAAAGGGATAGGCCACGCGTATTATGCCTATGATAACGACCACGCCGAAGGCGTACTGGAAAGTGTCCCTGTCCCTGACAACGCTACCAGCCTGTATATCCATTTGGAACGGGAACAAGGCGTACATAATTATGCCATTTACGGTATAAACTGGTTTTCAAGGGCCTCTTTGACCAGTGGGGAAGTGGCCACAAGCCCAACTGTTTTCCCGGTAAAAAACACTTTGCTGCCGCCAGCCGATATTGCAGTGCAGTATATCCAAAAGGAGGACACGCTGCTGTTTACTACGCAAACAGAGCAGGACTGGATTAACGGGCGTAACAACGCGTTTCCGAGGCAAGATACTTCCTTTACCCGGGTTTGTTTTAATTTGCTGGACATCACAGATATTTCCCATTTACAAACTACAGGTACGCTTCACAATGATGTGGTAAAAGCAGACCGGGTCAAGGCCTATTTTAAGCCTGGTGAACCGCTCGAACTGACAGGTTCCATCAAAAGTATTGCCCCCGTTGCGGGAACTGATGATTTATTAGCACTACAAACCGGAAGTTACCAGTTGCTTGATGGTACGTCCGTAATGCCTGTAGTCAATGCAATAGATTATTCCAGGTTTATCGGCAGCCAGCTGACCACTCCTACGGGACAGTTTAATGTTACCGCTTTAACAGAGGGCACAGGTGGGCCGGTTATAACGGTTGAGAAAATTAAAGAGGCCGGCACGGTCGAAAGTGTAGAAGAGGCGGGGCATTATGCAACTTATGGTTCTTTTATCATGCCCGAATCCGGCAGCCGTTTTTCATTGGTTGAAAACCTGGCCAATCCAGAAAACTGGGATGCTGTTGCCGCCTCGGTTTCTTTAACAGATTTTGGAAGTGGTACAAACCCTGAAATAGAAACCAACACTGATCAGGAAGGTAATATTACCCGTTACCTAATCGGCGGGATAAATGGGGAAGCGGTGGTTTCTTCCCTTGATGCGGACGGTGACGGACAGCCTGATTTGCCAGGGTATTACAAGGTCAGCTTTCCAGGGGTTAACCTTGACCCGCACCCGCAAAACAACCTTCCTTTTAACCCGGATGCACCGGACAGCAATCCGCCTGCTGTTTTGAACGGGCCTTACGTGGAATGGTATAAAGGCCTGGTCCGTGTGCCGGTAAGCAATTCAAGCGAAAAGAAGCTTTTGGAAGTTGTCCGGATTGCGCAGACCAGCCCGCTTGTGGTTTATGCTGCCGACCCTGCCTACCAGGACAGTGAAATCCAGCTTTCTGCAGACGAATCGGATCTGGTTTCGGGTGTCAATTTCCACCCTGGTTATAAAGCATATTTTTTTGCCGAACCCACACCTGATCATACGTTCAATTCGGCTTTGATCTTACCTGAAGCCGGGCAAAACAGTAAAAAAACGTTAATCGGTTTACAAAGCTTCGATTCGACCGGGGCAGGAAGCGGTTTTTCTTCCCGCATCTCAGTCCCTGCTGTCGTGCTTGCAAGGCGGGCCGAAGAGCCGGTAAAAATGGAGGCACCGGTTGCATATGGCCTGAAGGTAAGGCCGGACGCTACAGGAAAAGCAGCATTTACTATGGACGTTAAGGTTGCCCCTGGCACTGACGGCCTTGCAAGAAACCCGTTTGGTTTTACTTTTTACCGGACAAACCAGGAAGAGGTTTTGTATGCGCTCTACCAGGCGGGAACGGTAACTACTATCCTAAATGATTTGAATGGGCTGACCGAAGACCTTTACTATAACGAGCGGTTTTTGGAACTGGTTAATCTAACGTTCGATGCTGCAACGCCCGGCAGGTTTAAAATATTTGATGCTGCGCCTTCGCCTTACGGCTTTCCGCTGCCGGACAAAGAAGGGCTTTTCCTGCCTACTGATAGTGAACAGGTAAAAATGGAGAAGTACAGGCTGGCTATTTGGAGGACTTTGTTACCGCTCTCCGAGCAAACGCCCGTATTTTCCTTTATTAAAACAGGCTTTCAAACGGAGAACAAAAAGCCCAAGATCCGCACGCTAGATGGTGCTTTATTAGGCTCATCCCAGCCTGATTTCGACCCGTTCCCAATGATCAGGAAGTTCAGTAAAGATGGGGAAGCTAATACCACTTACGTCCGTTTCACCGATTATACGCTCAACGCTGCTTCCCGGAACCTTTATTTCTATGCCTGTGCAGAAACGACAAACACATTGGCCATTGGGCCATTAAGCGCCTTTACCGGCCCGGTTTCTGTCCTGCATACTTTGCCTGCCGAGACACCGGTTGTCAGTAGTTATTCCATCGGCACGGCGGCTGGGCTTGGGGACAGCCCTATTGCCATAACCTTTAAAGTTTCCCCTTTTTCACCGGCAGATAACATCTCTAAGATCAGGGTTTACCGTAGTCTCGACCAGGCAAAAACCCTCTCGCTACAGGCAATGATGACGCCTTTTGAGATTGACCTGACAGGGCAGGGCCTGAGTGCAGGGTTGGAGATAACCGATAACTTCTCTGACCTGGCAACAGTCCCATTGGGGGAAACAGTTTATTACCGGATAGCGGCAGTAAGGACGATTATTAACGAGTTTGAACAACCGGAAGACGTGTCTTCGCCAGGTTCATCGCCGATAGCAATTAGGCTGATCGATACCATAAACCCTGATGCGCCTGACCTGAGTTATGACCCGGCAACTAACCAGCTTAGCTGGGCACCTACTGCGAACAAAGGGACTTATTACTTATACAAACAGAACCAGCGCGGGAACTGGGAAAAGCTTTCCACCATTGTGCCTGTTGATGCATCCGTACCAGCCGCCTATACTTTACCAATGCCTTTGACCCTGCAGGACGAAGACGGAAACAGGGTCTATAACCGCTTCAAGGTAAAAGTAGAAAACTCCTCCGGATTGCTAAACCTGGTCGATAAAGAGCTTACTATTTAACCATTTCATTATTAACAAATCTTTTTAAATTAAAATTATGCCAGAAATTCAAAAAATTGAGGATGCTTATATTGATGCAGTCATTAAAGCCAATGAAGTTTATAATCCTAATTTGGATGTAACACAGGGAGTCCGTTTGCGTGAACTAATCAAATTGATGCGCGACCGTATCGAGCAGCAGGGAGAGAATGGTGCAACAAAATTTATCAGTGCGGATTTTTTGCCTTTATTGCCTTTACAGGTAGCGAACCGCGATGCTTTTGAGGCAGCAGTTGACGGTTTAAACCTTGCACCAGGAACAGTTTACAAAACAGATCAGGGTGGAATTGCCTACATTATGGCTTATGGACATACAAGCTTAACAAATAATTCCGGCGTTCCTTTGGCGGTTGCTGAAAACGACAGCCAGGGACAACCAACCGGCGTTAGTTATAATTTAGCCGTAGACGAAACAAAAGTATATGATAATAGAATTTTTGAAACCCTTACAATCACGTTACCAATAATAACAAACCAAAATAGGGGAAAAACATATAAATTACTGGATCAAAAAGGCAATCAACAAAACAGTAATCATATAAGGCCATATAATTTTCCAAATCAAGCACCGGTAATTCTTATCGTTGGTCAGCAACCGCTTTTTATTGATGCTGCATTGCAGATAACATCAACAGTAGATGATGCAATGACTACTTTATTTGTAACAGCTATGCTAGATGATACAAATGATGTTTATGTAACCGGTGTAGATGCTCAAAGTAATCCATATCAAACATATAGATTATCAGATTGTAACGATTTTATATATTCCGGGTTTGAAATTACCGGCGGCGGGTGGTCTAATCACGTCGAAGGAGAGGATTATAGTGTAAGAATTTATATGATAAACAATTCTGACACAGCAAAAGACATTACTGTAAACTTTAACAACACATTTACAAACGTTGCGATTGATGCTTCACAAAATGAACAAGATTTAATCGTAATAACCAAACAACAGCTCATGGATGCAGACGGAGAAAGCATAGTACAGCTTTCCCCTGCTTAAAAGCCATTAAAAAAGCAAAAACCAATAAGGGCTTTTAAGCAATTTTAAGCCCTCAAATAAATTATAATTTTAGGTTGTGTTTCCAAATGTATGATGACTATTTAGACCGATAAAAATCCTGTGAAAACGCAAGCCTTTTTAGCTGTAAAAATGAAGATATTGATTCTATTTTGCCTGTTTTTTTAAACCGAATTTAAACTATCATACATTTAGAAACACAACCTAATTTTAAATATCTTATAAACAAAATTATGTCAGAAATACAACCAATTGATGATGCTTACATTGATAGCATCATCAAAGCTGTGGGTTCCTATAATCCCAGTTTAAATAAAACACAAGGGGTACAATTTCGCGAGCTTATCAAATTACTGCGGGACTATTCCGAACAAATAGGTGATGGCCTAATCCAACAATCAGAACTGGTGCAAACATATACTGCTATGATAGCTAAAGGTATACCAGCTACCGTGAAAACATACCGTATTATAACTGATGAAAAAAGAAATTTAACCAATTCAGTTTACGAGTGGTGGCCAAATGGTAAAATTTTCTTCATCAAATCAGTATTAGATGCCGAAATTGACCCGCTGCCAATACCAAATGAAACGGTCGCGGTAAGGGTATATATAACTGCCACTGATTTGACTTTATACCAATCGGCAGATTTTTTAGGTGCCGTTAACTTTTTAAACACCACCGGGATTACTGAAGACACTACGTTTGAGGTAAACAGCAACTCCACTATTCTGCTTGCCGACCAGATCCAGTTAGCTGTCAATAACAACAATGGCGCGTTTAAACTTGATTTTAAAGGCGCACAAGATAAAAACGTAGTAATCGACGGCCAAAATTCATTGCCTACACTGCTTTTGATCTCAATGGACAACTGTACAGTTAGCAACCTCACCTTTAAAAATGGAGACCTTGCTGCTGACAATGGCTGCTTGATCAGGGCAGATAGTACCCGAAATGTATCGATCTTAGGTGTAAACTTCAAAAGGGGGTATTGCGCGGTCAGGGCAAGTGAGAATGTTTATGACTTACTGATTGAAGGTGCAACGGTTGCCGAAGTTAGTAATGGTAGTTTCCGGATAGGCAACGGGTTGTCAACTGGGATAGATAGGTTATATGATACAAGGAACGTCACCCTTCGGAATATTTCTTTTTTAAATTCGGCAACAGATGCTTTGATCCCTGGGACCACTACGGTCAACAGCCCTTATTTTTTCTTAAAAAGAGGTAACAACGTTACGGTTGAAGCATTAAAGTATGACCAACAAATCCAGTCCGGAATGGGAAATATTGAAGAGTCACATCAAGTTGTTTTTGATGGCGTAGTTGCCAATGCTACATTGGCTAATGGCCTTTTCTTACTCAATAATACAGAGGTAACAATCAGTAATTATTTCTTTAAGCCAATGTCCGGTTTAAGTAGCGGAACTTTTGCCCTCTACGGTTCTAATACAGGCCAAATCAAAATATACCATTGTACTTTATTGATTGCCCAGGATGTGGATACAAGTCTATACTTAGGAGATACCTATCAAGTAACATTGGAGGGCAATATATTCCAGTCAACCCGGTATGATGGCGCTGGTGCGAGCTTGGCCTTTAAAAATTCTGAAGGGTATGTTGCAACCTTGGCGAATGACTTATTATCTGAAAAAAGCAACGTTTTTCTAGCAAAGGAGGATTGGTCAATATACCTTTCCTTACAGTTCCTTTCAGATATAAACAATGGGGAATACACAAAATTGTTTACCCATAATGAAACGTTTACGCCGTCCATCTGGCAATCAACTTATAACAGGGGACAAGGTTCTGTGTATGTAAATGATTTTGCACTGTTAAATTTTACTGATGGCCTGCATCTTGCAACGACATCTGTAGGAAAAGATATTGTAACTACAAAAATAGCTGACGTGTCTAAAGATGCTTATGGTTCCGGGCGTATATTTCCAACAGATGCCGGGGCTTTTGAAAGTTAAAAAGTAACCCCACCCATAGAAGTTACTTGCGCCCTTATTCAAAAAACAATTTCCCGTCATTTAGATATTGATTCAGTACCACATTTTAAAATAACCCAAATAATTTATTCAATAACTTGAAATTATGCCAGAAATACAACCAATTGATGATGCTTACATTGATAGTATCATTAAATCAGCAGATGCCTATAACCCTAACCTAAGCAAAACGCAAGGGGTACGTCTTCGTGAACTTATTAAATTAATGCGAGACCGGTTCGAACAGCAATCATCTACTGGTTCAGTAGCAGCCGAATCGGTACCAACCTATGCTGCAATGCTTACTAAAGGAATTCCTTCCAGTATGAAAACGTACGAAGTTGCAACAGATGAAAAAAGGAATTTGACCAATTCTATTTACCAGTGCTGGCCAGATGGAAAGTTGTTTTTTATTGATTCTGTATTAGATTCATCTGCAGTGAAGACAGTAAAATTAAATTTAACAGCTTCACCTAATCATACCACCTTGTCTGACTGGAATAACTATGATTATGGAATGACACCTGAATTTTTAAATAACTTTGAAGGTGATACTACGGGAATTAAGTTTATAGTAGACAGCGGACCAATAATTACAGAAAACCTGGGATTTGATCCCCCTGCAACTACTAATTTTCCCGGTTCAATATCTTCTACTTTGTGGTATCAAGAGGCCGGCGGCCTTTCAACATGGCATTTCAGTGGATTGAATAATTCAAAAACCTACACAATCTTAACTTATTCTTTTGATAATTCAGATGATGGGGAGACCTCAATAACGTGGGGAGGCATAACCCAAAGTACTTTATCATTTAACAATACAACGGAGTTAACTTTTTTAAATATTTCCCCGGTTTTAGGAGAAATTGCTGGAAGTTTCGCAGGTTCCGGTGCTTATACAGTTATAAATGGTATCATTCTAACAGAAGATGCCAATGACGAGAATCTTTAATATTTTGCAAATATTAAAGATGAAAAAAATAATGAAAGATGCGTGAGCTGGTAAGATAGGGCGTTAAATTCATCACCCTATCTTACATTTATGTATACCGTGCTTTACGGTTAATTTTGGGCAATTGTTATTAATTATGCTTAATAGCGGCACAGTGTAGGCTTCTTATTATTATGAAATTAGAAGTCGCATTTGTTGCCTTGGTAATTGTTTTGTTTTAAATTTGTATCTGTCAATTACAGTCGATTAGTATGCAAAATTGGTGAGCATTTGGTGAGCACCGATTTAAAAAGTTTATAATTTATTGATTTTCAATGGAATAGAAGATAGGGCACAAGTCCCGTCCATTCCGCGCTAAGAATCAAGGAGTTACAGCAATTTGTAACTCCTTTTTTATTTCTGGTTTACCTAATGGTTTACACAAACTAGATTCTTCCGTTTTGCTAAATTATAAAACTTCATCGCGTACAATCAATTTTCCCTAAGCTTACGAGGGAGGTTTTACGCCTTAATTTCTATTCTTTTTCTGTCTGCTAATGTAATCTCTATACAAAATATGGAAACATTACCGAAAGTAATTTCGTATCGAATTGCTAAAAACCTATTAAAAAGATTCGATAATGAAAAAAATTTACAAAAGTCTTTGCACCTGCTTATTGTTTTTTACCGCATTTGTTTGTAATGCCCAGGACAGTTTTCAACCTGGTTACGCTGTGTTAAACGATGGCACACGTGTCAGCGGTG
>CAXUMK010000060.1:6401-24744 GCA_964251885.1 uncultured Segetibacter sp. | reverse complement strand
AATACCGGTTTTAGTTTTTATTATTACTTCTACTTTAGAAAGTGGACCGGGAACCCTATTGAGATTGAAAATAATTAGAACAATCAAAATATAAAGTCCCGGCAAAAAAGCCGGGATTTTTTTATGTATTCATTATGAGGGCAAATAAACAAGATACAAAAGTAGTTTTTGAGGCTAAACCGTTACGGGTAGCTATTCAGGGCTACGAGGGAAGCTTTCACCAGGAAGCTGCACGAAAGTTTTTTGGTAAAAATGTCGAAGTCATTCCTTGCGACACGTTTAGACAGGTTGTAAAAATAGCTTGTGATAAAAATGAAAGTGATGGCGGAGTAATGGCAATCGAAAACTCAATAGCCGGAAGCATTCTGCCCAACTATAGCCTGCTGCAAAAGAGCAATCTCACAATTATAGGAGAAAAATATCTTCATATCCGCCAGCACCTTTTGGTCAATCCCGGGGTACAATTGAGCGATATAAAAGAAGTGCATTCACATCCCATGGCTTTGTTGCAATGCCTTGATTTCCTGGAAAAGCGTCCTGCATGGAAGCTGGTTGAAACGGAAGACACCGCATTGAGTGCACGGTTTATTCATCGGCATAAAAGCAAATACACTGCCGCCATAGCAAGCAAACTTGCCTCAGAGTTGTATGAACTGGATATGATAGCCCCGGACATTCATACGCAAAAAAACAATTATACCCGCTTTTTAATGGTACAGAGAAAGGATGATTCAATTGTGGTGAAAGATGCTGACAAAGCCTCTGTTTACTTTGAAACAGATCACAGCAAAGGCAGTCTTGCAAAAGCACTGACCGCAATTGCAGCCAATGGAATTAATTTAAGTAAGCTTCAAAGCATGCCAATACCCGGAAGTGATTTTTTGTATGGCTTTTATGCTGATATGGAAATTGACGGCATCAACCATTTGAATTCAGTTATATCTGAGTTGAATACATTAACCGCACACCTTAAAGTCTTCGGAACCTATAAAAAAGGAATTTTAAAATAACAAAGCCAATAAGAATGGATATTAAACTATCAGAAAGGCTGAATGGGATTGGAGAATATTATTTTTCTCAGAAGCTGAGAGAAATAGACGATTTGAACAAGCAAGGTAAAAAGATCATAAACCTCGGCATTGGCAGTCCCGACCTGCCTCCGCATCCGGATGTGATAAAAGTATTGCAGGAAGAAGCTGCCAAACCAAATACACACGCTTATCAGAGTTACAAAGGCAGCCCTGTTTTACGAAACGCAATTGCCGCCTTTTATAAAAACTGGTATTATACAAATATTCATGCAGATACAGAAGTGTTGCCTCTTATCGGCAGCAAAGAAGGGATCATGCACATCTGCATGACTTATTTGAATGCAGGTGACGAAGCCCTTATACCTAATCCCGGCTATCCGACTTACAGCAGTGCTGTGAAACTTGCAGGTGGAAAGTGCGTAGAATATGAGTTGAAAGAAGAAAACAACTGGGAACCTGATTTTGAAGCGTTGGAAAAAACAGATTTGAGTAAGGTGAAACTGATGTGGATTAACTATCCGCAGATGCCAACAGGCCAACCCGCTTCAAAAGATTTGTTTGAAAAAATAATCGCTTTTGGAAAAAGACATTCTATTTTGATCTGTCACGATAATCCTTATAGTTTTATTTTAAACGAACAGCCTTTAAGCCTGCTAAGTGTAGAAGGAGCGAAGGAAGTGGCGATTGAATTAAACTCGTTAAGCAAAGCCGGTAATATGGCGGGATGGCGGGTAGGTATGATGGTAGGAGCCAAAGAAAGAATTGAAGAAGTCTTACGTTTTAAAAGCAATATGGACAGCGGCATGTTCCTGCCTGTTCAGTTAGCGGCAGCAAAAGCTTTAAGCCTCGATAAGGAGTGGTACAACCAGCTAAATGCAGTATACAAAGAAAGGCGCCAACTGGTATATCTCCTTCTTGAAAAGTTACAGTGCTCTTTTAGCAAAAGCCAGGAAGGATTATTTATATGGGCAAAAATACCGGCAGATTATAAAGATGGATACGAACTAAGCGATGATGTGCTGTATAACAAAAATGTATTCGTCACCCCCGGAGGAATTTTTGGCAGCAATGGAAATGGCTATGTAAGAATTAGCCTTTGTGCTAAAAAAGAAGTTTTACAGGAAGCTTTGGAAAGACTACCCCAAACCCCTAAAGGGGCTTAGAAAAGCAAACACATGAATTTTAATATTGAGCATACAGCAGAACATGAAAGCTCCCCTTTAGGGGCGGAGGGGCTTGGGCTTACTATCATTGGTACTGGTTTAATCGGTGGTTCATTTGCATTAGTATTAAAGGATAAAGGAATTGCTACACATATCATTGGTGTAGATAATAACGAAGAAAACCAAAAGAAAGCATTGGAATTAGGTATTGTTGATGAGGTCTTACCACTAAAACAAGCGATAGAAAAAAGCAGGCTGATTGTGCTTGCAGTACCCGCAGATGCTTTGCAAAAATTATTACCAATTGTATTAGACCTGGTAGAACCGCAAGTGGTTATGGACATGGGCTCAACCAAGGAAAGTTTGATAGCTGCAGTGGCAAATCATCCCAAACGAAAAAGGTTTGTAGCTACCCATCCTATGTGGGGTACTGAGTACAGCGGACCTGAAGCGGCTGTTAAGACTGCATTTATAAATAAAGCGGTGGTAATATGCGATTCTGAAAGTTCGGATAAAGATGCGCTCGAATTGGTCGTAAATATTTATAAGCAAACAGGAATGCACCTTGTTTACATGAATGCTGCCGCTCATGATGTTCACGCAGCATACATCAGTCACATTGCACACATCACTTCATTTGCACTGGCAAATACTGTATTAGAAAAGGAAAAAGAAGAAGACGCCATCTTTGAACTGGCAAGCGCCGGTTTTGAAAGTACTGTCCGCCTTGCCAAAAGCAATGCGGCCATGTGGGTTCCCATCTTTATGCAAAACAAAGAAAATGTACTCGATGTTTTAAACGAACATATCAGCCAGTTGAGAAAGTTTAAAAGTTGCCTTGAGAAAGAGAATTATGAATACCTGCAGGAATTGATTGAAAATGCAAACGGGATAAGGAGGATTTTGAAATAATGTTGCTAATGTGCTAATATGCCAATGTGCTGATGTGCTGATGTGATAATGTGCTGACGTGATAATGTGCCAATTCAATGTCATTAATGCAAGGTTCTTTGGGGGACAAACATTTGTTCTTTCTTCTGCTCCGGTTGTGTCACTCCCTTGTGCCACATCTTTTCATAGCAGCTTATACACTCTGCGTTGCCTGTACAATATTCAAAGTGCAGAGCAATGAATAAAAGTTGATGTGGAAGTGATAATTTTTGAAAATATTCTAAAGTACCGCTCCTTCTTCAAAAGGAGAAGGAGTTGGAGGATGAGGTTATGCAAAGTGTACGGCAGTAAACAAAAGTCGATTTGGAAGATACAAGGTTTGGAGATGTATAGAAGCACCGCTCCTTCTCCAAAAGGAGAAGGAGTTGGAGGATGAGGTCGCTGAAAAATGAATCAACAGTACAAGTGTGCGACGCAACAATGTAAACCCTTGTTCAAATGCTTGTAACACAAAAAAGATGACAGAAGATAGATGACAGATGACAGATGGAGGATGACAAAAAAAGATGACAGAAAAAAGATGACAGATGACAGTTGGAAGAAGAAAGAAAAAATTCAGTTCTTCTGTAATCCATCAACAAACATCTGTCATCTTGCACGGAAGAAACAGGCTTCTGTCATCCGTCAACCAACATCTGTCATCTAATTAAACAATACTATAATAACAACAAAAGGCTTATCACGGCTTCATTTTTAAGTACCTTCGCGCAAAATTTAGGAATATATGATGACATTTGAAGGGTTGGGAATTGACGCAAGGTTAATTCAGGCAACCGACGAGTTGGGGTATGTGAACCCAACCCCCATACAGGAAAAGGCAATCCCCGTGTTGTTGAGTGGCACAAAAGATTTTGTGGGATTGGCGCAGACTGGTACAGGCAAAACTGCAGCATTCGGATTGCCGTTGCTGCAATTAATTACAGCAGAAAATAAACATCCGCAGGCATTGGTGGTATGTCCTACCCGGGAGCTGTGCATGCAGATTGTAAAAGAGATTGAACTTTTTAAAAAACACATAAAAGGATTGCACGTTGTGGCAGTATATGGCGGCGCTTCTATAAGCCTGCAGATACGCGATTTAAAAAGAGGGGTACAGATCGTGGTAGCAACGCCGGGCCGTTTAATTGACCTGATAGAACGCAAAGCGATTGACCTTGAGCAAATTCAATATGTAGTACTCGACGAGGCGGATGAAATGCTGAACATGGGTTTTAGAGATGATATTGAATTCATTCTTAAAAACACACCCAAACGTGAAGCGACCTGGTTGTTTAGCGCAACCATGCCTCCTGAAGTAAGACAGGTAAGCAAGCGGTATATGAAAGAACCGGTGGAAGTAACAGTTGGCCAGGTAAACACAGGCAATGAAAATATTGACCACCAGTATTACGTCACCACTGCTCAAAACCGGTACGAGACTTTAAAGAGGATCATAGATTTTAATCCCGGCATTTATGGTATTGTGTTTACACGTACCAAATTAGATGCACAGGATATAGCCGAAAAACTGACCCGTGAAGGGTACGATATTGACGCTTTACATGGCGATCTTACCCAAGGTCAGCGTGATAAGGTAATGGGTCAGTTTCGTGAGAGAACATTGCAACTATTAATAGCTACAGACGTTGCCGCAAGAGGTATTGACGTAAAAGAGATTAGTCACGTTATCAATTTTGAACTGCCTGACGACATCGAAGTATATACCCACAGAAGCGGTCGTACAGGTCGTGCCGGAAACCAGGGAATTTGTATTTCGATTGTGCATGCAAGAGAGACTTTTAAGCTTAAGCAAATTGAAAGGATGATTAAACAACCTTTCCATAAACTGGATATACCAAGTGGTAAAGATGTATGCCGCAAGCAATTTTTTTATTTTATGGATAAGCTGCTGCAGACAGACATTAGCAACAGCGATTATGAAACATACGTGCCTATGCTGCAGGAGCGGTTTGCAGATGTAAGCAAAGAAGATGTGCTGAAAAGAGTAGCTGCAATGGAGTTTGACCGCTTTCTAAAATACTACGATAACGCAGAAGACCTGAACGTTCGCGAAACAAGAGTAAGAGAGAGAACTTTTGAAAGAACGGGTGTAGACCAGGCTCGTTCACGTGATACAAGAGGAAGAGAATTTGCCGGTAACGGAGATTTTGCAAGGCTTTTTGTAAACCTTGGAACAAAAGATGGTTTTTATAAGGCAAGTTTCCTGCAATTCATTCTCGATATGAGCGATCTTAAAAAAGAAGTGCTTGGAAGAATAGATATGAAAGAGATGAATAGCTGGATCGAAATAGATAAGAGTGCAGCAAGTAAAATGATCCGCGCAGTAGATGGTAAATCATTTAAAGGCAGACGGATCAGGATGAACGATGCGAACAGCAGGGGGTAAGCTCATCCTCCTTCTCCTTCTCCTGAAGGAGAAGGAGCGGCACTTCAAATCTTTAATTGGCAGTGGTAACTTCCACATCATCTTTAGTTCTTTCTTAAGAAGATAATATCACAATAGTTGAAGTGTAAGAAGCAAAGGATAAATAAACAACTTTAGCCCGGCCTCCCTCTCCTCAAGGAGAGGGATCGAGGGTGAGGTTAAATCTGAGATTTATGCACAACTTTATAATAAATGCTTCCATACAAATTCTTCCAATTGTTCAGGACAGGCATCCATACGAATGGGTAGATGAGGCGATATTGGTTATTCAGCAATCAGGTATCAAATATAAGATCGGCCCGTTTGCAACGGTAGTAGAAGGTACGTATGAAGCAGTGATGAATGTAGTTCACGAAGTGAATGAGCATCTTTTTCAAAAAGGATGCAGCGAGTGGATTGCAAGCGTACAGTTCAACATCAGGAGCAACAGCGACATTACGGCAAATGAAAAAGTATCAAAATTTATAGTTTAGCTAATTATTTCAATACGTAATAATATGGAACAAACATTACAAGCTTTATCAACGATTGATGAAGTGCTTTCTAAACGTCCTTTGATTATTTCTGGTCCATGCAGTGCTGAAACAGAAGATCAGGTAATAGAAACTGCGACCCGTCTTAAAAAAACAGGCAAGGTAGATGCACTTCGAGCCGGCATCTGGAAGCCCAGAACACGCCCCGGAAGTTTTGAGGGTGTGGGAACAAAAGGTCTTAGCTGGCTAAACCAGGCAAAGAAAATAACCGGCCTTCCTGTTGCCATTGAAGTCGCTACCGGCAAACAGGTCGAAGATGCCTTGCACTTTGATATTGATATCCTTTGGATTGGTGCCCGCACAACTGTAAATCCTTTCAGCGTGCAGGATGTGGCCGACGCTCTTCGTGGAGCGAATATTCCGGTATTGATAAAAAATCCAATAAATCCAGACCTGGAGTTATGGATTGGTGCGGTTGAACGGGTTGCAAAAGCAGGTATCAAAAACATTGGATTGATACACCGCGGATTTTCTTCTTACGGCAATACAGAATACCGTAATGCCCCCATGTGGCATCTTGCCATCGAAATGAAACGAAGGAATCCGGGCATGATGATGATTAATGACCCAAGTCATATTTCGGGTAACAGAATTTTACTGCAAAGTGTTTCACAAAAAGCGATTGACCTTGACTACGATGGGTTGATGATAGAAAGTCACATTGATCCCGACAATGCATGGAGCGATGCCAAACAGCAGATTACTCCTGAAAGACTGGCAGAAATTTTAGATGCGATCAAATGGCGGCACGAAACCACCGAAGAAAAAGATTTCGTGGTAGCTCTTGAGAAATTAAGAGAACAGATAAATCATATTGATGATGAACTGATGCAATTGCTGGGTCAGAGGATGAAAATAGCAGACAAGATTGGTGAATATAAAAAGAGCAATAACATCACTATTCTCCAAACCAACCGATGGAATGAAATACTGGAAAGAGCCACAAAAAAAGGGGAAGCTTTGGGACTAAGTAAAGATTTTATTACAAAGTATTACGACTCTGTTCACATGGAAAGTATCAACCACCAGACAAACATTATGAACAGCTAACCCTCAAAATCTCCGGGGAAGGGGAGACTTAAAGCCAAGAGTAAACAATATTTTTAATTAAGCCCCTTTAGGGGTTTGGGGTAAAAGCCTCTTTAGGGGTTGGGGTATATGATTAAAAAATCCTTTTCATTTTCTTCCGCTTCTGTCAATTATTTTTTTAATGCAGATTTTAATTATCTCGAACAACTTGTCGTAAAAGACCAGGCTGTTATTGTAACTGATGAGAATGTTTTCGCAAAACACCAGAGAAAGTTTAAGGGCCGGAAGACAATCGTTATAAAAGGTGGCGAGCAGTATAAAGTGCAGGCGACGGTTGACAATATTATAGGCCAGCTAATTGATTTAGGTGCAGACCGTAAAACAACATTAATTGGTGTCGGTGGCGGAGTTATCACAGACATTACAGGTTATGTTGCAGGTGTTTTCATGCGGGGTATAAACTTTGGTTTTGTCCCGACTTCTATTTTAGCCATGGTCGATGCCTCGATCGGAGGAAAAAATGGGATAGACGTTGGCTTATATAAAAACATGGTAGGGTTAATAAGGCAACCTGCTTTTCTTTTACACGATTTTACCCTTCTTAAATCGTTGCCCAAAGAAGAATGGATAAATGGTTTTGCCGAAGTCATCAAACATGCGTGCATAAAAGATGCTCCTATGTTTACAATGCTTGAAGAAAATAAGTTGTCTTTTTTTCAAAAAGATGTAACGGCTTTGGCAAAACTGATACAACGAAATACATTGCTGAAAACAAAGGTGGTCGTAAGCGATGAGTTTGAAAATGGAGAGAGAAAGCTTTTAAATTTTGGTCATACAATCGGACACGCAATTGAAAACCTGTATCATATTCCTCATGGTCATGCAGTGAGTATAGGAATGGGCGCAGCCTGTAAAATGTCTGAAAAAGTTACAGGTTTCAAAGACGCCGAAAGGGTGATAAAAGTATTAAAGCAATATGGCCTTCCTCCCCAGTTTGAATTTGATAAAGAGGAGACATTTAGAATATTAAAAAGCGATAAAAAAAAGGACAATCAGTCCATCAATTATATTCTTTTAAAAAAAATAGGCAAAGCAGAAATCATCTCTTTACCATTTGATAAAATCAAAGAATTAATAAACGGTTTATAAAGTCCCCTTTAGGGATTTAGGATATGATAGTAAAAATTAAATCTTCTGTTTTAAGTGGTTCTGTAGTAGCCCCGGCAAGCAAAAGCAGTATGCAACGGGCTTGTGCAGCAGCCTTACTTTCACAAGGAGTTTCCGAAATCATTAACCCGGGCAAAAGCAACGACGACCTTGCTGCTCTGGACGTCATTCAAAAGCTTGGTGCAAGGGTTGTCTATAATGTGAATGGAACAGTAACGATACACAGTCATGGAGTTGACCCTTTGGAGGAAGAAATTAACTGTGGCGAAAGCGGCTTAGGCATCAGAATGTTTACGCCTATTGCAGCTCTCAGCAATAAGCCCATTACAATTAATGGAACCGGAAGTTTATACACAAGACCAATGCATTTCTTCGATGAAATATTTCCGAAACTGAATATAAAAATTCAATCCAGGCAAGGCAGGTTGCCCTTAAGAATCCAGGGACCTCTGGTACCTGCAGATATAGAAATAGACGGGTCACTAAGTTCACAGTTTCTTACAGGTCTTTTAATGGCTTACGGAGCATCGGTAACAAAGCCTGTAACCATTAAAGTAAACAATCTTAAGAGCAAACCCTATATTGAGCTTACCCTGAAAGTTATGGAGGCTTTCGGCAGAAAAGTAACTCATCGCGATTACAAATTTTTTCATATTGAGCCTCAGAATAAAAACTATGAGCCTCAAATATATACCGTTGAGGGCGATTGGAGCGGCGCTGCTTTTTTATTGGTTGCCGGAGCAATTTCCGGTAACATAGAAGTAAAGGGGTTAGACCTTTCGTCTACTCAGGCCGATAAGGAAGTGATGGCCGCACTGAAAGATTGCGGGTGTGACTTATCAGTAAGCCTCGACGTTATTAAAATCGGACCTTCAGACTTAAAAGCTTTTCATTTTGATGCTACTGATTGTCCCGACCTGTTTCCGCCGTTGGTTGCGTTGGCGGCTTATTGCGAGGGAACTACAGCTATTAAAGGCGTAAGCCGGTTAGCCCATAAAGAAAGTAACCGCGGACTTACCCTGCAGCAGGAGTTTGGAAAGATGGGTATAAAAATAGCTTTGGAGGGAGATATAATGAAGATAGAAGGCGGAACCGGATTGTATGGTACAACAGTCCACTCGCATCATGATCACAGGATTGCCATGGCTTGTGCAGTAGCCGCGCTACAAGCAGATGACGAAGTAGTTATAGAAGAAGCTCAGGCAATTAATAAATCGTATCCTGATTTTTATGAGCATCTGCAAAAATTAGGAGCCTCCCTAAGTCCCTCCGAAGGAGGGACTTAAGAAAAGTCTCGCAGAGTGGTTCGGGTTGATGAGTAATGTTTACCTGGCAAGGGTTAAGAAAGTGAATAGGATTTTTTTTGGGCCAGGCGGCAATACTACTATTAAGCAGCCGTTGCGTCGCACACTTGTACTGTAGCCACTTTTCTCATCTATTTTTTACTGTCAGTTTCAATTAGTAAAAGAGGAGAAAAACGAAGATGATAATGAGAAAAATTAACTGTTTAAGCAAATTAAAGACAAGCTTTATAGATCAAAACAATAAAGCAATTAAACCATTAAACAATTTGCTAAAAGAAGAAGGTGAAAGATGAGATTGCTACATAAAGATGTAACGTACAAGTGAGTGACACAACGATGATGAAAACAGATTTTGTGCCGGTCAAAAAAATAAAGACAAACTTTATAGATCAAACAATAAAGCAATCAAACCATTAAACAATTTATCCATTGAACAGTTTTGGACGCTTATTCCGGTTTCACATTTTTGGAGAATCGCATGGCGAAAGTGTAGGGCTGACTATTGATGGCTGCCCAGCCGGTTTACCATTATCGCAGGAAGATTTTATCGCCGACATAGAACGCCGTAAAGGCGGTGCAAAAGGCACTACGCCACGTAAGGAAGACGACCTTCCTCTTTTCAAAAGTGGTGTTTTTAATAATACAACTACGGGTGCACCAATCACCATTTTGTTTGAAAACAACAATACACGCAGTACCGATTATACAAAACAGAGAGCGTTTCCAAGACCTGGTCATGCAGACTTTGTGGCGCATAAAAAGTATGGCGGCTTCGAAGATTACCGGGGTGGAGGCCATTTTAGTGGACGCCTGACTGTTTGCCTTGTTGCAGCAGGAGTGATCGCTAAAAAGCTCTTACAACAAATTAAAATCGAAGCGACCATTTTAGAAATAGGAGGCGAGCAGGATGTTGAAAAAGGATTGCAAAAAGCCATTGAAGCCAAAGATACCATTGGAGGTATTGTAGAGTGTAAAGTAACCGGCCTTCCTGTTGGTCTTGGAGAGCCTTTTTTTGATAGTGTTGAATCGGTGATCAGTCACGCTGTTTTCGCCATTCCGGCAGTTAGAGGCATTGAATTCGGGACGGGTTTTGCAGCAGCAAAAATGTTTGGAAGCACTCACAACGATGCCATTGAAAATGCAGAAGGAAAGACCAAAACCAATCACGCAGGCGGCATTGTTGGCGGAATAACCAATGGCAATGAGATAGTTTTCAGGATCACCATAAAACCCACCTCTTCAACGCCTAAAGAGCAGCAAACCCTTAACTGGGAAACAGGAGCGGTAGATACATTTTCGGTAAAGGGAAGGCATGATCTATGCATCGCACTCAGGGTTCCGGTAGTATTAGAGGCTGTAACAGCATTTGTTTTAGCCGACCTGATGATGCTCGAAAACAGAATGAACCGCATTGTATAATTTTAAAAAACAACACTATGGATGCTTCGGTTATTTATCACTTAACAACAGTAGAAGAGTGGGAAGATGCACAGGATAAAGGAACTTATGAACCACCTTCATTTCAAAAAGAAGGCTTTGTTCATTGCTGTACTAAAGAACAGTTAGACGATGTGCTTCGCAGGCATTTTAAAGGACAGGAAAATTTGATAAGGCTTGTGATTGACCCTTCGCTTCTTAATCAAAAGCTGCAGTATGACCGCGATGAGCAGTTACAGCAAGAGTTCCCTCACGTCTATGGTCCCTTAAATCTTTCGGCTGTAATAGAAATAGTGTTTCTCGAACCAATTACTTCTGATAAAGAAAATATCGACAATAAAAGGATTGACTAAGCACAATTGCAGATGTCATGATATGCAGAAGTTAGGAAAAATGAATTTCTGGTTTTCGAAATAACAATAGAAGGAGGTTGTCTAAAATTTGGACAACCTTTTTTTTTATTACCCCTACTTTACCAACTTCTTTTCTCGTATACTTTCTTCAAAAGCTGCCATAAAAAAATACCGCATAAGTGAGTGACACAACCGGAGTTGCTATGAAATACAACTGACGGTAACATAAAAATACAAATACTGAAAACTGGTAAAGTAGAATTAAGGATTGTCTAATTTCATAACTTTAATTAGTGCTATCAGCATAGATAATCAAGTTTATAAATTAAGTGATTGAAGATGGTCCTGGTATTTAGAATATAGACTTAAATTACACGGGATTAATCAAAATCTGACTCCAATTTAAACAAGACACTGTTCGTGTGGAATTTTTTCGCCATGTTTTGTTGTAATCCATTGTTTTTCAATGGCATTACTTTTTAACAATTGTATTAATATTAATTAATTAAAAAATTTATTATGGCAAAAGCAACAGGCAAAAAAGCAGCAGCGCCGAAGAAAGCTGCGCCAAAAAAAGCAGCAGCTAAGAAAGCTCCTGCAAAAAAAGCCGTAGCTCCTCCTAAAAAGGGCGCTGCAAAAAAAGTAGCTCCTCCTAAAAAAGGCGCTCTTAAAAAAACAGCAGTAAAGGAAGTTCCTAAAGCAGCACCCAAAAAAGTGTTTAAGAATGATGAAACGATGCTTCAGGAATTATTTTTAGATTCTTTAAAAGATATTTATTGGGCAGAAAAAAGTTTGACCAAAGCTCTTCCCAAGTTGGCAAAAGCAGCGACTTCACCTGAATTAAAACAGGCTTTTGAAGAACATGGTGTTGAAACTGAAGGTCAAATCGGTCGCCTTGAACAAGTGTTCGAAATACTGGGAAAGAAAGCCCAGGGCGTGAAATGTGAAGCAATGGAAGGCTTGACAAAAGAAGCAGACAGCTTAATAAAAGAAACAAAGAAAGGTAGTAAGACACGTGATGTTGCGCTGATAATGGCTGCCCAGAAAGTAGAACATTATGAGATTGCAACTTATGGCAGCCTGGCTACTTTAGCTGCACAATCAGGGTTAAGTGAGGCCAAGGAACTTTTTGGACAAACATTGCAGGAAGAGAAAAATGCTGATAGCAAATTAACCCAGCTTGCTGAAGGTGGCATTAACGAGCAGGCAGAACTGGAAGGAAGTGAGGAAGAGGAAGATGAAAAAGAAGAAAGCGAAGGCAAAAAGAGTGAAGATGAGAAAGATGAAGAGTTAGACCCACAGGGTGGTGATGACAGCAGCACAGAAAGTTAATTTAACGAACGTAACCACTAAAATACTTTTACATAAAACCAGATATTGAATCTGGTTTTTTTATAAGTGCAATTACAGACGGCACAGGTTTTATTTATCTTTTAAAAAAATGAAGAATATGTCAAACGAACAAAATACAAAAGCTGGCGAACAAACTTCCGGCGACCAGACGGCAGGTGGCCCTGCAGGAATAGACAGAAATGAAGGACAAACTCTAAACGGAACAGTTGGAGGTTCAGGAAGCGATTTAGAAAACGCTTCACAAAGGTTGGGAGGAAATGAAGAAATCGATAAAGAAAAAGCTGACAAAGGCGAAAAAGAGTAGAAGCACCGGGCTCTAATAGCAAGGAAGAGAAAATCTATATTCTAAAAGGCAAGAAAAGTCAGGCACAGAACCTGACTTTTCTGCTTTTACTACACTCATGCAGGCTTTTATACAAAGAAGAAATTGTTACCCAGCAACTGACTTCTGTTAAAAGATATTCTTCCAAGACTTCTTACCTGGCTAATAAAATTGTTTTTTTTATTGTTGAATACAACCATAAAAAAAGAAGAAGCAACTTAATCACCTCTTCTTTTCCTTATAATTTTTGATTTATTCTTAAAGATCATCATCGTCATCTTCCTCATCGTCATCCAAGTCTAGATCATCGTCTAAATCTACATCTTCAACGACAGGTTCAGGTTCATCGGCTGCTTCATCAACGTCTAAATCTTCATCCACATCTAAATCATCATCATCTTCAACATCGTCATCATCGTCGTCATCTACGGAAAGTGCAGAAGTAAAAAATCCATAGGAATTAAAACTATCATCAGCAAAGATGATACTTCCCATGTTGTTAGTTGGTTTGTTGATCGGTGTTATCATTGCTAAAAATTTGAAGGGTGAACTACAGAAAGAAAGTTAATGAAGCAGACATCAAAATCATGCCATTGAAATTAAAAATTACCAACTTTTTTTATGAATAAGAATGAGTTGTTCTGTAAATTTTCAATTAATTGCTTCTCCTATTTTAGCTTCGAATATTCATAATCAGTTGTAAATGAAATATAAGGGAGACTGTGTAGAGTAATTTCCTCGATTGTTCTATAAGGAGTTTTAATATTTCTGCTCTTTTTTTCGTTTAGAAAAGGCACGAAACTTTCATTGATAGCCATGTAAATTGTTAATATGCAATTGACAGTAAATACAAACAGGTTTAAACAAAAAAATTATGAGACCTATATGGACCGGAGCAATTGGATTTGGGTTGGTAAACATTCCGGTGAAAATGTATAGCGCTACAGAGCGAAGTGAGCTTAACCTCGATATGCTGGATAAGAACGACCTGTCGCGAATAAAATACCAACGCATTAACGAAAAATCGCAAAAGCCTGTTGACTGGGATGCTATTGTAAAAGGATATAAGATCGAGGATAAGTATGTAATTCTGGATGAAAAGGATTTTGAAGCTGCCAATGCAAAAAAGACCAAAACAATAGAAATTTCGGATTTTGTTAAGGAGGAAGAAATTGACAGTGTTTACTTTGAAACGCCTTACTATCTCGAGCCAGACAAAAGCGGCACACGTGCTTATGCCTTATTAAGAGCAGCATTACTAAAAACAAAAAAGGTTGGCATTGCCACTTTTGTAATGAGAAATAAAGAGGGTCTTGCTATTTTACGGCCGAGCGATAAAGTCATTATTCTTAACCGTATCCGTTTTGCTGAAGAAATTCGCGATGCAAACCAACTCGCTTTGCCAGAAGAAGCGGTAATTAAAAAAGCCGAACTGGATATGGCAATTTCTCTGATTGACCAGCTAACTTCTACATTTGATATAACTGCATTTAAAGACACTTATACAGAAGAACTGATGAAGGTAATACAGGCTAAAGCGCAAGGCGCAAAGCCTGCTCCTGTAAAAATGAAAGTCGTTCACAGCGCCACCGAAGATTTGATGTCTCAGTTAAAAGCAAGTTTGACTACAAAGAAAAAGAAAGCTTCTTAACTATGAGTTTAGCAAAGTACAATACCAAAAGGAATTTTAATGAAACTTCTGAACCTGCAGGTAAAACAAATACCGCGAAGGAAAGTACTCTGGCTTTTGTTATTCAAAGGCATAAAGCCTCTCGTTTGCACTACGATTTCCGGTTAGAAATGGATGGAGTTTTAAAAAGCTGGGCGGTTCCCAAAGGTCCCAGTCTTAACCCTCACGACAAACGCCTGGCGATGATGGTAGAAGATCATCCTTACGACTACAAAGATTTTGCAGGTATTATTCCCGAAGGAAATTATGGAGCCGGTATTGTTGAAATATGGGATAGCGGCACATACACTTCTCTTGAAAATAAAGCAAACCCAAAAGACGATGAAAAGCTTTTAAAAGCCGGGCTTGAGGCCGGCAACCTGAAAGTTGTCTTACATGGAAAAAAGCTGAAAGGTGAATTTGCTTTAGTAAGATTAAAAGACAGCGATTCTAACAGTTGGCTCCTGATTAAACACAATGATAAATATGCCGTTGCTGACTCTTACAGCAGTGAAGAAGACACTCCCAAAAATTCTCCCATAAATAAATGGCTCGCTGAAAACAAGCCTGAAACAAAACAAGCAAAAAAAAAGTCCTGACTCCAGCCGTGCAGCAAACCCGGAAATTAGAAGAGTACATTCCGGCGATGCTTGCCAAGGAAACCGATACACCTTTTTCTGATGAGGACTGGATATACGAAATAAAGTGGGATGGCTACCGCGCTGTTGCTGAAGTAAATAAAGGCGATGTAAAGCTCTACTCAAGAAACGGAAATTCCTTCCTTTCCACTTACCCCGAAGTTGTACAGGAACTCGCGGCTTTGAAGCTGAACGCGGTTTTAGATGGCGAAATTGTCGTTTTAAACGAAGATGGTAATCCTGATTTTCAAAAGCTGCAGCATTACGGTGAGAACCGCAATTTTCCTATTCAATATTATGTTTTTGATTTGCTTGAACTCAATGGCAAAAAACTGCATTCGCTTCCATTAATAGAAAGGAAAAACCTGTTGGCTGGACTGATAAAAAAGAATGAAGTAATTAAATACAGCGACCATATCGAAGAAAGCGGCGAAGATTTTTTTGAGTTGATAAAACAACGAAACCTGGAAGGTATCATGGCTAAAAAGAAAAGCAGCGAATACTATCCGGGAAAGCGTTCTGCAGACTGGCTTAAAATAAAACACCACCATTCAGACGAAGCTATCATAGCAGGTTTCACTGCACCGAGAGGAGGAAGAAAATATTTTGGAGCATTGGTTTTAGGAGCGTTTGTAAACGGTAAACTTACATACATCGGGCATACAGGATCGGGCTTCGATGCACAGTTATTAAAAGACATATCTGCGAAACTTGAACCACTGATCAGAGATAGATCACCTTTTGCCGAAAGAGTAAAAACAAATATGCCGGTAACGTGGGTGGAGCCAAAATTTGTTTGTGAAATAAAGTTTAGCGAGTGGACGTCTGATGGAAAACTTCGCCATCCTATTTTCTTAAGATTGAGGGAAGATAAGCCAGCAAAAGATGTCAATACACAATTCATAAATCAACCACAAATGAAAGCGATTGATACCGATGAAAGCAAGCCAGAGGTAACTCAAGAACCTGTAAAAGAAGCGGCTAAGAAAGCATCCACGAAAGCGGCGCCTAAAAAAGAAACTTCTGAAAAAGAAAAGCCTGTAAGATCAGTTTCCATGAAAGCTGAATTAAAAGAGACAACAGTTAAAAAAGGCAAACCATCTCCTTCACCGGAAGCCGAAAAAGCAAAACCAGTAAAGGCCGTTTCTAACAAAGAAGCTATAAAAGACGAGAAAGAAAAGATTTACATTTTCGGAAAAGCTGAACTGAAAACAACCAATCGTTCAAAAATATTTTTTCCTGATGAAGGCATTACCAAAGGTGATGTGCTCGACTATTATGATCAGATGGCCGACCTCATTTTGCCGTATCTGAAAGACCGGCCCGAGTCGCTTTTTCGCACACCAAACGGCATCAATCAAAAAGGTTTTTTTCACAAAGATGCGGGCGACGAAGCGCCGTCTTATGTGAAGCATATTCCGCTCTATTCCGACTCTGTAAAAAAAGACATTGACTATATTTTGTGCAACAACAAAGCAACTTTGCTGTACCTCGCCAACCTGGGTTGTATCGAAATCAATCCCTGGCATTCGCGTGTAAAGTCGCTCGATAATCCCGATTACATGATCATCGATATTGACCCAAGTGACAACAATACTTTTGAACAGGTTATTGAAGCAGCGATTGTTGTAAAAGCAATTTTAGACCAGGCGGGTGCGATGAGTATTTGCAAGACTTCGGGTGCATCGGGTATGCATATTTATATTCCGCTTGGCGGCAAATACAATTATGACCAGGCAAAAGATTTTGCCAACATTGTATGCATGTTGGCCAGCGCACAAATACCTGAATTTACCACTCTTGAAAGAAGCTTAAGCAAACGCAGTAAAGACAAGATTTACATGGATTACCTTCAAAACAGGAAAGGCCAAACCATTGCCTGTTGTTACAGCGTGCGCCCCAAAAAAGGGGCGACTGTTTCCGCTCCACTACTTTGGAGTGAAGTCAAAACCGGTCTTACGCCAAAAGATTTTACCATTAAAACAATTCCTGAAAGAGTACAAAAAATGGGTGATCTCTTCGCGCCAATGCTCGATGCAAAAAACGCGATAGATTTGGGACAGTGTATTGAAAAACTAGGTGGTTAAAAGAACATACCTATTAGATGTGCCACACCGTCGAGGCGCTGCACATTTTTCACTTCTATTTTAAATTTATTTTTGGTACAGGCGTTTGTATTTCATTGGTTCATCGTTGCGTCGCAATCCGTTCATCTGCAGTACTTTTATCTTGCTTTTTTTACAGCGTAATTGAGAGATGTGCCACACCTTTAAGGTGTGGCACATCTCTCAACCTACGAACTAAAAAAAGCTAAATAGAATCTCATAAGATGAACGGAGCGTCGCCACCACAGTTGATAAGAGAACAAAAGATTGTCAAATAAAAAAAGAAATTGTTATTTAGTAACAGTTTCAAGACGTGCCACACCTCGAAAGTGTGGCACGTCTCTGCAATTAAGCAACAATTCATAAAAATCAATCTACATGAATTCATCATCTCCAATTCAAACAGCACTTTGTTCTTTCGGTATGTCGGGTAAAGTTTTTCATGCACCTTTTATCCATGCCAATTCACATTTCAACTTGTACGCGGTTTGGGAGAGGAGCAGGAAAACAGTACACGAAATTTATCCTGAAGTAAAGTCTTTTGATACTTTAGACGAAATGCTTGCAGACGAAAAGATAGAACTGGTGATCGTAAACACGCCGAATGCTACACACTACGAATATGCTAAAAAAGC
Organism: uncultured Segetibacter sp.; assembly: GCA_964251885.1. Lineage (GTDB taxonomy): Bacteria > Bacteroidota > Bacteroidia > Chitinophagales > Chitinophagaceae > Segetibacter. The sequence continues at coordinate 6,629 of CAXUMK010000060.1, read as the reverse complement.
GCTGGAAGCAGGCAAGCATGTGATTGTAGAAAAACCTTTTGTAATCAATACTGCCCAGGGTAATGAACTGATTGAACTTGCTGCTAAAAAGAACCTGCAAATGTCTGTTTATCACAACCGCCGGTTCGATAGCGATTTTCGGTTGGTGAAAAAGGTAGTGAATGAAAAAATGTTAGGTGAAATTGTTGAAACTGAAATAAGGTACGATCGTTTTAAAGAACAATTGAG
>CAXUMK010000060.1:0-6391 GCA_964251885.1 uncultured Segetibacter sp. | reverse complement strand
CTTCACAAAGAAACGCCTGGTGCGGGTGCAGGATTGTTTTACGATCTTGGTTCACACCTGATTGACCAGGCTTTGCAATTGTTTGGAAAACCCGTTTCTGTTTTTGCCGATATTACCATACTTCGTCCTATCTCTAAAGTAGATGACTATTTTGAAGTGATCCTTTATTACGACCGGAAAAGAGTGAAACTGAAGGCGAGCAACCAGGTAAGAGAAGGGCTGCCTGCTTATGTTTTAAACGGTTCGAAAGGTTCTTTTATAAAATCAAGAACAGATGTGCAGGAAAATGATTTAATCGCAGGAAAAAAGCCTGACACTGAAAATTGGGGAATAGAACCTGAAAGTGAAAAAGGGCTCCTGCATACTGAAATAAATAATAAAGTTGTGAGGGAGCTACTCACTCCACCAAAAGGGAATTACATGGACTATTTCGAACAAATGTATCGGGCAATCAGGTTACAGGAGCAGGTTCCGGTAACAGCCGAAGAAGGTCTGGAGGTTATAAAAATAATAGAAGCGGCGATTAAAAGCAGCAGCGAAGGAAGGGTAGTAGCGTATTTTTAAGAGTGTGTATTTCTATTTGTCATCCTTTGACTGTCATCTCTCAACCTTACATATATTCAGAGTTTGGATGCTTGCTGTTTTTCCAGTATTCAACTATTTGTTTCAACTGACGCTGGATACCTTCATACGAATTTTCTTTTACAAAAAATCCCTGAACGGATAAATCAAAAGCTTCTGTGACTGCCTTTTTATCGGCGCTTGTTGAAAGAAAAATGAAGGGAATACTTTTCTTTCTCAGGTATTCGTTACTCTCAATTTCTGCTTTTAATTGTAAGCCATTTAAAATTGGGAGATTAACATCAGAAATAATCAGGAAGGGCTGTTGTTCTGTTACAATTAAAAAGTCAAGCGCTTTAACACCGTTATCAAAAAACAACACTTCGTTCTTTACTCCTGACATTACAAGCGCATCTGATATAAATTCCTGGTCATCTGCGTCGTCTTCCACCAGTATGATTGGGCCGTTTTTCACAATTTATATTTAGTCTGGTTATTTTATGCAGAGATAAAAATAATCAGAACAAGTTGCTTAATAAAAATATTTATTGTTTTATTGCGAAGATGCGCAAAGTTTTAGTGCAAACAACAGCAACACAAACTATGTATCAAGAAATGAATGGTTGTACCAAACCATTTATGTGGGCTGCATATTAATTTTGCTGATTAACCTTCATTTCATATAAGAGCGGCCACTTTTTGCCTGTTATGTACAACGACTTTTTTGTGCTGTCATAGGCAATTCCGTTTAGTACATATCCTTCTTCGGTATTGACGTGTTTACCCGATTTTTCAAGCAAACCGTTTAGGTCTATTTTGCCGGTAATGTGACCATTTGAAGGATCAATTTGAATAATGTAGTCAGTCAGGTAAATGTTGGAATACACAGAACCATTTATATATTCAAGCTCATTCAGATTGCCAACCGGGCCGTTGTTATCGGTTACACCCACAATTCTTGTTACTTTAAAAGTTTCTGGATCAACAAAATAAAGATTGCTGTCGCCGGTGCTGATGATTAATTCTTTTCCGTTGTGGGTCAGTCCCCATCCTTCGTGCTCCCAGTCAAACTCTTTTATCTTTTTGAAGGTTTTTGCCTCGTAGACATACACTTTATGATTCTGCCAGGTTAGCTGGTAAATTTTATCATTCAGGATGGTAATGCCTTCTCCAAAAACATCGGGTGCAAGCGAAAGGGATTGTTCTGCTTTGCCGTTTTTGATATCCACTTTCATCAGTTTGCTTTGACCTTCGAGACCGGTGCCTTCGTATAAACTGTTGTTCTGCCATATCAAACCCTGGGTATAAGAGGAAGTGTCGTGCGGGTAAGAGGCAACAATGTTATAGCTGATATTTGCAGGCGCAGCAGTTGCATTTGCAGCGACTGCAGACGTGTTGTCAGTATTAGAAGTATCATTTCCACATGCTGCAAAAAATAATACTGCCCATGTAAATGCTAAAAGTCTTTTCATTTCGTTTGTATTGAAACAAAAGTAGGCAAGATGGTGTATGGTTATGGTTAAAAATGGGTTATAGGGCCGTAAGCTCTTTGTTTTAACCGAACCTAAACCCTTTTTTACCTGGCTATTCAATGCATGGTATCATATTTGACCAATAAGGACAAAATCTAATTATGAAAAAATTCTTTTTGCTGTTTTCTTTATCTTCTTTATTTATTATTAATGCCAAATCTCAGGGATTAAAGGGTTTTATAAACAAGATTACCAAAGACACTTCTTCCAATTCCTCTGTAAATAAAGTTTTTAATGCTGCTTCCTCTTACCGTAAAGACACCATGTCGACCAATACAATTGCAAGCGGATTGAAAGAGGCATTGCAGGTTGGCACTCAAAAAGGTACAGCCAAACTTTCTGCTGCAGATGGATTTTTTAAAGACGCTGCTATAAAAATTTTAATGCCTCCCGAAGCGCTGAAAGTAGAAACCAAACTGCGGGCACTCGGTTTAGGAAAGCAGGTAGACAATGCAATTTTAAGTATGAACCGCGCTGCGGAAGATGCCAGTAAAAGTGCCACACCCATTTTTATTAATGCAATAAAACAAATGAGTATCCAGGATGCTGTAGGTATTTTAAAGGGAGGCGATTTTGCTGCTACCAATTATCTGCAAGGCAAAACTACTACCAATCTTACCACCGCTTTTAAACCTGTGATTGAGCAATCGCTGGCTAAAGTAAATGCAACAAAATACTGGAGCACTCTCTTTTCTACTTATAATAAATTTAGTCTTCAAAAAGTAAATCCTGATCTTTCGGGCTATGTTACTGATAAAGCATTGTCCGGTATATTTCACGAGGTTGGTTTGCAGGAACAAAAAATAAGGAAAGACCCCGCCGCACAAACTACCGCGTTGTTAAAAAGTGTTTTTGGAAAGTAGAGGAAAAAAGTCCTGTAACTGCCATCATTATTCTGTTACTCGAATGGATAAAGGATGAGTAGAATTTTTTTGAACCAGGCGGGATTACTACTATGAGTCAGCGTTGCGTCGCACTCGTGTACTTTTTATTCTTTATTCGGCAAGCTAAAAATACCCTTGTATCCTTTGACAACATAATATTTTGATAAGCATTTTTAGATGTTGCTGCGGCTGTTTTATCTAAACTATTGGTATTGCTCTTTTATCATTGTTTTATTTGCTCAAGCAATTCCTCGTGAGTTATATATTCGCCTCTTTCAAACTCAGCTTCAGCTTCGTGCAACTCGAGATTGTATTGCTGAATACTGATTTCATCGGCGGTTTCTTTCTGTCCGTTCAAAAACGTTTTTAGTAACTGCAAAACCGACAGCTTTTCCGCTTCGTTCAATTGCCTGATATAATGGTGTAATTCTTTTTCTAATGCATTTGTCATCTCATTCATGTTTTTACAAATTTAGATATACCTCAAATAATTTCAATAGTTTATTACCTTTTCCCTTGTCCTGCCTTTTCTGATGGTTACTATAAAAATCTTACTGTAATCGCTATCGTTCAGATTAGCATATTTTTCTTCTCCAATTAAAAGGTTTACCAGGGAAGGTATTGTATTAGAATGTCCCACCACAACTATTGTTTTCCCTTTTTGATTTAGTAAAGTATCTGCAAAATCAGGAAGTTTTTTGGTATCATAAATTAATACAGGCTTGTTTACTTTTTTTGACCATGGCTCTAATGTGGCTTATGTTCTGGTAAAAGGAGTAGAATAAAATGCATCAGGCATAATTCCCGGAAATAATGCCGGTAGTCTTTCTGCTCTCTTTTCCCCGGCAGTTGATAATGGTGGATTGTCTCCTGTGTCTTTCTCAGCATGTCTTAATAAGATGATAGTAGTTGATCCCGCTGCAGCTTTTTGAGCGTGAACGACAAAAGCATTAACAGTGAGCAAAAGCAGAAGTATGTTGCGTAAATGATTTTGTTTCATAAGTGGAAAGTTTAAAAATTAAAAGTATAAAGAGCGAATAAAATAATTTTATTGTATGATTTTGCATTTTCAATGATTCGAGGGTTTTCCTGTATGACGTTTTCTGCTTTTTACTTCTTCATGCACTTTTTTCAGTAATTCTTTTGTCGCTATGTCTTTGAGGCAGTTAAGATAAGAAAAGTATGACATTCTAACTCCTTTGGTTAAGTGGAGTGCGATTTGATAATTAGTAATGGATTTTATAAAAGTAGATTATAGTGTAGGTATATAAAATGGGGATAGCTGAAGAAAGATATATAGGCACAAGTGAGTGACACAACGATGCTGAACAGAATTACCTCTGTTCATTCGATAAAAAACTAAAAATAGTATTTGTTATGAATTTGAATAATTATACCATCAAGTCGCAGGAGATCATCCAGCAGGCGCAGCAGGCGGCTTTTAATAGTGGTAATCCTAATATTGAAACCAACCATGTATTGAAAGCATTGCTCGATGATGAGAATAGTCCTGTGGAGTTTTTACTGAAAAAGAACAATGTAAATGTTGCTTTTTTAAAAACGAAAGTGGAAGAGTCTATTGGCAAGCTGCCAAAAGTTTCGGGCAGCGAACCTGCACAAAGTGTAAGCCGTGAATTGAACAATGCGCTGCTGCGGGCAAACAGCTTATTGAAAACTTTTAAAGACGAGTTTATAAGTGTCGAGCATTTATTGCTTGCCCTGATACAGGGAAATGATGATGTTGCCCGCTTACTGAAAGATGCAGGCGCTACCGAGAAGAATATAAAAGCGGCTGTTTTAGACTTGCGTAAGGGATCAACTGTTAATTCTCAAACATCTTCCCAGCAGTACAATGCACTGCAAAAATATGCACGCAATCTAAATGACATGGCTCGCGACGGAAAGCTCGATCCGGTTATAGGAAGAGATGAGGAAATTCGCCGTACACTTCACATCTTATCGCGCCGCAGCAAAAACAATCCTATTTTAGTCGGTGAACCTGGTGTGGGTAAAACAGCCATCGCCGAGGGTCTGGCGCATAGAATAGTAAACGGTGATGTACCTGAAAACCTGAAGAGCAAAATTATTTTTGCGCTCGATATGGGGCAATTGATTGCAGGTGCAAAATACAAAGGCGAGTTTGAAGAAAGACTGAAAAGTGTGGTGAAAGAAGTAGCGGAAAGTGATGGTGAGATCATACTTTTTATTGATGAAATTCATACGCTTGTCGGCGCCGGTGGTGGCGAAGGTGCAATGGATGCAGCAAACATTTTAAAACCCGCATTGGCGAGAGGTGAATTACGTGCTATCGGTGCTACTACACTAGCTGAGTACCAGAAATATTTTGAAAAAGACAAGGCTCTTGAAAGACGTTTTCAAAAAGTAATGATCAACGAGCCAGGCATTGAAGATGCAGTTTCTATCTTACGCGGCCTGAAAGACCGTTATGAAACACACCATCATGTACGCATAAAAGACGAAGCGATCATTGCTGCTGTAGAGTTATCGAGCCGTTATATTACTGACCGTTTTTTGCCTGATAAAGCAATTGACCTCATAGACGAAAGCGCTGCAAAGCTTCGCCTTGAAATGAACAGTATGCCCGAGGAACTGGATGAACTGGAAAGAAGAATTCGCCAGTTAGAGATAGAACGAGAAGCGATTAAAAGAGAAAATGATGAGGATAAATTAAAGCAGCTTGCATTAGAGATCAGCACTTTTACTTTGCAAAGAGACACGCTGAAAGCAAAGTGGCAGCAGGAAAAAGAAATTGTTGAAAAAATACAATCAGCCAAATCTGAAATTGAAAACCTGAAGCAGCAGGCAGAGCAGGCCGAACGCAACGGTGAATATGGAAAGGTAGCAGAAATACGATACGGCAAGGTGCAGGAGCAGGAAAGCATCATCAACGAATATTCAGAAAAGCTGGATGAGATAAGCGAAAACAAACGGTTGCTGAAGGAAGAGGTAGATGCGGAAGACATTGCAGAAAATGTAGCCAGGGCAACCGGCATTCCTGTTACAAAAATGATGCAGAGTGAAAGAGATAAATTGCTGAACTTGGAAGGTGAATTGCATAAAAGAGTCGTGGGACAGGAAGAGGCGATAGAGGCTGTTGCAGATGCCATCCGCAGAAGCCGTGCAGGTTTACAAGACCCTAAAAAACCAATTGGTTCATTTATTTTTCTTGGTACAACCGGCGTGGGTAAAACTGAGCTTGCGAAGGCCTTGGCCGATTACCTTTTCGATGATGAAACCATGATGACCCGTATTGATATGAGCGAGTACCAGGAAAAACACAGCGTCAGTCGTTTGGTTGGTGCACCTCCCGGATATGTGGGTTACGATGAAGGCGGGCAGTTAACAGAGGCTGTTCGTCGCAAGCCGTACAGTGTGGTTTTGCTTTATGAGATT
>CAXUMK010000059.1:19830-24765 GCA_964251885.1 uncultured Segetibacter sp. | reverse complement strand
TCGTACTCAGGCTTACAACCAGTGGTGGTTCATGCAGTGCAGTCTTTGCCGAAAAAACCCTGGGAATTACTAACGCCACTATCAAGCTAACATCAGCCGCAGGTACCACTAACCAATCGCTTTGTGTTAATACACCTCTTACTGCCGTCCGGTACACTGCTACTAATGCAACCGGTGCCACCTTCTCAGGCTTGCCGGCCGGTGTAAGCGGCGGTTATACTGCCGGCGACGGCTCAATACTTATCAGTGGCACACCAACACAGAGCGGCATTTTCAACTACACCATCAATGCATCCGGGGCTTGTGGACCATTATCAGCCACCGGCACTATTACCGTGCAGGGACCAACTGTTAATGCCGGCCCATCATTAACGGCTGTTTGCCCCGGCACCTCTACACCAGCATTAGGCGGCAGTTTTGGTGGCACGGCCACAGCTGCCACCTGGACTGATGGAAGTTCAGGTGGTACATTTACCAACAATACCGGTAGCACACCTCAAACAGCTGTGTATACTCCTTCAGCCACTGCTACAAACCCCATCGTACTCAGGCTTACAACCAGTGGTGGTTCATGCAGTGCAGTCTTTGCCGAAAAGACCCTGGAAATTAATGCCCCTTCTGTTTGCACACCAATTACTTCTTCAACTACAGATTATTTCCGTACAAAAGCTACCGGCAACTGGAATGCACCCACAACATGGGAGTCAGCAACTGATGCAGGCTTTACAACACATCTTGTTAGCCCCGCAACCCTTGCCCCTGATTCTTCAGCCAAATCCATTACTATTTTAAACACACGTACCGTAACGGTAACGGCTAATGTTGTTGCTAACCAGCTTACAGTAAATAACGGTGGAGGGATTACTGTAAATAATGGAGACACGCTAACAATAAGCGATGGTGCTGGTTTTGATTTTACAGTTAACGGAATAGTCACGGTACAACCAGGCGGAAGCATCACATTACAATCAACGGCATCGGGAACCGCTTCGATAGGCCAGTCTGCAGGAAATATAACCGGAAATGTAACTGTTGAACGATATGTACCTGCCCGCCGTGCATGGCGTTTAATGACTGCTCCTTTAACCAGTGCAAATACCATAAACCAGGCCTGGCAAAATGGGGGAGCATATACTCCCGGAAGAGGCACCTTTATTACAGGTCCTGAGGGTACGGGTCTTGATAATGGCAATAGTTATTCTTTAAAGACTTTTGATGATGCCTCTCAATTATTGTTGCCTGTTACTAATACTAATCAAAGCTTATCCACAGCTAACGGCAGTGCAGACAACAAGGGTTATTTCCTGTTCGTTCGCGGAGACAGAAACCCTTCTAACCTTACACCGCCTAATACCAATACAACTAAGCTCAGCAGTATTGGTAGTTTGCAAAGAGGTACACAAACCTTTACGGCTTCCAGCCTTGCAGGTAACTTTACCCTTGCAGGTAATCCTTATGCTTCGCCGGTTGACTTCGGTTTGCTTACCCGCAACAACATAGCTAAAAGGTTTTATGCATGGGATCCAAATTTAAATACTGTCGGTGGTTATGTATTGTTGGATGACAGGGATGGAAATGGCATTTACAGTATCACTCCTGCAAGTTCTCAAACAAACATTCTTCAATCAAGCCAGGCTTTCTTCGTGCAAACTGCAACAGCTGGTTCAGCGTCTCTTGTATTTAATGAAAGCAGCAAATCGTCTGTTAGCACTAATGCCGGCTTCAGAACCAATAACGGCACAAGTGAAATGTTAAGCACCAGCCTGTTTTTAAAAAATACAGATACAGCTATACTTGCCGACGGGGTGTTGGGCGAGTTTAACAACAACTTCTCCAAAGACGTAACCCTGGAAGACGGACCAAAAATGGGTAACCTCAATGAAAACCTGGCTCTTGTGAGAGGCGGACATGCACTTTCAATAGAACGAAGGCCATTGGTTGATGGTAGCGACACCTTGTTCCTGAATCTTACTAATACAACAAGCAGAAGCTACACCTTTAAGTTTGAACCATCTAACATCTCTTCGGTAGTTAGCGCATGGCTTGAAGACACATACCTGAAGACAAGTACTCCTGTTAGTCTAAGTACAGCTAACTCGGTTGATTTTAGCGTAGATGCAAATACAGCTTCGGCAGATCCAAATCGTTTCAGCATTGTGTTTAAAACAAGTGGGGTGTTACCAATAAGCGCAATCAATGTAAAAGCTTACCAGCAAAACGGAGGAATACGGGTTGACTGGAACATGGCAACCGAAAGCAATATGAGCCACTACGATGCAGAGAAATCACCGGATGGACAAGACTTCAAAAAAGCAGGCAGTGCAACAGCAACAGGAAATGGCAATGCATCAGCAAACTACAACTGGTTCGATGCAAATCCTTTAATCGGCAATAATTTTTACCGGATAAAAGCAGTTTCTAAAACCGGAGAGATCAGTTACAGCCAGGTAGTTATTGTTAAAACAGGTAATGGAAAATCAGACATAGTAATATACCCTAACCCGGTAGAAAACAGAACAATCAGCTTGCAGTTAATAAACGAGCCAAAAGGAACATACTTTGTACAGTTGTTTAATGCATTAGGACAACAAATGCAGACAAAAACGATAGAACACCCGGGAGGATCGGCAACACAAACAATACAGTTAGGTTCGTTGGTAAGTAAGGGAGTATATCAACTGCACATTTCAAATGGAGACAATAAAATAAACCGGCAACTCATTATTCCGTAGCAGGCCTACCTCATACGTGCAGAAGAATGCCGGAAAATGGCAGCATGAGTAAATAGCAAAGAGGCAGCAAAATTTGCTGCCTCTTTCGTTGTCCTGACAAAAGGTTGTTTAAAAGTTTGCCTCAGTACAAATCCATTCAGCACAATATCCGTTACTCCGACACGCCTTTTAATGCTCATTTTTGTAGGGTAATAACCCCCCTTTGGTATTTCGCCGGCTAAGGTATAGCACGCTCAAAAGTTGTTGATCCCTTTAAAAAAAGCGATTGTAATCATAGGTTTGTAAAAGGTCACTATAGAGCTGTAACCACCTTGTTGCCCGCCATAATCCCGAAAAAAAACGAAGATTTTGAATGGCAAAGCGGTTGTCATGCTACAGTCCGCTTCGGGTCTTATTTTGGTCATCTTCGCAAGTTTGAACAGGTGACCAGGAAAAGATGGAAGTAGGAAAAGCTGCCGTTGTGTCCGATTTCCGAAGGTGAGTCGGACATGAGTCGAACAAGACCAGAACAAGAGTCGGAGAAAGTATTTGTAAAAACAGCTCATTTAACTGAAAAACGTTCTTTTTTCGGTAATTCTGTCACTTTTGTTATTATAAGTTGAAGGAATTTTAAACAGTAGGGAGTCGATTTTTGTACAGTAACTTTTTTTATGTAACAGCAATAGAGTTTCAATTAAACATCGTCACTAACTTGTACGGTTGTGGTTGCTTCGGCAAGTTAGCAGGCATGCTGGTGTCGAGTCTTTTGACCAACTGTGTATAGGTACGAGCGGCTCGGGTAGAATTGCTGCCCTTGCTGTAGTTGGAGGTGATAACACCATTTAATGGCTGCGCTGCAAGGGCCAAAAAAATTTACCCGGCTGAAATAATATAATAGATTTACTCTACAATTAAAGGCATGAATACTACAGACGCACATAACCAAAAAATAGCAAAGCTAACTTTTGCCTCAGTGTATCCTATGTATATTAAAAAAGTGGAAACAAAAGGCAGAACAAAAGAAGAATTGCACCAGGTTATTGAATGGTTAACAGGCTTCAATAATAAGAAACTGCAGGAACTGATAAATGAAAAAGTAACTTTTGAAACATTCTTTCAACGTGCTTCGCTAAATCCCAATGCGAGGTTTATCACTGGCTTAATCTGTGGTTATCGTGTGGAAGAAATAGAGAACACTTTGACGCAGCAGGTTAGGTACCTGGATAAATTGATAGACGAGTTAGCGAAAGGCAAAAAGATGGAAAAGATTTTGCGCAGTTCATAGTATTTGAACATTTTTCTTAGGCCGGCCAAATGTATTCCTGTCAGTCACCGCTATTGCTCCATGCCCAATGGCCACCGCCTGCTAAACCAATTCCTGCCTAATGAGAAGCCCTCGCAATGAGGTGAAGTTGGTGGTGGCTTGTAGTTTGGTGTACATTGGCGTTTGTTTATGTTTTTTCTTTTTTTATGCTGGGCTGGATTGCTACTATTTAGCTTTACTTGCTGCCTGTCCCGTCAAACTTGCGGGATCTTACTCTTCAACAGTATTATCGCTTTGAGCAAAATAAAAATTACACTTCATTCCTGGAAAGCATAAAAGCAAAAGTCGTCAAGGAATAAAACCTTTAGATAGCCTCTATAATTTGTATTTTGCAGTTCAAGGAAATAACAATGGAAGAACCCATTATTCACATAATTGATAATGACAGCGAAGCAGACACGTGCCGTAAATTTGTTTTGCCTAAACTGAAAGACGAAAGCAATTGGACAGATGAGCAAATTTTGGAGCAGCGACCTTTCACAGCAGGAAAAATCATTGTTATTGGAAGAGTTGGACGGAGAAAAAAAGCAAAAAAAGCCGACTATTTACTTCGATACTCACAAAATTTTTTGATTGCGGTTGTTGAAGCTAAGAGACAATATAGAACAGCAGCCGAAGGAATGCAGCAAGCAAAGGAATATGCTCAAATCCTCGGACTAAAATTTGCGTACGCCACTAATGGAAATGAAATTTTGGAATTCAATTTTATTACAGGACTTGAAAGTAAAATTGAAAGGTTTCCAACAGCAACTGAATTATGGAACAGAATAAGTTCAATAGAACCTGTTAAGTCAGAAATTGAGGAAACATTTTTAAAACCTTTTGTTGCAACACCTGGAAAAGAAATCAGATACTATCAACAAACTGCGATCAACAAAGCAGTTAAAGCAATTCTTGAAG
>CAXUMK010000059.1:19324-19820 GCA_964251885.1 uncultured Segetibacter sp. | reverse complement strand
TTGCAACAGGCACAGGAAAAACAACGGTAGCATTTCAAATCATTTACAAACTTTGGAACAACCGGTGGAATACGAAAGGCGAACATCGCAGACCTAAAATTTTATTTCTTGCTGACAGAAGCATTTTAGTTAGCGACCCACATGCAAAAGATTTTGCCTTGTTTGGTGATGCAAGATGTTTAGTTCCCGAAGAAGGATTAACAAGCAGCAGAGAAGTTTATTTTTCTACTTACCAATCTTTAGCAGAAGATTCCAACAGAGTTGGTGCATTCAGAACTTTACCAAGAGATTTCTTTGACCTGATTGTTATTGACGAGTGCCATCGGGGGAGTTCATCAGATGACAGCAATTGGAGAATAATTTTAGAATACTTCAATCAATCGGTGCAGTTAGGTTTAACCGCAACTCCGTTGCGTGACGACAACAAAGATACCTACGCTTACTTCGGAAATCCGCTTTACACTTATAGTCTCCGTAATAATGTTTAAATATTTGT
>CAXUMK010000059.1:17394-19314 GCA_964251885.1 uncultured Segetibacter sp. | reverse complement strand
TTGAAGACGGATTTTTAGCTCCTTACATTGTGCATCGCGTAGTTCCAGAAGCAGACGCAACAGGTTGGCGACCACATCAAGGACAACTTGATGCAAACGGACAAGTAATTCCTGACGGAGTTTATGCAACTCCTGATTTTGAAAATTCACTTTCACTTTTGCCCCGAACAAAAGCAGTTGCAAAACATCTTTACGATTTTATGTTGAAGAACGGAAGGTTTGATAAGTCAATTGTTTTTTGTGTTGACCAGGAACATGCAGACCAATTCCGTAGAGAAATCAGTAATCTTAATGCAGACCTTGTTCGTCAATATCCTGACTATGCAGTTAGGATTGTTTCAGAGGAAGGAGATATTGGCAAAGGGTATTTAGGCAGGTTCATGGATATTGACGACCCGATTCCAGTTATTGTTACTACTTCTCGACTTATGAGCACAGGCGTAGATGTGCCTACCTGCAAAAACATTGTCTTGTTCAGAATGGTCAATTCAATGACTGAGTTTAAGCAGATTATTGGCAGAGGAACAAGAGTAAGAGAAGACAAGCAAAAACTATTTTTCACAATACTTGATTATACAGGAAGTGCAACAAGGAATTTTGCCGACCCTGATTTTGATGGCGAACCACCCTTGATTACCAAAGAAGAAATTAATAACAATGGTGAAACCATTCCCGGGACGTATGAAGAATTTCCTGAATCACCTGCATACAACGAAGATGAATTTGAGGATTTAACTGGAAACATACAAGATGATGGGGGTGAAAATGACAGAAGAAAATATTATGTAACAGAAGGTGAAATGGGAATTGCAGTCGAAACAATTCAAATCATTGACCCTGTTACTGGCAGATTAATTACAGTCCAGCTTTCACAATATGCAAAGGAAAAAATTAAAACAATGTTTCCGAGTGCGAGTGATTTCAGAAGCCATTGGAATAATTTAGAAGAAAGGAAACAAATCATTGAGCAATTAGAGAATAACGGAATTTCTGTAGAGCAACTTATGGAAATCACAAAGCAAAAAGAAGCTGACCCGTTTGACCTGCTTTGCTTTGTAGCATACGACTTAAAACCAAAAACCCGAAAACAGAGAGCAGAACTTTTGAGGAAAAATAAAACTGATTTCTTTTCGCAATACAGTGAAAAGGCACAACAGGTTTTACAAATGATTTTAGAAAAGTATGTTGACTTTGGGTTAAACCAAATAAGACCTGACATCATATCTGTTGACCCTTTCACACAGCAAGGCAATACGATTGAAATTGTAAATGAGTTTGGAGGATTTGACCAATTCAAAAAAGCAATTGAAGAAATACAAACATTGCTTTATACGGAAGCAGCATAAAATTTATAATGGGAAAAGCAACAACACAAAAGAAAGTAGTAAAGCAAGAAACACATTCACAACGATTATCTGGTATCATTAAAAGCTGTCGTCAGATAATGCGAAAAGATAAAGGCATGAATGGAGATGCTGACCGTTTACCAATGCTAACATGGATAATGTTTTTGAAATTCCTTGATGACAACGAACAGTTGCAAGAGATGAATTCAAAACTTGAAAACAAAAAATACAAACCTTCTGTCAGTGAGCCTTACCGTTGGCGTGATTGGGCAAAAAACAAAAACCTGACAGGTGATGATTTACTTTCTTTCATTGGAAACGAAAAAGTAAAATTGGCTGACGGCATAGAACGTACAGGTTTGTTTTATTACTTACGTGGTTTACAAAGCGAAACAGGAACAGAACGAAAAGACGTAATTGCAACAGCTTTCAAAGGCGTTACAAACAGAATGATAAATGGTTATTTGTTGCGGGATGTAATAAATAAGATTGATGAAATACATTTTACAAACAATGAAGAAATAAATACACTCTCTCATTTATACGAAAGCATTCTAAAAGAAATGAGAGATGC
>CAXUMK010000059.1:8978-17384 GCA_964251885.1 uncultured Segetibacter sp. | reverse complement strand
ACCCCGACCGGTTGTAAAATTTATGATGGAAATGCTTGACCCCAAAATTGGCGAAACAGTTTTAGACCCGGCAGCAGGTACCGGCGGATTTTTAGTAGCTGCATTTGAATATTTGAAGAAGCAGGCAAAAACAATAGAGCAACAGAAAATTTTACAAAACAAATCTATCATAGGCGGCGAAGCAAAACCATTGCCTTACCTGCTTTGCCAGATGAATTTATTACTGCATGGCTTAAACTATCCCAACATTGACAGTGGAAATAGTTTGCGTATTCCGCTTCGTGATATTGGCGACAAAGACCGGGTTGATATTATTCTCACCAATCCGCCTTTTGGCGGCGAAGAAGAAAGAGGCATCTTAAATAATTTTCCTGATGACAAAAAAACATCGGAAACGGCTTTGCTCTTTCTCCAACTTATCATGCGAAAATTAAAACGAAAGAAGCCTGCTGCCCGAGGTGGCAGAGCCGCTATTGTGGTGCCTCACGGAACATTATTTGCTCCCGGAATTGCAGCACGGGTTAAAAAACAATTGGTAGAAGACTTCAATCTTCATACCGTAGTTCGTTTAGGCGAAGGCATCTTTGCTCCCTATACGGATATTCCAAGCAACTTATTGTTTTTTGAACATGGCGAGCCTACCAAAGAAATATGGTATTACGAATTATTGCCGCCACCAGAAAAGAAAAAATACAGCAAAACCAAACCGATACAGCACGAAGAATTTACCGAAATAAGAAACTGGTGGACTAATCGGGTTGAAAATGACAACACCTGGAAGGTAAAGCTGAAAGACGTTTTGCAGCACGATGAGAAAGGAAACTTGCTAAACGTAAACCTCGATTTGAAGAACCCGAACCGCAAAAGCGAATACGAATACCGTGAACCTGCTGAACTGATGAGTTCGATAATGGAAAAGGAAAAAAAAGTAATGCAGTTAATGAAAGAATTACAACAAAAATTTTTACAGCCTGCAATGCAGGAGTAATTTTATAAATCCGGCTTTGTAAATACTCTGAAGCAGCCATGCGTCGCACTCTTGTACTTTTGGCAATTCTATTGAACAATCAAAAATTTAAAAATAAGGCACATTTTACAGATGAAAAATTGGAACTCATATCGCATAGGAGATTTTTTAAAAAGACAATACGACAGTGTTTCAGTTGATAGCTTTACCAAATACAAACGCATTACTATTAAAACTAAAGGACAGGGAATTGAGTTGAGGGATGAGGTTGAAGGAATTGAAATAGGAACTAAAAATCAATTCAAAGTAAAACATAATCAATTCTTACTCTCGAAAATTGATGCAATGAATGGTGCTTTTGGAATTGTTCCTGAAAATTGCAATGATGGAATTATTACAGGAAATTTTTGGACTTATGATTTGAATGAAAGAATAATTAAAAGAAAGTTCTTAGAACTTCTTTGCATCAAACAAGAATTTACAAAGTTTAGTTTAGCAGCAAGTGAAGGAACTACAAACCGAAAATATTTAAGAGAGAACAAGTTTCTTAATCTTTCAATTCAGCTTCCATCCCTTCCTGAACAGCAACGTATTGTTTCAACAATAGAAGAAGTAAAAACCAAACTGGAGCAGATAAAAAAATTGAGAGCAGAACAAAGCAAAAACATCAACAATTTACTTTTTAGCAAATACACGGAAGTAATTGAAGATGCTGAATGGTTACCTATGAGTGAAGTAGCGCCAATCGTAAGACGGGAGGTAAAAGTAAATGAAGAAAAACTTTATCCCGAATTAGGAATAAGATGTTTTGGCAAAGGCACATTTCATAAACCTGCATTAACAGGCGTAGAAGTGGCCACAAAAAAAATCTTTCAAATCAAAAAGGGTGATTTAGTTTTCAGTAACGTTTTTGCCTGGGAAGGTGGAATTGCAGTTGCTCAAGAAGAAGATAATAACCGCTACGGCTCTCATCGTTTCATTTCATGTGTCCCCTTTCTTGAAAAGGCAATTGCAGAATTCCTGTGGTTTCATTTTCTAACCGATAAAGGGATGGAAGATATCAACCTTGCTTCCCCTGGGGGAGCCGGAAGAAATAAAACTTTAGGTTTGGATAAACTTATGAAAATAAAAGTGCCAATTCCGGATATTTCCTTGCAGGAAGAATTTGTGGAATTGCTGCATAAAGCAAATGCAATAAAAGAACACTACAAACAAACCGAAAAAGAACTAAATGGATTTATGCCCTCTGTATTGGATAAGGCGTTTAAGGGAGAGATGTGAAAACCCATAATAATAGCAATATGGCAACAAATGCAAAACTGGAGTTTTATCGTTTTAGATTAAACCATAAAAAGGAAAATTTTAAAACCTTCCGAGATTTTTCGATTGAGGAACTTAAAGCAGGTAAAAATCCATCTGACGAGAAGGTATTGGAACTTTGCTTTAAACACTTCATTCAATCGTTGAAAACTGATTATGCTAAAGATGATAATATCAAAAAGAAAATTGGTATAGAGAAGAAAAAAAGCATTAATAAATATTATGAAAAAGCACCGACTTATAATACTGCAAATTATACAATTTCAGGGGTTATAAATGGTGGTCCTTATGGTCGTGAACGTATTATATCAAATAATGATGATGAAGACGACAGCTCTTCATTAGGAATAAATAAGTCTGTTCTAATGTACTTTTTCTTTTTTGCATACTTGCCGCCTGACCATAATGAAGGCTTTTTTATGATTCATTCTAATAGTAGGGATGAAAGTATTACAACCTTATTTAGAAGTTATGTCACAAACATTTTTAGAGGAGATAATTTTAAAAAGGCTATTCCCGAAGAATTCTGTCCTAAGTCATTTCAAGATGAGTTTAAAAAAGGTGCAGTGCTTAAAAGCATGACTTTTAAATCTTCCTTTGTAGATGATATACATACAACTGACGGAGTTTCAGCATTATTACAAGAATACGATATTAAAATAGAAGCTACACCTAAAAGCAAAGAAATTCCTGGCACGGAATCGAAAGCTTTCTTTGATAAATTAGCTGAAAAAGTTTTTGGAACGAGGTATAAAGAACGTTCACTACATGATTTTGACAGGACAACCTTAGTATTAGAAAGCGATATAACAAATTCGACAAAAACATTTGAATGGAATGTTAAAGACAATGATTTTATCCCCGTAGTCTATTTACAAGGAAGGGTTAAAAAGGAGAATGCTGACGGAACACCTGATTTTGAAGAGCTTAAAGAATTTTGTTTGACCATTTTCAACGATGAAATTTTACCAGAAATAAGACCTGATTTAGATGTCACTAAGGCTAAGTAAATATTTGACAATTTTAAAGGCAAAAGCAAGCAGCTTTGAACGAACAGATATTAACGGTTCTGTTGATGAAAGTTTTCGTGCCAAATATTTGATGAAGGTCGTGTTTGGCATAATATCAGGTATTCTTGTTTTTTTCTTAAAAAATGGTTTTAGCGGGGATTTTGTTTCCTATGCTTCATCTGTATTATCAATTTTAGTGGGATTATTTATCACAGCGCTTATTTTTAGTTTTGATAAGTTCTATCATCCTCAAGATAATTTAGATACCGCAGATTCTCAAATCAAGCTGTGGGATAAGCAGGCGTATAATTATGCAAAGAAATTCGCCTATATTACCAGTTATACTATTGTCTTAAGCATATTCACACTCGCGTTTTTGGCAGTAAATGCTTTATTCAAGGAGGAAACTACTTTAAATTTTTTTTCTTTAAGATTTGATTTTAAGCACATAGATATAGAATCAGTAAAACTGTTTTGCATTGCTGCTTTCTTAATTATTCAAAGATTTTTCGTTTTATATTGGTTGTTAAAAATCATGTATAATACTTTGTTTATAGTAAGCAGTATGGTTCAATACATGATTACAAAAATTGATAGATAAATTATGATTCAGGTTGATGAAACAAGAGTTAGAAAAGTGATTTTTCACAGAGTTAGTTCAGAAGAAAATAAATCGACAATTAGCAATCATCTCGCTGATTCAACAGGTGAAGAAGAAACAGTGTTAAAGAAAATTTTTCTTAAACCATTTGTTTCTCACTCTTCAACATTTGAATTTAATCATGAAATTGGTATTGATTATAATGTTTTGTTCAAGCTCTCTAAAGCAGTATATGAAGATGAAGATTTTATAAAAAATTCAAAAAGTATTGCTGAATATCTTATTTCGGTATCAAAACATCCAAACATAAAAGATGGAGATTTATTTATTGCAAAATTTGAGGATATTAAAATAAACAATAAATATCATGAGGGGTTAGGAATATACAAGTTTGAAGAAAAAGAAAGTTTTATTGAAACCGCAACAGTGAACAAAGAAACAAAGTTTAAATTTAGGAAAGGAATAGGAAGTAAAAAGCCTGATAAAGCTTGTTTAATAATTTTTTCTGATGAGCCTTATACCCTTCTAATCATTGACAGTAACAGTAACGAAACAGAGTATTGGCAAAACGACTTTATAAAACATAAGCCCAAAAATGATTTTATAAATAATACTAATGACTTTTTAACTCTTACCAAAAACTTTGTAACTAAACAATTTGCACACGACTTTGAGGTAACCAAAGCTGACCAGATAGATTTACTAAACCGTTCAGTTGACTATTTCAAAACACATGAAAATTTTGACAAGAGTGAATTTGAGAAAGAAGTTTTTCATCATACTGATATAATAAATTCATTTCACAACTTTGATTCTGCTTACAGAGGAGAAAATGAAATTGAATTAAGCGATAATTTTGAAATATCGCAACAAGCTGTAAAAAAGCAGGCAAGAGCTTTCAAAAGCGTTTTAAAGCTGGATAAGAATTTTCACATCTACATCCATGGCAATCGTGATTTAATAGAGCAGGGAGTGGAAAAAGACGGCAGGAAATTTTACAAAATCTATTTTCAGGAAGAAAGTTAAATATGTGTTTGCCTTTGCTTGGTATTATAACCTGCACTACGTAGCATGACTTTAGGCGAGCTATGAAACGAAATTGCTGCAATCATATTAACCTTGTTGGTCAAAAGACACAACAACGGCAGACGCACAACATCCTGCTAATCCTAACAATCCCACAAATCCCGGTTCAGACAATATACGCTTTGATAAAAGGCGAATAGAATACCTGCAAGTACAAGTGAGTGACACAACCGGAGCTAAATAGTATAACTTAAGCTAAGTACATAAAACTACTTTCTCTCTTTCAGTAACCCTTCTAACTTCTCAATCATATCATTCTTATCCTTCAACATCCGCTCCAATAGCTCCACTTTATCATTATTAAGCTTTTTAATTTCCTCTAAAGCTTCAAGCCATTTATCAACAGGATTAATATTTTGAATGTTAATTGCATTATTGTTTACTGCATTATCAGAGAAAGTACATGAAATATTATAAATCGTTTTCTCTTCATCAAAGTTTCTAATAGCTTCAACCGGAATTTTTAATGCACGGGCTACTTCTTCCAGCAAATCCGGTTCAATGGTTTCCTTATCCTCCAACTGCGATACCTTCTTTTGGTTCCAGTCGCTACCCAACTCGCTTGCCAGCGTGCTTTGCTTTACCTGCAGTATCTCGCGTATGCGTTTCAGGTTTCTGCCTTCATGTACTTTACGGGGTTCGGTGGTTGTGCTCATAACAGCGGTAGTTTATGCCTTTGCTAAAGTAAGATAATACAAGATACCATATACTGTAAAATATGCGGCAAACAGGTATGCAATATGCCTTTGCAAATTTTGTTGCCGGCAGCATAACCGGTTTTTTTGTGCCGGTAACAGTTAGGCTTAGCTGTTTACTTCCTCTTCAAACAATACATGTTCAGCAATGGAGGTAAAGGTACGTATCCCCGGTTATCAGCATTACTACATTACACCCGCCGGCAACGTTTATTACAATGGCAACACGCTAAAAGTGCCCATTAAAAAACCCAACCAGGCATTAAAAATCCGCATACAGGAAAACGGGGTTTGCAGGTTGTATGGTTTGGCTACACTGATAGCGAAAGCTTTTATACCCAATCCCCATCAATACAAAAAAGTCATTTTTAAAGACGGTAATAAATACAATTGCCATGCAGGCAATATTGAGTGGGTAAGCAATGTGCAGTTTTCAAGGTATTCGCTTCACCCCGGTATGCCCTTACATATTGAGAAAAAACCCAAACAGGTAAAGCAGCCAAAACCTGCCTGTGAAAACAGGTTGCGGACCGGTAAGCAAAAGCAATCCATACCATCCATTGCACAGCTACCGGATGACCCGCTCTGTGCACCTATACCGGGTTTTCCGGGTTACTATATCAATCCGTCAGGAGAAGTGTATAGCAAGAGCAGGCTTTTAAAAATACAAAAGAAAGCAGGCAAAGCCGGCAGGATAAAGCTGGTAAATAAAGACAGGAAAGCGGAGCGGCATTCCGTTGCATGGTTTATTGCCGTTACCTTCATACCCAACCCGAACAATCACCCCAATATCATTTTTAAAGACGGGGATAAAACAAACTATGCAACAGGCAATATTGAGTGGGTATCTGCACTTGATTTTAAACGCCACTACTATTCGTGGGACCTGTTGGGAGAACCGGCATCGCGAAAAGTAAAAGACTCCGTTTTTATTGACCCTGAACGTGTGCCCGTAGAAGGATATGAAGGGTATTTTATCACTCCCAAAGGAGTGGTGTATAAAGGTGATAAGATAATAAAACCTGTCATTAAAAAAGGCAGGTCGCTTAAAGTAAGGCTTAGAAAGCAGGGAGCCTTTCCTGTAACCTACAGTTTTCTTGGCATCGCTACCCTGGTGGCAATGCATTTTTTACCCAACCCTAAAAACCATAAGTACATTATTTTTAAAGACAGGAACAACCAAAACTGTACGGTTGAGAACATTGCATGGGTAGATGCCCAGACATTTATTTATTACTGCGGCATACTGAACAAGCCGGGCAAACGTAAAATAGTGATGGATAGAGAGCAGGCCATAAAAACATGTACCAATCCTTTACTGCGCCAATATTATAAAACCCTGGATGAATACTGGCTGCACGAATGCTGGAAGGAAGTGCAGCAAAAAATGTATGTACCTGACTGGCAGCACCTGATTGCAGACTGCTACCTGTATTTCATTGACAGGGCTAAAAGGTTTTCGATACTTAAAGACCCTGCAGGTTTAATGATGGTTTACATAAAAGGAGTAAGAAGCAAACTGAAGAAAGAGATCAGCGATGACATTCCGTTCGGCCTGCTGGTAACAACCGATGAAAGTATGCGAAACAGGAGGTTACAGGATTAATAATGAATATGCGGAAAGCGTATTGAGGATGTCGTTGCATATTTTCGCCTTTTCTCCTTTGAAGGGTGTTCTTCACCCGCCGGACGCAATAGCAGGAGCAGCGGCGTAATTGCACATTAAGCCGTTAAAATAGGGTTGTGTAATTCTCCTGACTTTTATAAGTTGTTAGACTAAAAAGAGAAACTAACAGAGTTGTATATGCCCCAAATAGTTTTTATTATTGTTGTATAAATGTCGTTCGGCTTATCTCTTTCTTTCTTAACAATCAATTTATGGCAGAATATTACCATTATACGCTGGAAAAAAATATAGCATCAATAATGCAGAAGGGAATGTATTCAAACAGTCATTTCTATACAAATAATCAATATTATGATTCAATTACAGCAGGGCAAGCAGTAGGAGTAATGCCTCATAATATTGATTGTGTTTTGTTATTCCAGGACGATGGGAAATTTAGACCATACTATCAACCTGTTGTTGCCTATTCAGGACGTTTTAGCGGCGGTGCAACTCAATTTGAACATCCTTCTAACCCCAGGCCTGTTAGTAAAAGAAAAATAAACTCCCGAACCTGGACGAGGATATAATCTTCCATTTACCAAAAGTTTCTTAAGGTTGGGAGATTACCTCCGCGCTGGTTCAAGTGTTCCGATGGGCACTTAAATCCAAAGTAGTTATAGGACTGTGTCCGGTAGAATTAAACGGCGCTCGCAATTATTTTTACCCGAATAACTTTTACTGTTTACTTAACCTCAACCCATTTAGCTTTTCACTTAGCTCTGTCAATCCTGCCTTTCGTAAGCAATCATCAGAGAGGTTAGTTAATTCCTGCAATGTTTCTTTTGGTACAACATCCAGCAGGTTCGATGACTTATCATCTGCATCCTTTACAGTTAAACCACGTTCAATAACGCTTTTTAGTAATAGCACATTTTTGCGTGAGATTCTTAAATCAATCTTCACTGTTTCATTCATCCCCGGGATACTTAAGATTGTATCATAGACCTGGGCGATATCTGTAGTTGAAAGCATAGCTGTACGTTTTAAATGTATAAATAGTTTCGACTACAAATTTATTCAATGGCATCTTACATAACCCCTTCAGAATTTGAAGAGGT
>CAXUMK010000059.1:0-8968 GCA_964251885.1 uncultured Segetibacter sp. | reverse complement strand
CTTGCGAGAAATTCTCATATCAATCTTCACTGTCTCATTCATGCCAGGGATACTTAAAATAGTATCATACACCTTGGCTACATCATTTGTTGTAAGCATAATAGTACTTTTTAAAACTTTGTAATAAGACACAAATTTATTTCCCCCAAAGTAAAAAGACCCCTTCAGAATTTGAAGTGGTTACCATGATACAAAAGCCTCTGTTTAATTTCGTATCTGCTTCCTCTGAATTGCGAAAAAGATAAATGTGACGTTATGAATTTCAGAATAGAAACTGCTTCCTGTGAAGAAGCCAGGCAAATGGATATGGTTTCCTATTTATCCTTTTTAGGGCATGAATCAACCAAAATCAGAAACAATGATTATTGGTATCTTTCTCCTTTGCGGGATGAAAAAACGCCTTCCTTTAAAGTAAACCGAAAGCTTAATAAATGGTATGACCATGGTTTAGGCAAAGGCGGCAACATCATCGATTTTGGCCTTCTTTATTACCGATGTTCCGTAGCTGAATTTCTGCAAAAAGTAAAAGGCGATTTTCCTCTTAAAAAGCCCATTAACCTTTCTGACAAACAGCATGAAGAAAACAAGGAAAGCAAAATAATTATTCTGGATGTAAAGCCGCTTTCGTCTCTTGTTCTCTGCCGTTATCTGCATGAAAGGAAAATACCATTGGAAGTAGCAAGCAGATTTTGTAAAGAGGTAGTGTATGAACTAAACGGAAAGAAATATTTTGGAATAGGCTTTAAAAATGACTCAGGAGGGTATGAAATACGAAACCCGTATTTTAAAGCAAGCAGCGCTCCAAAAGATATTACAACGTTTAATAATGGCTCAAAAGAAGTGAGCACTTTTGAAGGCTTTACAGACTTCCTTTCTTTCATCAGCATCCATAAAAATCACCCCGTTGCTAATCAAAATTTTTTGGTTTTAAATTCTGTTTCCTTCTTTGAAAGAGCACGTCCTTTTATGGAGCAGCATGATGTTATTCGGCTGTATTTAGATCGTGATACAGCAGGACAAAATTACAGTCGTTATGCTTTGTCATTGAGTAATAAATACAGGGATGAAAGCGGATTATACCAGAACTATAAAGACCTCAACGATTGGGTAATGAACATCGGTAAAGTGCAGAAGAAAAATTTGAGGCAGAAGCTGCATTAAAAGCAATTTTAAAATTCTGGGAAAAGTAAGAACAGTTTTATTTTTTCCGATGCTGTAAAAATGGCTTTCATGCTTTAAAATTTCTAAAAGCAATTTGAAGGTCTGTAAGATTGCCTCTTTTCAGCAATCGGCCAGATGTTCAATTGTTGCACAATTGGATCTGGCTCGTTTTCCTCCGAAGTCGGGACGAGGTGATTTATAACAAAATATTATTTGTGAAGAAATAGAAAATGTGATGAAGAATAAAAATAATAACACAGAAAAACACTGGATCAGTTTTAGGGTAAAGCCTGAAGAATACGCTCAGATCCACAATCATTTTTCTATCTCTGCCTGCCGGAAATTAAGTGATTATGCACGTAAAGTTTTACTTAAAAAGCCGGTTATTATTAAACATCGAAATCAATCAGCAGATGAATTTTTGTCAGCTATGATTCCACTTAAAAATGACTTAAATGCTGTTGGGAATAACTTCAATCAGGCGGTGAAAAAACTGCACACTCTAAGCCAGATAGAACAGTATAAAGCATGGCTCTTAACCTACGAATCGGAGAAGCAAAACCTGCTTCAGAAAGTGGAAGAAATTAAGGCAAGTATTGCAAAAATCTATGAAAAATGGTTGCAAGAATAAACACGCCCAACAATATAAACCGTGCCCTGAATTACAATGAACAGAAGGTGAAAAATGAACAGGCTGAGCTACTGCATGCCGAAGGCTTTTTGAAAGATACAAACCAGTTAAATTTTAAAGATAAGTTGAGACGGTTTACCAGTTTGATTGAGTTAAATGACAGGGCTAAAACAAACTCTCTACATATCTCTTTAAACTTCGATAATTCTGATAAGATTGATGCTGTAAAGCTGGTTGATATTGCCAGAGAATACATGTCAAAAATTGGTTTTGCAGAACAGCCCTACCTGGTATATCAGCACTACGATGCAGGGCATCCTCATCTTCATATTGTCACTACGAGCATCAGGATGGATGGCAGCAGAATCGATACATTTAATATCGGGCGAAATCAATCTGAAAAAGCGCGTAAAGAGATTGAACAATCTTTTGGATTAGTGAAGGCAGAAGAGAGCAAACAACGGCAGGAATATCAGTTAAAACCAGTCAGTGCCGAGAAGGTGCAGTATGGAAAAAGAGAAACCAAAAGAGCTATCTCAAATGTTTTGGATGCTGTTTTAAACACCTATAAATATACCTCTGTACCTGAATTGAATGCGGTTTTACATCAATACAATGTAACAGCAGACAGAGGAAACGAAGACTCTCGTGTATTCAAAAATAATGGACTGGTTTATCGCATATTAGATGAAAACGGTAATAAGGTTGGAGTTCCTCTAAAAGCCAGTGATTTTTATAACAAGCCTACTCTAAAGCAACTACAGGAAAAATTTCAACAAAATGAAACCGCCAGGCAACCTTATAAAGTAAGGGTAAAAAATGCAATTGACTTAAACCTGCTAAAGAGCCCGACCCTTTCAATACAAGACTTGCAAAAGTTATTGGAAAAGGATGGTATTAGTACAGTCATAAGACAAAATGATACAGGAATTATTTACGGTATAACCTACGTTGACCACAGAACAAAATGTGTTTTTAATGGAAGTGATTTAGGAAAGCAATATAGTGCTAAAGCGATCCAGGAAAGATGCGGAAAAGTAGCCATGAAAGACGAACAAACCGGCTTACAGGGTAGTCAAGCCATAACAACTGGAAATATTTATAAACAGTCTTTACCAGCTAATTCGGAACCGTCTTTAAGCCCCTCCTCTACTGTTCTTGACACTCTATTACAGCCTGAATACACTTCAGGTTTTATACCTCATCAATTGAAAGGCAAAAAGAAAAAGAAGAAACGAAACATTCATCTTTAAAACGATTAGTTATGTCATCACAGACAGGAGAAAATGAACAGGCATTGAGGAAAATTTTGGATATGACCAGGCTGATGAGCATCGGCGTTTTGGTGCTGCATTTTTATTATTACTGCTATGCTGCCTTTGAACAGTGGCGTTTTACCATGAGCCTTACTGACCGCTTATTGCATAATATTAGTAACACGGGATTGTTTAACAACTTTAATAAATCAAAACTGATTGCGCTTGGTGTTTTATTCATTTCGCTGCTTGGAGCAAGGGGTAAGAAGGATGAAAAACTAAGCTATAAAACGTCTTTTGCATACCTAATTACCGGTTTACTGATCTTCTTTTGCAGCTACCTTTCTTTGCTTGTGAAAAGAAAAATAACGGAAGTGGCTTTGCTGTATATTGGGCTTACTTCTGCAGGCTTTTTACTGGTGCTCACCGGTGGTACATTACTTTCAAGAATTATTAAAAGCACGTTTAATAACAAAGATATTTTCAATAAGGAAAATGAGACATTTCCACAGGAAGAACGCCTGCTTCAGAATGAGTATTCTGTTAACCTGCCAGCCAAATATCAGTTGAAAAATAAGATGCGCAAAAGCTGGATCAACATCATTAACCCTTTTCGTGCAGTGCTTGTATTAGGTTCTCCCGGAGCAGGAAAATCTTACTTCGTTATCCGCCATGTAATCACGCAACATATCAGTAAAGGTTTTACAATGTTTGTGTACGATTTTAAGTTTGATGACCTTTCAAAAATCGTTTATAACACCTGGTTACAATACAAAGAAAAATATCCTGTAACTCCTGAGTTTTATGTTATCAATTTTGATGATTTAAGTCGTAGCCATCGCTGTAATCCGTTGGATCATGAAACAATGACTGATATTACCGATGCTGCAGAGTCTGCGCGAACTATTTTAATGGGCTTGAACAGGGAATGGATAAAGCGGCAGGGCGACTTCTTCGTTGAATCTCCAATTAACTTTTTAACCGCTATTATATGGTATCTACGGAAGTACAATAACGGTAACTTCTGTACACTTCCTCATGTGATGGAACTAATGCAGGCAGATTATGACAGCTTGTTTACTGTACTGAGAACAGAAAAGGAAATAGAAGTATTAATTAATCCTTTTGTCAATGCTTACATCAACGACGTAATGGAGCAATTGGAAGGCCAGATTGCTTCTGCTAAAATTGCAATGGCAAGGCTATCTTCTCCTCAGTTGTACTATGTTTTATCGGGAAATGATTTTAAGCTGGACATCAACAATCCTGATGAACCGAAAATTGTATGTATGGGCAACAATCCGCAGAAGATACAGATTTATGGAGCTGTTTTATCGCTCTACGTAACCCGTCTGGTAAAGCTTGTGAACAAAAAAGGAAAACAAAAAAGCAGTTTGGTATTTGACGAATTTCCTACTATTTATCTAAATAATATGGATAGCCTGATAGCTACAGCCAGAAGTAATAAAGTAGCTACCTGCTTGGGTGTTCAGGATTTTAGTCAACTTCGCAAAGATTATGGCAAAGAGCAGGCAGATGTTATCATGAATATTACCGGCAATGTCATCAGTGGCCAGGTAACAGGTGATACTGCTAAACAGCTAAGTGAAAGATTTGGAAAGATAATGCAGGACAGAGAAAGCTTATCTATTAATAGCCAGGATACGTCTATAAGCCGCTCTAAGCAACTGGATGCTGCTATACCGCCCTCAAAGATATCAGCGCTTTCAAGCGGCGAATTTGTAGGCATAGTAGCAGATGATCCAAATTGTAAAATTGAACTAAAAGCGTTTCACTGCGAGATATTAAACGACCATGAAGCTTTGAAACGGGAGCAGGATAATTATACAGAAATCCCAGTGATAAGAAAGCTTGACAACAGTATTGTTCAACGAAACTATCTGCAGATTAAGCAGGACGTTCAGGACATTATTCAATCGGAAATGGAAAGGGTTTTAAATGATCCGGAATTAGGGCATTTAGTTATTAAAAAATAATTTGCAGACTAAAGTATTTCTAAAAACTTTCCTCTGGCATTTTTTAACATAATGTATATTGCTCTTTCAATTGTACTCCTATTATTAACCGAACTTTAAAACTAACTAACACTCTTAATGGTTCTAATATTGTAGACAAGGAATTAAAATACAATAACTATAATTACTTTTAATATAATAATAGTTATCTAAGAAACTTGCATTCTCTTTTTAGGTCTTCTAACAATTGCCCGTTGCTTTATCTTTAAGATATCATCCTCTAAAAAGATTTAAACGCTCTTAATTCGTTAGCTAAGAAGCGATTTACTTTCTATGCCAAATGCATTCATTCCACCTCTGTTTTTCCACAGTTCCTTAATTTTCTGACCTGCCTCTTCTGGTGTAATTCTAATGTACTTATAAAAATCTTTCACACTTTTATGTCCGCTAATTTTCATGATGAGTTCAACCGGCGTTCCAGACAAGAATTCATTTGTACAAAAAGATCTGCGGCAAGTATGAGAAGTTATCCATTCATACTTAGGTTTTGTTTCAATTACGTCTTTACCTTGTTTTTTATGAGAAAACTTAATTAGGTCGTTAATTCCGGCCAAATCGCCAATAGTTTTAATATGCCGGTTAAATTCTGCATTGGTTAAAGAACCGGGATCATCTTTAAACCTATTTCTAAGAATATCTAAAGCTTCATCCCTTAAAGGTATGACTACCCAATGCTCTGATTTTTTTTGCTTTTTGTACAACATATCCTTTCTGACATCGTCTTTAATAATGTCAGAAAAATCTGAAAACCTTAAGCCCGTTAAACAACCAAGTATAAAATCATTACGATAACTAATCAAATGTGGATGCTTCGATAAGTCAAGATGATAAATTGTTTTTATTTCATCAATACGTAAATAAACAGCATCCACCTCCTCTTCCAAAATTGTCCATCCATCCATATCAATCGGTGCAATAATTTTTTTCCTTATACGATTCCTCAAAAAAGTTCGAAATTGTTTAATGGTTTTTCCAACTGTATTTATTTTCAAGCCCACTGTTCGGATTTTCCTTCGTCTTTGCACATATTCATAAGTTAAAAAGTCTACAAACTCCTCATAAAAATTAAGATCAAGGCAATTAAATGTAATAGGCTCTCCCCTGAATTCTTCAAAAGCTTTTAGATGCTCCTTCATGTTTCGGTAAATCCTCGGCATGTCTTTACAAACTTTTTTCTCTTTCGACTTACTATACTCATCAATCTGAAAGTACACATCAAGATTGAGTGTATTGTTATTTTTTACTTTTAATAATTCAGTTTCCTCTAATTTACTTTCTAAAGAAGCAACATTGAAGTTTGGATGAAAAGTGCTTTTAAGAAAATTTAACGGGTTTTCTATTCGCTTTTTTATAGCAAACAAAATTATATCTTCAGCTTTGCGCAACTGTAGGCTTAATCTCTCATTGAGATGCTCATAATTACCAAAATTTTCTGGCAATTCTTTTGAAATACGCGAAAGCTTTTTGTTCCAAAAACGAACAGGGACGAAAATTTCAGTACTTAATAGCGCCCTTCTATTCGATGTATAACAATATTGAATAGATATTGGATTGGTTTCATCCCTTCGTGCACGTCGATCACATACTAATTTAATAGGCAACAGCATAGCTTTTCCTTTTTGACAAATCATCACAATTGAAAAGGTACGGGAACACCAAACCCCATTTCGCCGATTATTGTCGATTTTTTTGTCGATTTAAGTTGTGTCTGCTGTTGTAAAGTTAGAAATTGGAAACGCAAAGTTGCTGTTACAAAAAACTCAAAATCAACCTGTTACCTGTAAACCTTCGTAAAAACAAGTAAGGATTACATTTCTGTAATCCTTACTTCAGAGGTCCCGAGCGGATTCGAACCGCTGTGGAAGCTTTTGCAGAGCTCTGCCTAACCACTCGGCCACAGGACCTTTTTTTGCTCGGTGCGAAAATAAGCCAAAAGCTTTGAATCAAAAACTGAAAATTATTATCCTCTTATTAAATGAATGCAGATCCCATTGTGTGTTCCATTTCTTAATTTATTGAAACAAGAATTGTTTTGATACTTTCGCCGTTTACTTCTCTTAGTAATAAAACAATTAAAATAACCACTTTCATCCATGCTGTTATATTTTGAATTTGAAGAAAAAAGGCGAAAAGCAGATGTAACCTGGCCAAAGAATAAAGAAAACATCATCGTCCATATTACTGACCGTGAACTGGCAAAAGAATTACCTGCTGACCTTTTTTATGAAATAGAAAAAGGAAACAAGGTTGTGTATGTTGTAGAAGATTCGGGCAACAAAAGACTGACAGAACTGCAAAGTGTGATTGGTAGAAGATTACAGGAGTTTGTAACAAAGTCTTAATTCAGATGGCTGTTAAAATATACGGCAAAGATGGATGAGACTTTTACTTCAGTACAAGGGAGCGTCGCAAGAAAAGCTTAATAGAAATACAAATGCTGGCTACAAAAAAATTGTAATCATTGGCAACAACCGCCCTCTTTTAAAAGAAGTGATACTTTGAATGGCACCCTTTCTGCCTGAACCAATTTTTGAATAGAATTCGTATTATTGCTTTGCTAACCTTTATATACCAATACTATGAAAAGAAAGCTTTTCTTTTTTCTTTTAATTACTCTTAATGCTGGTTTTTGCCAGGCTCAGTTTTATAAATCACTACTTCCCTCGCCGGAATTTTCAGATGCGCTGGAAAAAATAGTACTCGATTTCAGGCTCAACTTTACCACTATACAAGGCGCCAACATTGCACAACAGGATGAAGCCGACACATACGAATCGACTGTGAAGTTGCCGGGAGCAATTGAATGCACCATTTATAAATACCATTCAAAAGCAGACACAACTGCAAGCTGGACAGGGGTAATGTACAAAGGCGATGATTTTAAAGAAGCATCGAAGTATATGAAAATGTTTTCAGGCTGATAAAGAAAAGCCAGGTACACTGGATTGATAAAAGTATCGCCGGTTTTACCGGAGAGATGACGCATCCTAAAGAGGAGGTAAGATTTACGCTAAGCGCTTTACAATTTTCGGTGGATGACCGCAGGTATAAAAATTTTGAGGCGGAGGTTGAAATGGTAACGGCACCGGATGGCTGGGAAGTTCATTTGAATTTGCTCACAAAAAAACCTGATACGGAAAGATAGCCGGGTGCTGTCTACACTTTTTTTGTATGCAAAGCATAGTAAGATAAAATGGCGCTGACAAGCATGAGAACAGCGCCTAACAAAAAAGGCGCTCCGGCAAAACGGACAGGCGTATTGCTTCGTGTAAAATAAGCAAACAGGTTTGTCATAATTAAAGGGCCGATAATAGAAGTAACACTCATCAGGCTTGTAAGCGCTCCCTGCAGTTCGCCCTGTTCATTGGCAGGAACTTCACCTGAAATAATGCTTTGTAAAGCGGGTCCGGCAATGCCGCCCAAACAGTAGGGAATAAGAAATATAAACATCATCCAGGTTTGTGAGGCAAAGGCAAATAACAGCAACCCGAGTGCATAAAAAACAAGCCCCGCATAAATACTTTTTTCGTTGCCGATTGCAGGATTTATAAAACGTACAAGGCCGCCCTGCACGATAGCAACAAGCAGTCCTACCATGCCCAACGAATAACCAATCATTGCTTCTGACCAGTGAAACTTTTCAATATTAATAAAAGTCCAGGTGCTTTGTACTGCATGTGCTGCAATGTAGATCAATATGAGTGCACCTATCAATCCGCCCAGCGACGGATATTTTTTTAACTGCATGAGCGAACCTAAAGGATTGGCACGTTTCCAGTCGAAAGGCCGGCGGTTTTCTTTGCTTAGCGATTCGGGCAAAACAAAATAGCCGTACAGTGCATTTATCAATGCAAGACATGCCGCAACAATAAAAGGCAGGCGTG
>CAXUMK010000058.1:0-25178 GCA_964251885.1 uncultured Segetibacter sp. | reverse complement strand
GTACAAGGGAGTGACACAACCGGAGCAGAAGAAAGAACAAATGTTTGTCCCCAAATAAACCTTAAGCTAAAACATTCCCTTGGTAACTATCATGTTTTTGATTTAATGACTGTTCATCAAACAACCCGCAATAATTCCCGCAGCGACAGCGGCATTTAGTGACTCTGCTTTGCCGATTTTTGGAATAGTTACAGGATGAGTAATTTTTGATAGCATAGGTTCACGGATGCCTTTCGATTCATTTCCTATAACCAATAACCCTTCTGCTGCTTTGGCAACAGAATATACATTTTTGCCGTTGAGTAACGCACCATAAACCGGTATTTCCGAGGGTATCTGCAATAACTCAAAATCTGTATACCGGCATACAACTCTTAGTATGCTGCCCATCGTAGATTGCACTACTTTGGGATTATAGACATCTGCACAATCGCTGCTGCAGATAATTTGATCGATGCCAAACCAGTCTGCTATTCGAATAATAGTTCCCAAATTACCTGGATCCTGGATACCGTCCAGCACTATTGTAAGGCGACCCTTCAGCATAGGTTCACCTGTAATTGCAGGCTGCTCTGCGACGACGACGACTTCATTTGGAGTTTGTAAATTACTGATGCGGCTAAGTTCAATTTCTGAGATCTCTGTAGCAGGTGCACCCACATTCGTAATTTTTTGCAGCCAGCTTTTTACTGCATAAACATGCTTTACAAAAGGACTGTTTATAACTTCTTCAGCCAGCTTTGGGCCCTCTGCAATAAACAGCCCGTCTGCATCCCTTTGTCTTTTGTGGCGCAAAGATTGAATATATTTGAGTTCATTTTTAGTCAGCATATCAATATGGTTCAATTGTTCCGGTCAGCAAAAAATACCTTTTTACTTACTGTTTTCGCTATTATCCTGCTGGCTTCGTGTACAGTTGTTAAAAATTATCCTAAAAACAAGCCTTTTGTTTTCAAAAATAAGATTAATGTAACGGGAGAAGTTTCAAAAGATGAAAAGAAGAGGCTTCTAACCGACCTGATCAATTACTGGGACGACAGCCTGAAAGTAAATAGTATCCTGCAGTTTGGTGTGCGCACGGTTATTAAAAACCCAACTGCTTTTGACAGCACAGGTATCAGCCGCACCATTGTTTTTATAAATTCCTATCTCAACGCACAGGGATATTATAATACCGTAATCACGCCTTTACAACCGCTTGTTGACACAGTAAAAGACCAATATCGTACAACTGTACAAATAGATATTAACGTAAGTAAAAATTTAAAGATCGACTCTGTCAGTTACGATTCCCTGGTCACACCAGCGTTAAGAAAGCTGGCAACAGACAATAAAGACAAAAGCCTTCTGACCAAAAACAGCGCATTTACCCAAACTCTTATATCAGGTGAACTTGATAGGCTCGTTACCTTATTTAAAAGAAATGGCTTCTTTAAATTTACCAGGGCAAATATTTATGCAGAGGCCGATACAACAGATGTTGGGCTGCTTGAAATAACGCTCGATCCTTTTGAGCAGGCGAGAAGAATAGCAGAATCGGTTTCAAAACGGAAAGCCAATCCCACCATACACATTGTTATAAAACAGAGGGTATCTGCTGATACCAATTCGTTTACAAAATATTATGTCGGTAAGATTTTTTATTACCCGCAAACTCTGATAAACCAAACGCCTGACTCTCTTATAACAAAACATTTTCCTTTGGTTACCAATCAAAGAGAGTTTACGCTGAAGCAGGAAACGGAGATGATTATCATGCGGCCATTGCGCGAACATACCTATCTGAAAGAAGGAAGTGTGTATGATGAACAGAGCTATTATAAAACGGTTAATGCCTTTACCCAGTTAGGTCCGTGGGGCCAGATAGATGTACGTGCGATACCAAGAACAGACTCGGCAAACATTCTTGATTTTCATTTCTTTCTTACCCCTGCTTCAAAATATTCTTTTGGCTACGATCTCGAGGTTAGCCGCAACAGCGGAACCATTTATACAAACAATCTTCTTGGCGTTACCAATGTACTAACCCTGCGCAACCGCAACGTATGGAAGCGGGGCATTCAGTCAAGCACCAACATAAGAGCCGGTATCGAGTTAGGCTTTACCGATACTCTTTTACAAACTATACAGGCAAGCGTATCTCAAACGTACAGCATTCCGCGTTTTATAACTCCCTGGAGAATAAAGCATGTCAAAGACCTCGACGATTATAAAACGGTTGTTAATGTAAACGCCTCATATACTGACCGTAGAAATTTTTTCAGGTTAAGATCTGCTGTCGCATCATTCGGTTATGAGTGGAAAAAAAACAATCACGTATGGTTGTACAGGCCGCTGAATATTGAACTGTACAGTCTCGATACTTTACAGGGATTATTGGATGCGTTTAAAACAAATCCTTTTTTGCGAACGGCGTTTAATACAGGTTATGTAGTAAGTCAGAACATTACTTACAGTGTAACCTTTCCGAATCCGAGGCATCACAATATCACTAATAACCTTCGCGTTTCAGTCGAGGAGGCAGGCGGATTGCTTGGAAGATTTCGTGGTCTAACGAATAAGATCTATCAATATGTAAAACTCGAAACTGAGTTCAGGCAGGTCACACAATGGCGAAAGACTTCTTTTGCCTACAGGTTTTTCGGCGGTGTCGGGTACAACTACAGCAACGACCCTGTCATCGGTCAGTCGCTTCCTTTTTTTAAACAGTTTTTTGCCGGTGGCCCTTACAGCATGAGAGCCTGGGGATTGCGGCAACTCGGTTTAGGATCTTCTTTGCTAAGTGATACATCAACCGGCTTTCGCGACCGTTTTGGCGACATACAGCTTGAGGCCAATTTTGAATACCGTTTTCCTATAGCTACCATTGGCGGGGTAAAAATTAATAGTGCGCTCTTTACCGACATGGGTAATATCTGGAACCTGAAAAATAATGTGGCAAATCCTAATAGTAAACTTACCCTTGACCGTTTGGGTCACGATATTGCCATTGCTGCAGGTACGGGTGTTCGCTTCGACTTCAACTATTTTCTTGTAAGGCTCGACTTTGCTTATAAGGTAAAAGACCCGGCGCGTCTCAGCAATAACGGATGGATGAGTATTCGTGATTTTGAATGGCGAAACCACGAATTTAATATAATAGACTCTACAGGAAAGGAATTAAAAAGAAACAATTTTGCCATTCAATTAGGAATAGGTTTACCCTTCTGACAAACCTTCTGTTTTTACCTGTTTTATAAATTCTTCTATGCCGCTTGCATGCTCCACAGAAAATGCGCCTATCCTTGTGCGGCGAAGGCTGCTGAGGTAAGCGCCGCAACCTAATTGCCGTCCGTAATCATTAGCAAGACTTCTTATGTATGTTCCGGTAGTGCAAACAACTTTAAAATGAACGACCGGCATGGCTATCTTTTCCATAGTAAAGCTTTTTATGGTAACTGTTCTGGGTTCTAACTGCACATCTAATCCTTTACGAGCCATCAGGTATACCGGCTTTCCCGCTTGTTTTATAGCAGAATGTATTGGCGGTACCTGTTGTATTTCGCCTGTAAAAAAGTGACAGGCAGTGTAGATAGCCTCTTCAGTTATACCTGAAATGTCTTTTACTTCCACAGGTATGCTTTCAAGATCATAAGTGGGGGTAACAGCGCCTAATGTAAAAGTGCCGGTGTATTCCTTTTCCATGCCCATGTATTCATTTATCTTTTTGGTCAACTTACCGGTACATACTATAAGCAGTCCGGTAGCCAATGGGTCAAGCGTGCCTGCATGACCTACCTTTTTAATCTTTACAGCAGAGCGTATTTTTCTTACCACATCAAACGAAGTCCAGTCAAGCGGCTTATCTATCAATATCACTTGTCCCGCCTCGTATTTGTTCAGTTCTTTTTGCAATAGTTTTTTTGGCAAATGTAATTATTGAAGGTGCAGTACCTGCAAAGAAGATTACTAATGTTAATGTGCTGATTTGCTAATGTGCTAATATGCTAATGTTAATTTGCTAATTTGCTGATATGCTAATGTTATTTTGCTAATTTGCTAACGTGCTGGCATGCTTGTATGCTGATTTGCTGATGTACTAATTAGCAGACTAGCACAGTAGCACATTAGCTAATTTAGAGGAGCCGAACATCATTTCTACTATGAAACATCGTTGCGTCGCACTCTTGTACTTTTTGTTCGTTATGCAGCAATGCACAAACTTACCCTGCGTAAAAGTATAGCTAACGTGCTAATATGCTTGTATGCTGATTTGCTGATGTACTAATTGGGACATTAGCTAATTAGCTAATTAAGAGGAGGCTGATGTACTAATTAGCACATTAGCACATTGGCTAATTAGCTAATTTAGAGGAGCCGGCAATGCACTACTTGTCCCGTTTACGGGAATCTTATCCGGCGAACAGTATAGAAACTATTCATTTCAAAGCTGGTTTATGTCTACTCTTTTCAACGCAAACCAAAACCCCAACCGCTTACTGTCGCTCGATTGTATGCGCGGCTTTATCATGACTTTATTGGCAATGGAAAGTACAGGATTGTACGAACACCTTTCTGACGCTTCTGAAGGAACTGCCTTTCATTCTTTCATGCAACAGTTTTTTCATCATCCCTGGAATGGCCTTCACTTCTGGGATTTAATTCAACCCGGCTTTATGTTTATGGCCGGAACAGCAATGGCTTATTCGCTCAACAAGCAGCAGCAGTCAGGAGTTGCGTGGTCACAATCATTCAAAAAAATATTGAAGCGCTGTGCCTGGCTTTTCTTCTTCGGCGTACTCGATTATGCTGTACGCCCGGCAGGATTGTCTTTTGAGTTATGGGATGTACTAACCCAATTGTCTTTTACTACGTTGATCGCTTTTCTCATCTTTCGCTGGCCTTCAACAGCGCAAATATTGGTTTGCATTGCGCTGCTTATTCTAACAGAAGTCTTGTATCGTTTTACAAATATTCCAGGCTTTGATCAACCATTTACAGACCAGCACAATTTTGGCAATTACATCGATTTGATTTTGATGAATAAGATTAACAGCGGTGGCTGGGTTGCCATTAACTGCATTCCCACTGCTGTGCATACCATTGCTGGTTCTTTAGTTGGTAAATTACTTCTTACCGATCGTCGTAATAAAATAAAGACGCTGATAATGTGGGCTTTTATAACGTTAGCAGCAGGTTTTGCTTTAGACTGGTTACATATTACTCCCATCATTAAACGTATCGCTACAAGTTCGTTCACCTTGGCTTCTTTAGGCTGGTGTTTGTTTGCACTTGCTTTGTGTTACTGGTGGATAGACCTCCTAAATCATAAGAAGTATATCAAATTTTTCCTTGTCATTGGAATGAATTCCCTGTTCATTTATTTATTTTTCGAGATAGTAGGAAGCAGGTGGTTCAACGGCTACGTGGCAAGTATTACCGGTGGTCTAATGAGTGCAGTTCATGTTCCCGAAATGACCAGTTCAATCATTACCTCACTTTGCATATTTGCACTGGAATGGGGTCTTTGTTATTTTCTTTACCGCAAAAAAATCTTTTTCAGGGTATGAGTATTAATGTGCTGATGTGCTGATGTGCTGATGTGCTGATGTTCTAATGTGCTACACTTCCCGCTGCATAAAAATGTGCAGTGATTTTTTTGGAGCCGGGCTGTATTACTACTATGAGTCATCGTTGCGTCGCACACTTATACTTTTGTTCATTATTTGGCAAGACATTCAATGCTTTTAGTTAATAAAAAAACATGCAGCTTTTAGCTTGCATGCACTACTTGTCCAGTTAGCGGAAAACTTATAAGGCGGTAAGTATAAAAACGGTGAAGTTTCTAACGGCACAAAAAAATCTTCACATAAACAGGTGAGTTTTACAAACGGTGTAGTAGTAATTCATTTCAATTATTAGATTTGTACAACTGCATGAAAAGCTTTCTTCCCATTATACTTTTATTAGGTTTTTGCAACCTCTCAAAGGGGCAGCAGGGATTTGCATTTACCCATATTACTACCGATGACGGTACCGGGCTTGCGAGCAACCATGTAACCAGTCTTTTCCAGGACGAAAAAGGATTTATGTGGGTAGGAACTGCTAACGGATTACAACGCTTTGATGGCAGTAAGTTCGTACATATCAGTACAAGTAAAACGGGAAGTGATGAGTTGCTCTATCCCCGGATATCGCAAATCATTCCTGCTGACAATGGCAAGCTTTTATTGTCTATGTTTACCCTGCGCCAGTTTGGTCTCTTTGATCCTTCTACATTTATTTATAAAAAAATTTCGCTTAAACCCAGTCGCCCAATTCCTGCGGGAGTTGAATTTCGCCTGTGGAAAGACTCTAAAGGTGAGATATACATGAATGTGCAGTTCTATGGCATTTTACATTATATAAAAAAGGAGAATTCTTTTGTTGATGACAAACCATTTCCCTTGCCGAAAGGATGGATTGTAAATTTATTAGGCGCTTATGAGGATCCCCGCAAACAACAATATTGGTTTTCGTGCGACAGTGGCTTGTGTATTTACGATAGCAGGAGCAGGCAAATGTGGTACAGGCGAAACAATCCGGGCGACTTACCCATTTTAAAGAATGAACGGGTACAGGATGGTATTGAACGGGTATACATTGATAAGCAGCAAAGGATATGGATATTTAGCTATCCAGGGTGGGGAGATGGGGGACAATACCGGTTTTGCTTAGACAGTACAGGATGCAACTATTTAAAAAAGGATACAATAAGTTTTAACTATGGTCCCCGGGGATCTAATGAATACAAATATTTTTATGAGACAAAACAGGACGAACTATGGGTTTACGGATTGAATGCGCTCTTAAACTACAACAGGAATGCTAACCGTTTTCAATTTATTAAAAGCGGAGCAGGAAACGACAACTTTACGGTTAACTACGAGTCTGTTTTCCAGGTGCTTGAAGACAAAGACGGTAATATATGGTTGGCAACCAACCAGGGTATTTATTACACTGCAACCGGCAGCGCTAACTCTTCCGTTGTAAATATCAATTTTAATGAGAGGAACGGACCGACCTCTATCAACGACATTCTTGAGCTGCCCGACGGCCAGTTGTGGTTCGCATCTGGTCATGCAGGTGTTATTGCAACAGATAAATATTTACGCAAAAAAGGAAATGCTGTACAACTGCAGGCTCCCCCGGCAAATTGGCCCGGAAAATTTAAAGCTGCCACATTTGAAACATGGAGCCTGTGCAGGCAATCTTCTACAGGTAATATATGGATTGGCTGCAACAACGGTGTTTTAATGATACACAACAGGGATAAGAAAACGACCGAATACCTGCACCTCGCTGAAACGGATAACAGCATTATCCGCTACATAACCGAAGACAAACAAGGGGTGATGTGGCTGGGTACACATGACGGGCGATTGATAAAATGGAAAGACAATAAGTTTACTATAGTACTTGATATAAGCACTGCTATTTATAAAGTATTTATTGACAAACAGGGCTGGCTTTGGCTGGCAACACGAGAGGCAGGCTTGTATGCACTTAACCCGGCTAATGGCAAAATACTGCAGCATTATACTGCCAATGGAGGCAGAAGTAGTTTATACAGCAATACGGGCAATGATATTGAGCAACTGCAAAACGATCAAATTGTATTTGGAGGAGGCGCTTTGCATTTTATTGATAAAAATACAAGAGCAGTTTCGATAGTAAAATATGAAGACGGTCTGCCATCTAATACTGTAACAAGATTGCGGGTAGATGAAAAGGGTTTTTTATGGATCATCACAAGCAATGGTTTGTGCAGGTACAACCCTGCCAACAATCACATTACGCCCTACGGACGAAAAGACGGGGTGGTATTGGGTGAGCAAACCATCGCTGCCGATTTTTGTACCAGCAACGATGACATCATATTCGCAGGAAGCAATGCGGTAGTCATGTTTAACCCTGCAAGCTTATCTGTTACCCGGCGTCCACCTGACGTTACCATTACCGATTTTAAAATATTTAACCAGTATGTATCTGTTGACTCGCTGATGCAAAATCAACAGATAAAGCTTAACCACGATCAAAACTCATTCAGTATCTATTTCGCCTCGCTCAGTTACAGCCAAAGAGACAAGCTGACCTATTATTATAAGATGGACGGCATTGATAAAGGATGGGTAAAGTCTGACAGATCGTTTGTAGTTAACTACTCATTACTGCCGCCGGGCAAATACACCTTTAGCATTTATTGCGAGAATATTGAAGGATGGAAGTCTGACAAAATAACTACTATAAGCATCTATATTAAGCCTGTATTCTGGAGGACATGGTGGTTTCTCAGCAGTGTAATGTTTGTAATTGCGTTGCTGATATACGACCTGCACAACCAGCGGGTAAATAAGCTGATGGCTGTAGAGACATTGCGAAACAGGGTAGCAAGAGACCTGCACGACGATATGGGCAGCACGCTAAGCACGATCAACATTTTGAGTTCGATGGCAAAAGACAAGATACATGCCGACAGCACAAAAGCAAATGAATACTTAGGCAAAATCAGCGAATACAGCGAAAAGATGATGGATGCAATGGATGACATTGTCTGGAGCATTAAGCCAAGCAACGACAGCATGCAAAAAATTACTGCACGTATGAGAGCGTTCGCAACCAGTGTGCTCGAAGCAAAAGAAATTGAATTTGATTTTACTGTAAATGAAGAAGTGTATGACATAACGCTGAATATGGAGGCAAGAAGAGACTTTTTTTTGATATTCAAAGAAGCAGTGAATAATGCGGCGAAATATTCGAAAGCAGATAAAGTGGTGCTGGAATTAATAATGCAAAATAAAAAACTGATACTGACGGTAAAGGACAACGGAAAAGGCTTTGACGTAAAAGAAGCTGATGGAAACGGCCTGGGAAATATGCAAAAAAGAGCAGACAATCTAAATGCGGCAATCACCATACAATCAACAAAAGGGGAAGGCACTTTGGTTAAGCTTGTATTAACACCGGCCACATAGTATAATCAGTACAATTAAAGCTGCCGACAGCAGCAGGGTAAAAATCAATATGAACCGTTTTCTTAGTCAAAAATTCAGATTTTATTCTTTCGTGTGTATTTCGTTGCTGCTGTATGTGCATGCTTATAATTTAAACGACACTTATTTAACGCCTTTCAGTTCTGTAAAAGAACCACTTACTTTTACCACATTTACCGAGTACTTCCTGGCCAATGGCGCTTTGCGTTTCCGCATTCCCCTGCTCTTTATTATTTCAGGTTATATTTTTGCGCTGCAGGATAAAAAGCCTTATAACGAGAGGATTAGAAGACGGTTTTTTACCCTGCTCGTTCCGTTCTTTATCTGGAGCGCCGTCGGACTTGCTATCACCTATCTGTGGCAGCAATTTCCTGCAACGGCACAGGCGGTTAAAGATGCAAAACTCGACCAACTTGGCGACCAGAGGCCATACGACCAGATAGGTTGGTCAGGCATTTTATACCGATGGGCGGTAAAGCCGGTTTCGTTTCACTTGTGGTTTATCCGCAGCCTGTTTATTTATAATATGCTTTACCCGGTAATCAGGTGGTTTGTTACCAGGTATCCGGCGGTGTGGTTTAGCCTTGCTTTCCTGTTTTGGCATACCATCTTCAGCTTTGTGTTTATAGAAGGGCAGGGGCTTTTCTTTTTTTCGCTGGGTGTTTTTTTAAGCAAACGCAATTACCCACTTCATAAAAAACCGCGGTGGTTTAGTCATTATATAAGCTGGCTGTTTTATATAGGCATTAGCATTATTAAAACTTTCATGGCTTTTGAATTAGATCCAGCCAATCCTGAAACTCCTTTTATACTATACTCGCTGCACGACATTTCTATCGGCTCAGGCATTCTTGCTATCTGGTTTGGAGGTGACACAATTGTAAAATGGTGTATGAGCAAAAGCTGGTTTGAATGGGCTTCTTCCTTCTCATTTATCATTTTTGCACTGCATGTTCCACTAATTCAATACACCACCAGGCTGGCATTTATTTACTGGCACAGCTTTCAATATTACCGTTTGCTCACTTATGCTGTAGTACCGGTAGGTATCTTTTTTTTCTGTATTGCCGCCGGTGCTGTATTAAGAAATATGTTTCCAAGAGTATACAGGGTCGCAACGGGCGGAAGGGGTTTTTAAAAGCTGCAATGAAAAAGGTGCATCTCATAGTCGCATTCCACCAGGCGTTCCTACGGAACGCTTAACTACTTTCTCTATTATGTTTTACCCACGAAACGTTCCTTCGGAACGACTGGTGGGTAGAAAAATGAATGTTAGGGCTTTTTTCGTTCCGTAGGAACGTTTCGTGCTTGAGCGACTATGAAATGCATCAATGAAAAGATGACGCACAAGTGAGTGACACAACCAAAGATGAACAATGAATGAATGCCGGCTAAAAAACAAATACATTACTTCCTGCTAATTCTACTTTTCCATGTTTTAGTACTTGTAGTTTTTGGGTAACCGTCAGTAGTATTTTATGGCAACTCCGGTTGTGTCACTCACTTGTGCTGTATCTTTTTATGGCAGCTTTTTGAAGAAAGTCCTTTAAAAACATAAGTTGGTAAAGCAGAACTAATAAAAATTTTACGCAGGTTTTTTCTCTTTATACACTATCTTTTTTTCTATTCTTCTGTCGGGCAGAAACCATATTGCGGCTACCAATGCATAAGAAGCCAAACCGATGTAAGAATTAATAAATGAAAGGGAAATACCTGCGATATAAATAACAACAGACCAAACCCCCTTTTGGTCTTTGCCTACGGCCACAGCCAGTGTCGAGTTTTTGCCATGCAGCCGGATAAGCGCCTTTGTTAAAATGTAATAAGCGATGCCACACATAGCAAGCACTCCTCCATATATAACTATCGGCCACACCGTAAAATTGTTCTCACCCATCCAGCCTGTGGCAAGCGGAACGAGAGAAAGCCAGAATAATAAATGCGTGTTAGCCCACATAACCTTGCCGTCAATATGCTCTGCAGTTAACATCAGATGGTGGTGATTGTTCCAGTAAATACCAATATTTATAAAACTCAGCACATAACTTATAAACACAGGGTAATCAAGCATTAGAGAAGCAAGACTGTCGCCATGTGGCACTTTCAGTTCTAAAACCGTTATTGTGATAATGATGGCTATTACACCGTCGCTAAATGCCTCTAACCTTTCTTTTCTCATGAGCTATTGCAGTTAATCTCTGTGAAGTGTAAGTAAATTTATTATAAAGATTTTGAGGTATGACTTTTTAAGAGAATTTTGTTTAACAGCAAAAACTCCTTTTTTAACTACAGCCAAAAACTTCAACATGAAAAATAAGTTCTTTTTAGCTTTCGTACTGATTATGCTTCAACACGCGATGGTTTTTTCTCAGCCAGTCAAAAAGAACAATGCAGCGCCTCCTGCTTTATCTGCCATTAAAGAGCAAGACCTTAAAAACGATTTGTATGCCATGGCAGCAGATCATTTTAAGGGAAGAGAAGCAGGAACATTAGATGAATTAAAAGATGCAACATGGTGGGCAGATAAGCTACGCCTCGCCGGCCTTGAACCTGCAGGTGATGACGGCACTTATTTTCAGTTCTTTTCAATGCAGAGAAACCGCATTGCTTCGACCAGCACTGTAAATATTGGCGATCATTCTTTGCAATTGTGGAAAGATGTTTTAATTGCTCAAACTTCTCCTGCTGATATATCAGTTCCGATTGTGTTTGTGGAAAATCCTGCAAAAGAATATCTGGACAAGGCAGACATAAAAGGTAAGGCTGTTGCCATTCTGGCTTCGCCACAAGGATTGAATCTAAATGTTTCTTTGTGGGAAAGACGTTATCCCAGCTATGTGTTGAATAAGTTCAGAGACGATTTAACAGGCCGGGGCGCCGCAGCTATTATTTTTATTGCAGATGCACTGGGCGAACAAAGCTGGAACCAGGTTTTGCCTGCAATGAGCAGGGGATTGTATGATATAGAAGGCGGACCCAATGCTTTTGCCGTACCCAGAATTCCTGTTGTATGGCTGCATGGAAATAACATTGACTGGGTAAAGAGTGAAGGAGCCGTATTAAAGGCGAGCATTCATGTTGAGCATTTTGAATATCCTTCTGTAAACATCGTTGGTAAAATTGAAGGCACCGATCCTGTGCTGTCAAAAGAATATGTCTTGTTTAGCGGGCATAACGACCACGATGGTGTAAGAATGCCTTACGGAACAGATTCAATTTATAACGGAGCCGACGACAATGCAAGTGTAAGCGTCGCTTTGCTTGCAGTTGCCCGTGCATTTAAAAAGCAGGCAGGCCGCCGTTCTGCATTATTTGTATGGCACGGTGCAGAAGAAAGAGGACTGCTTGGCTCTAAATGGTTTTCAGCTCATCCAACGGTTTCGAAGTCTTCGATAGTGGCTGTTTTAAACGGCGATATGATTGGCAGAAATAACATTGACAGCGCAGCTTTGTTAGGTGTACAACCGCCGCATAGAAATTCGTCAGACCTGGTAGCAATGGGTATGGAAGCCAACAACGAAGGCCCGCGTTTTAAACTCGATACTCTCTGGGACAAAGCGAGTCATGTGGAAGGCTGGTATTTTCGCAGCGATCATTTGCCTTATGCCCGTGCGGGAATTCCTTCCATTTTCTTTACAACACTCTTACATTCTGATTATCATACACCGATGGATGAAGCAAACAGGATAGATTACGCCAAGCTGAAAAAAATGACAGACTGGATATACAGAACAGGATGGAAAGTTGCCAACGCCGATAAAAGACCAGCTTTAGAATTAAACTTTAAGTTAGAGCGGTAAAAAAAATTGCAGTAAAGAAAAGTGGAATTGCTTTTTGAAAGGCATGGAACTGAATTTATTTCAAATACTGATTTACTTTTTGCTGAATTGATTTCTTTACTTTCATCCATGTTTGACCTTTTAAGCTAACCGGCTCTTCACTTTCTTCTGCGTCTACAAAATAAGTGAGGGCATAGGGGATTGAA
Source organism: uncultured Segetibacter sp. (assembly GCA_964251885.1). Taxonomy (GTDB): domain Bacteria; phylum Bacteroidota; class Bacteroidia; order Chitinophagales; family Chitinophagaceae; genus Segetibacter. Next base: position 12,182 of record CAXUMK010000058.1, on the reverse strand, counting down.
ATCAGTAACTCCTGGCTTGAATATTTTTGTGTATAAGCGGCAATGCATTCTTTAACTGTAAAATGCTTGAATAGTTCATTCAAATCCCAAAAGTCTTTTTTTACACCACGTTTTAAAATAGCAGCTACTTTCATGGCCATTATCTCCCGTGGGCTTAGCATCCTGATGCCATCAACTAATAAGTGTTCCTCAATAAGAGGATGATGGTGATGTTTAATAAAATCAACCTTTAAATTGTCAATCAGGCAAAAAAGGCCAACTGGGTTGGAAGCATTGCGATAATTGAATTCTTTTATATTTTTTTCAAGCACAGTGATAATATCTTCATTGGCAAAAGAAATTGTTGAAAATAAATCAAGGTCAACAGATAAGCGATGACCATAGTATAAGGCAAGTGCAGTTCCTCCAACCAAATAAAAATTATTCAGTTCAGGTATTTGCATCAGCTTTTTTAATACGAGAAGTGATTCGGGTTTGAGCGTGCTGTAATGTAACATCGGTAATCTTCGGGTTTGTTGTCAAATAAAGCGCAGCACAGGTATATATTATGGAGCGTTAGCCATTTTGCTTTTGTAAGCACTTCTTTTAGTCTTTCGTCTCCGTAATACCTTCTGCATTGCCGTATATCGTCTACATCGCCCCGTTCAAATACTCTTTCAATTATGAATGAAGCTTTGGCATCATAATCCATTTTTTCAAAGTCCACGTCCCAAAAAATGCGCTTATCAAATACAGGTTTATCTTTTTCAGCTTTCATAAGAAATGAAGTTACAGGGATTTTAAGGATAATAGCATTTACTAGCAATGCTTTAATTAATGTAATAAGCTCTATTTTACACGTGAAAGATAAACATACAATTATTGGTTATCAGGAGGTAAAATTTTTTTTGACCATGCTATTCTTTGTCCAGGCTTGAATGCAGGTGATAAAAGTAATTATTGAGAAGGATAAAAAGATATAGTATAAGCGGAAAAACAATGTGACAGGTAAAAAAATAAAGAACACGTTACCGATTCCATTTTTGTAATTTTTTACAAAAATGGAATCTAATTCCAGATATTGCATATTTTTACAAAAGTGGAATCGATATGGTAAACAGGTTAGTTCTTAATGAAGCGAAACATGCGCTTAGTCAGTTTAGGGCATTGTGTATAACAGGTCCTCGGCAAAGCGGCAAAACTACATTGAGCAGGCAGCTTTTTAAAGGGAAGCCGTACATCAATTTTGAAAACCCTTCCATACAGCATGAAGCCGAGCAGAGTCCGCAGGCATTTTTACAGCAATATAAAAGGGGGGCCCTATTTGATGAAGTGCAAAGGGTACCTTATATTTTCCGCTATCTCCAGGAAATTTTGGACAATAACCGCAAAAGAGGGCAATACATACTGACGGGTTCAAACAATTTTTTATTGCAGGAGCAGGTGTCGCAATCACTGGCAGGAAGAGCGGGCTATCTTTCATTACTGCCGTTCAGCTATGCAGAATTGGTTGCTGCCAGATTGGATGAAAGTGATATAAATAAACACATACTTACGGGTGGTTATCCCGAAGTCTGGAATGAAAAGCTTGCCGTGGGCACGTGGATGAACAGTTATGTGCAAACTTACGTGCAGAGAGATGTAAGGCTACTTCGAAATATTTCAAACCTTGCCGCCTTTACAAGATTTCTTTATTTATGTGCCGGTTATGCCGGTCAGATATTAAACCGCGATGAGCTGGCCAAGCAAACGGGTGTGGATACCAAAACTATTCTTGCATGGCTCGGCCTGCTCGAAAATAGTTACATCATTTACCTGTTGCAGCCCTGGCATAACAATATGAACAAGCGCATTGTAAAAAGCCCTAAACTTTATTTTTTTGATACCGGCTTGCTATGCTATTTACTGGGTATTAAAAGTGTGTCAGGCTTGCAAAAAAACAGGGCTTATGGTTCTATATTTGAGAATTGGGTGATTACTGAAATTAAAAAAAATAATTTCAATGCGGGGCAAAATGAAGGCATGTATTATTTTAGGGATAATACCGGCAACGAGGTCGATTTAATTACAGAAAGAGAAGGCGAACCAATAGCCATTGAAATAAAGTCATCGCTGAAAGTTGACAGCGGTATGCTTCGTGGCTTATATTTTTGGCAAAAGAATCAACCTGTCGGTCACTCCGTGTTATTACATAAAGGCAAAGCAAATGAAGCTGTAAGTGATAGAATAGGTATTGTGCCGTGGACAGAAGTTGTGAATCTTTAAAAAAGCAGATAAATGAAGAGAAACAAAAATACCGGTTATAGCATTATAACTTAAATCATAAGAAACAATATGACATACATGAAAAAAATTACTTTACTGCTGTTGCTTCCGCTGCAGCTTTTAGCCCAATCATTCTCAAAGCAGGAAATTAACCAATGGAGCCAGCAGGCGCAAAAGGTTACTATCATCCGCGATAACTGGGGCATTCCTCACATTTATGGCAAAACTGATGCTGATGCGGTTTTTGGTTTATTGTATGCCCAGTGCGAAGATGATTTTAAGCGGGTAGAGATGAATTACATTGAAAAGCTCGGGCGAATGAGTGAGGTAAAAGGCAGATCAGAATTGTATAATGACCTGCTTATAAAATTACTGATCGACTCGTCTGAAGCAGTAGCCGATTACAATAAAAGCGAGCCCTGGCTAAAAAAACTGATGAACGCGTATGCTGACGGTATTAATTATTACCTGTATAAAAATCCGCAGGCAAAGCCTGTTTTATTAAACAGGTTTAAACCTTGGTACACCCTGTTGTGGACAGATGGAAGTATTGGCGCTATCAGTACTGCGGGAATTACAACAGCCGAATTAGAGAACTTTTACTCAGGAACCAAAAAAGATGTTTCAGTTGTACAAAAAGAGCCAGATGAGCAAACCGGTTCTAATGGTTTTGCGGTTGCTCCGTCTAAAACGGCTTCGGGTAATGCGATACTTTATATCAATCCGCACGTTACTTTTTACTTCCGTCCAGAAGTGCATGTGGTGAGCGAAGAAGGTTTGAATGCGTATGGTGCAGTTACGTGGGGACAGTTTTTTGTTTATCAGGGTTTCAATGATTATTGCGGCTGGATGCATACTTCAGCAAATGTGGATGTGGCTGATTTGTACGAAGAAAAAATCACGCGGAACAATGGCAAATATCTATACCAGTTTGAAAATAAACAACTGCCCGTAAAAGAGAAAAAAATTACTATTCATTACCGTGAAGGAGATGCGCTTGAGACAAAAATTTTTACAGCCTTTTACACACAGCATGGCCCGGTAATGGCTCAACGCAATGATAAATGGATAAGCCTGAAATCTTACAACAGGTCAATGAGAAGTTTGCAGCAAAGCTGGCTGCGTACTAAAGCAAAGGGTTTTGGAGAGTATAAGAAAGTAATGGATCTTCGTGCTAATACTTCCAATAGCACTGTGTTTGCTGATACCAAAGGAAATATTGCTCTCTGGCATGGCAACTTCATTCCCATACGCGATAAAACGATAAACTGGTCAAAGCCTGTTGATGGAACCATTGCTGCGACAGAATGGAAAGGACTGCACAAGCTGGATGAAACGGTACATGTGTATAATCCTGCCACCGGGTTTATACAAAACTGTAACTCAACTCCCTTTACTTCTTCCGGTGCAGGCAGCGCTAAAAAAGAAGATTATCCTGCTTACATGGCGCCGGATGGTGAAAACTTCAGAGGGATAAACGCAGTGCGTGTTTTGAGCAGAGAAAACAAATTCACACTCGATAAAATAATAGCAGCAGGTTATGACCGAAAGCTGACTGCTTTCGAAATTTTAGTACCTGCATTAGTAAAAGCCTACCAGCAGCAAAACAATTTTAAAGACCTTGAAGAAGCAATCAGTGTGTTACAAAAATGGGATTACAATTCTTCTGAAAATTCTGTGGCAACTACTTTAGCGGTTGAATGGGGGCAAAAACTGAGTAAAGATATTCAGCGGGTGTATGTTGATGTGGGGGAAGCTGACCAGGTACAGCAGACAAAACAGTTTGCAGCAACTGCTACAGCAGAGCAGTTATTGAAGGCGTTTGCAGAAGCAGTAAATGAATTGAAAACTAAGTTTGGCAAATGGCAAATGCCCTGGGGAGAAGTGAACCGTTTTCAGCGCCGCACAGGAGATGTACAGGAGAAGTATGATGACAACCAGCCAAGCATTCCTGTTGGTTTTGCTTCTGCTACCTGGGGCATGATACCGTCTTATAACAGCCGCTATTATGAGGGCACAAACAAAAGATATGGCGTAAGTGGCAATAGCTTTATCTGTGCAGTTGAGTTTGGAAAAAGAATACATGCAAAATCATTACTGGCTGGCGGAGAAAGCGGCGATCCTTCTTCCAAACATTTTGCTGACCAGGCAGAAATGTATGCAAAAGGTAAATTTAAAGATGTGCTTTTTTATAAAGAAGATGTGCTGAAACATGTGGAGATGACGTACCATCCGGGAGAGTAAGCTCCCCGCCCTAAAGGGAGCTAAACCCAAGTATTTTAATCTGCATAATAGCGCTTATAAAATTATACTCTTAGTTCTACTTTAACAAACTATAGCCAGTTGTTTTTTTGGGGTACCAACAGAAGTTTCTCATGGCATCATCGTTGTGTCACTCCCTTGTACCGCATCTTTTCATAGCAGCTTAGACCCCCCGCCCTAAAGGGAGCTAAACCCGAATATTTTTTTCTGCGTAAGAGCTTATAAAAAATATTTTTTTTAAGTTGATAACATTAGTTGTTAAGGTATGTGAGCGTCTCTTTGGCTTGTTGAATAAAGAATGAAAAGTACAAGAGTGCGACGCAAGGATGCCTCATAGTAGTAACCCAGCCGGGTTCAAAAAAAATCTACTCACTTTTTTATTCCTTGTGCTGTATAGTAAACTTTACCATCGCTGTTATTTCTTTCATACATTTATCACTTTCAAATAACCCAACTTCTGCTTATGTCTGACCGCCGCTCTTTTATAAAAAACGTATCTGCCGCATCTGCCGCCGTCGCTGTTTCATCTTCTTCGTTTGCATCGGGTTTTATTGCAGGCGATGATAAAGTAAGGCTTGGTGTTATCGGAACCGGCCTGCGGGGACAAAATCATCTTGAATTATTGATTAAAAGAAAAGACGTCGAAATAGCAGCGATCTGCGACGTCGATGATCTTATGCTTGCCTCTGCGAAAAAGCTTTTTTCAACAGCAGGCAAAGCGCTTCCTAAAATTTTTACCGGCGATAACTATGCATACCGAAAGTTGCTTGCAGAAAAAAATCTGGATGCAGTTCTCATTGCAACTCCCTGGGAATGGCATTGTCCTATGATATTAGAAAGCATACAGGCAGGCGTAAAATACGTGGCTTCAGAAGTAATAGTGGGCATTACGCTGCAGGATCATTGGGACGTTGTGAAAGCTGCTGCAAATGCGAAAGCACATGTGATGATGCTTGAGAATGTTTGCTACCGCAGAGATGTGATGGCAATAATGAACATGGTAAAGCAGGGAGTTTTTGGCGAGTTGATTCACATGCAGGCAGGTTACCAGCACGACCTTCGCGGAGTAAAATTCAACGATGGCAAAACACCTTATAACAGCGGAGTTGAGTTTGGTGAAAAAGGTTTTTCAGAAGCAAGATGGCGTACCAATCATTCTGTACATCGCAACGGTGATTTATATCCAACACATGGTATCGGGCCGGTTGCTATGATGACGGACATTAACCGCGGAAACCGTTTCATTTCACTCTCTTCTTTCGATACAAAGTCCCGCGGCCTGCACGAGTACATTGTAAAAAAAGGAGGGCAGGAGCATCCGAATGCTAAAGTGAGATTTAAACTGGGTGATATTGTAACCACTCATATTAAGTGTGCGAATGGCGAAACAATATTGCTTCAGCACGATACAAACCTGCCGCGGCCTTATTCAATTGGCTTTCGTGTGCAGGGAACGAATGGATTATGGATGGATGTAAACAGCAGCGTGTATATCGAAGGCGCGAGCAAACCACATGAATGGGACGCGGCTAAAGAATGGCTTGACAAATACGATCATCCCTTATGGAAACGATGGTCTGCAAGCGCCGAAGGTGCAGGTCACGGCGGAATGGACTTTTTTGTGCTTCATGCATTTATAGAAAGTGTAAAACGAAACAGCGCAACGCCTATGGACGTATATGATGCGGCAGCCTGGAGCGCCATCACTCCTTTAAGCGAGCAATCAATTGAATTGGGAAATGCTACAGTTGAGTTTCCTGATTTTACTTCCGGTCAGTGGATGTACAGGAAGAATGAATTTAGTGCGGGTGATGAATATTGAAATAGTCAGTGGTCAGTAGTCAGTGGTCAGTAGTCAGTAGTCAGTGGTCAAAACGTCTATTGCAAAAGTGAACGGCTAATTACTATCCGTTGCACTTCGCTGGTGCCTTCATAAATCTGTGTAATTTTTGCATCCCGCATCAGCCGTTCTACATGATACTCTTTTACAAACCCGTAGCCGCCATGTATTTGCACAGCCTCTATCGCTGCCCACATAGCTGTTTCGCTGCTAAAAACTTTCGCCATAGATGAGGATGTCGTATAATCTTTGTGTATGTCTTTTTCCCATGCTGCTTTTAAGCAGAGCAAACGGGCAGCTTCAATTTTTGTCGCCATATCTGCCAGCTTAAACTGTATAGCCTGGTGATGCATGATTTCTTTACCAAATGCTTTTCGCTCTTTGGCGTATTTCAATGCCAGTTCAAATGCCCCTGCTGCAATACCCAAAGCCTGTGCAGCAATACCAATTCTTCCGCCGGCAAGCGTTTTCATCGCAAACTTAAACCCGAAGCCATCTTCGCCTACCCTGTTTTCTTTGGGAACCTTTACATTGTCAAACATCACCGAAGTCGTATCGCTTCCGCGAATGCCTAATTTGTTTTCCTTCGCTCCGACTGTCACACCCGGCAAGTCTCTTTCTACAATTAAAGTATTTATTCCCCGGCTTTTTTGGTCAGGATGTGTTTGCGCCATAACGAGGTAAACTGAAGCCGTCGAACCATTGGTGATCCAGTTTTTTGTACCATTTACAAGGTAGTAATCACCCATATCTTCAGCCGTAGTTTTTTGTGAGGTCGCATCGCTCCCGGCCTCTGGTTCGCTTAACAAAAAAGCGCCTGTATACAATTCGCCATCTTTTATGCCCTGCGCTAAAGGCGTGAGGTATTTTTGTTTCTGTTCTTCGTTTCCGTAAGCTTCGAATCCCCAGCAAACAAGGCTGTTGTTTACGCTCATACAAACGCTTACGCTTGCATCGATCTTACTGATCTCTTCCATCGCTAAGACATAACTGATGGTGTCCATCCCGCTGCCGCCATACTTCGGGTCAACCATCATTCCCATAAAACCCAGTTCAGCAAGTTTTACTATTTGTTCCCGCGGAAACTGTTGTTGCTCATCTCTATCAATTACACCCGGCAAACATTCTGTTATTGCAAAATCCCTTGCTGCCTGTTTTATCATCAATTGCTCTTCGGTAAATTCAAAATTCATGTTGAGATTCTATTTTCAGCAAGATAAGAGAATTTTAAAAGAGGGAGAATTATGTTAGCGGCTTTGGGGACTGTATAATAATAGTGGATGAGACTGTGAGAATACATTTACTGAAGTAACGGTCGTATTCAAATAGCACTACTTCTTAACATTTCTATTGTTTCTTGAAAAGGAAACTCTAAATTTGTTCAAATTTCTTGCATGGAATATAAATTTCGGGTTGAGTTTCTGGAAGAAGCAAATCAATTTTTAGACGGACTGGACGAAAAAGCAAGAGAAAAAATTTTCTATAACATTTGGAAGTCCCGTAGTATAAATGACAAAGAACTTTTTAAGAAATTGAAAGGTGAAATTTGGGAGTTTAGAACGCTCTTTAATAAAACCTATTACCGGTTATTTTCATTTTGGGATAAAACAAATAAAGATGATACAGTGGTAATTTCAACACACGGACTAATTAAAAAAACAGACAAAATTCTCCAGGCTGAAATTGACAGGGCAGAATCCTTAAAAATAAAATATTTTAACGATAAAATTAAAAATAAATGAAAACATATAGTTTAGAAGAATTAACCGACAAACACATTGGCAAAAAAGGCACACCAAAAAGAGATTCTTTTGAAAACGAATTACGACTCGAACTGTTGGGACAAACCATAAAACAAGTACGTAAAGAGCGTAACTTGACACAGGAACAATTGGGTGAATTAGTTGGAGTGAAAAAAGCACAAATTTCAAAAATAGAGAATAGTTTGACAGATGCAAGATTTGACACTATTTTAAAAGTATTCAAAGCATTAAATGCAAAGGTGAATTTCAATATTGAGTTGCTGAACTAAAAAACTAAGCAGTTGTATTGACTTACGAAAAAATAATATAGATAAAGACTTTTAATCGAATCTACTAAATCAATTCACCAATCTGTCACTAATTCCCATAAAAACTACTATTTACGCCGGAAAATACTTTTCGTATCTTTTTTAGTGCATAAGCGTCAATGCCACCGCTAAAAAGCATTAGTAATGACCTCTTATAACCGGCTTTATCTTTTCATCGTACAACGTTCTTAATTTTTTGTGGGTTTCTTCTGATAAAGGAGGTAGTTCTGATGCTTCTACATTACTTTTCACCTGCTGTACTTTTGATGCGCCGGGAATAACTGTGGTTACTTCGGAATGGTCTAATATCCATCTTATTGACCATTGAGCCATGCGATCATCAGGTAATAAGCTTTTTATTTCACGGGATAGTTCTACCCCTTTTTTAAATTCAATGCCAGAGAAAGTTTCGCTTGCATTAAATGCATCTCCGTTTGCATTGAAGTTGCGGTGGTCTTTTTCAGCAAACTTTGTATCCTCGTTAAACTTGCCCGTCAGCAATCCACTTGCAAGTGGAACGCGAATGATCAATGCAACCTCTTTTTCTTTTGCTTTGGCAAATATCTCATCCGCAACATGCTGCCTGAAAAGATTGAAGATAATTTGCAGTGAAGCGAGGCCTTCCTGTTCCAGGCAAATAAGCGCTTCTTCAGCCGTTTCAACACTTACTCCCCAATGCTTGATCAATCCTTCCTGCTGCAATTTTCGATAGTGAGTAAAAACGTCACCTTTCCGCAGTTCTTCAGTCGGGATGCAATGCAGTTGTTCGGCAAACAATTGCGGCAATCCAAGGTTTTTGAGAGAGCTTTCCATCTGTCGTTTCATGCCATCGTAAGTAAAGTTTTGCGGCCAGCCAAAACCATTGTCAGACCTGCGGCCTAATTTTGTAGCAACAAATATTTCTTTATCAATCGTTTTTAAAAACCTTCCTATAACCTGCTCGCTTATGCCCATTCCATACACGTCTGCAGTATCAATGAAATTGCCGCCGGCATCAGTAAAAGATTGTAAAATGGAGAATGCTTCCTCCTCGTTTACAGCGCCCCAGTCTGCACTTCCTAACTGCCATGTACCTAAGCCAACTTCTGATATATTTGTTCCCCTGAATGAACGGTATTGCATTTGAATGAAGTAAAAGTAAAAAAATAAAAATTATCAGAGCAAAATATCAACAATTATACCTTAACCCCAAAGCCCAAATGGAACTTAACAAGACTATCGGGCAGTAAATGGAATATTGAAGAAAGGAACGGCTACCCGCTGAATGTGTATTCTATTGATTTGAGAAGGGGAAACAAATCTATTGAAATGGCGGTAACAAGTGCAGGTGTACCAACAGAGCCGACTATTATTTTTACGTTGGATGCGGAAGGTTTTCGGCAGACTCCGGGTGTATTCAGAAAATACAGAGCAAAGTGTCTTAACTATTTATGTGTATGGGTTAATCTACAACATAGATGAACTGAAACGGCAAAGAAAAATCGTTATAACTAAGAAAATCGTGGTGGAAACACACGATTCAACTCAATAACAATTTCTTTTGCAACATCTTCCCTTTTAAACTCTGAAAGAAAGCCTCCTGCATTTAAATTGAACCCTCTGCTTTTAGCCTCATTCTGTATTTCTGTCTGCATTATGTTAACCGATGTTTCTGAAATGTCTATTAATGCATCTAATTTAGGCCTGTCGCCAAATTCAGAAAATACTGTAAGAACTCTAATTTCAATATCAAAACTTTCACCCGTCTCGTCATCGCCAGCAACTTCAAACATTACATTTATTGCACCCGTGCCGTCGCTTTCGTTGCGTTTCATTGAAAATCCTATCGAAGATGTGGAAACTCCTTGAACCTCTGCTTTTTCGTTTTGCAGCTTTTTTACATCAAACCTCAATATTTTAAAATAGGGGTTAAATATTTTCATTTCACAATATAACTGTCAGAGTAGTTACTCAGAAATAAGTTTTCACTTTTCACTTCGCATGAAACTAATATACAAATATTTTATTTTATCTTGGCTGCACAAAAAATTAAATAATGGAACGCTCGACAATGGTCGTCATAATATTCTCAACCTTAATTATTATAGTGTTGTCACTGACATTTTATTTTTACAGAAAGGGAAGCGCTAAACTTCAGTCTCTTTGGGATGATTATGTTGAAGCCCTTTCTGGTGGCGACAAGAAAAGGGCGTTAGACGCAGGAAGGCTTTATTACAAGCATTTAAGAGGTGGGAGACTGACTATTTATGACGAACAGGCAATAACTAACGATTTAAGTACAATGAAGTAGTACAAATGGTATGTTTTTTCAAAATAGCCATCCTTTATTTTCTTCCATCTCGCATCGTCCTTTATATGCAAAGCAAACCAATTTCATCTGTACTCTTTCGTTCCTTTGTGCCTTTGTGGCTAACCATTCTCCTGCTATCCGCAACCATTTCTTCAGCACAAAATGTAACTGGCAGGATTAAAATAAATCAATTGGGTTATTATACCAGCGCACCAAAGATTGCTATTGTTACCGGAACTACTGATGCACATACTTTCTTTATCACCTCTACAAATATTAAAGACACACTTTTTACCGGAACCCTGAGTGAAGAAAAACAATCAGTAAACTCCTCCACCAAAACAAAAGTCGCTGATTTCTCTGCATTGAAAAAGAAAGGAACGTTCGTCGTTTTTGTTCCCGGTGTCGGTCTTTCTTATGTTTTTGAAATTGGTGACAAGATCAATTATCCCGCTGCCGTTGCCGGATTAAAAGGGTTTTATTTCCAGCGTGCTTCTATGCCGCTCGAAGAAAAGTATGCGGGTAAGTGGCACCGCTCTTCAGGTCATGCAGATACCGCAGTATTCATTCTTCAGCAGCAAGTACCGAACGTGCGGCAGGAACAAAAATTTCTACTCCAGGTGGCTGGTACGATGCCGGCGACTACAACAAATACATTGTCAACAGCGGTATCAGCATGGGTACTATGTTGTCTGCTTATGAAGACTTTTCAAAATACTTTGATACGCTGCAGACAAACATCCCCGAAAGCAACGATAAAGTACCTGACATATTAAACGAACTTATTTACAACCTCCGCTGGATGCTTTCAATGCAAGACCCAAATGATGGCGGCGTTTATAACAAATGCACCAACGCCTCCTTCGACGGAATGGTAATGCCCGGCGTAACAGCAGCGCCGCGATATGTGGTGCAAAAAGGAACCGCAGCGACATTGGATTTTGCTGCAGTAACCGCGCAGGCAAGCCGTATTTTACATCAATATCAAAAGCAGTTGCCCGGTCTTGCTGACAGTTGTATAAAAGCTTCTGTAAAAGCGTGGCAATGGGCAGAGAAAAACCCGGCTGTAGAATACGACCAGAATGCAATCAACAAAATGTACCAGCCTCAAATTACAACGGGCGGATACGGTGACAGAACTTTTGCCGACGAATGGACATGGGCGGCGGCTGAGTTATTTGTAACCACAAGCAACAAGAGCTATTATGATGTATATGTCAAACAAAAGAAAGATAGTATTTCATTACCCGCGTGGGCAAATGTAGAAATGCTCGCTCATTACACTTTGTTACGTTTTGCTTCAAAGCTGCCTTCTTTCGTGCAAAACGACGTGCAAACCAAAAAGCAGCAGTTGCTGCGACTTGCTGATAAGTATATTTTGAATGTGCCCGCCAATGCTTTTCAAACTGTTATGGGACAATCTCCCCGCGATTTTGGGTGGGGAAGCAACTCGAATGCAGCAAACCAGGGTATCG
>CAXUMK010000057.1:6585-25487 GCA_964251885.1 uncultured Segetibacter sp. | reverse complement strand
AAACAAAATGGTGCGAAGGATTTATTTTAGAAAACGGTGCATACAAATCTGTAGGTGAAGGAAAGGGTCAGTTGACAATACGAATGTTTGACTTGCCTATTTCTTTTTAAGATCACGTTTATATTCTTCTTCGTTAAAACCTATTACCAATCTTCCATTTGACTCGATAACAGGTTTTTTTATGACCGATGGTTTTTCGATCATCAATGCTATAGCAGTCTTTTCGTTTGTGATCGTTTGCTGTTGCTTTGCCGGTAAAGTTCTCCACGTCGTTCCTTTCTTATTTACCAGTTTTTCCCAGCTAACTTTTGCAGACCATTCCTTCAATTTTTCTTCGGTGATTCCTTTCTTTTATAATCGTGAAATTCAAATCTTACATCATTGTTTTTAAGCCAGTCTATTGCCTTTTTTACTGTGTTGCAATTTGTAATTCCATAAACTTTCATACCTATTCAATATTTGTAAATTCTTTAATAGCTGCTTCTGTTTCTGCACAGGCCTCCTGGAGATTATGGTTGACAATTACCTTGTCAAAAGAGTGGTTGAAAGACAACTCATAAGTAGCTTTATTAAGCCTGGTTGCGATCGTTTCAGGTGTTTCGGTTCCTCTGGCTTCCAGTCTTTTCTTTAATTCTTCTACAGACGGAGGTTGTACAAATATTGTAAGCGTATTTTTAAGAAACTGCTGTTGCACATGTATCGCTCCTTTTACATCAATATCCAGAATAGGCGTTTTGCCTTCTGCCCAAATTCTTTCAAGTTCTTTTTTCAATGTGCCATAATATTTTCCTTCATACACCATTTCCCATTCTATAAAATCATTGTTCTTTATTTTTTCGCGAAATTCTTCTAAACTTATAAAATAATAATCCACCCCATTTTGTTCCTTCCCTCTTGCCTGCCTTGTTGCTGCACTGATAGAAAAAGCAAGCTTTGGATACCTGCTGAGCAAATAACGTGTAATGCTTGTTTTTCCTGCTCCCGATGGGGCAGTGATGATGATTAGTTTTCCCGTCATAATGTAAAATGAAATGCAAATAAAAGAAAGTAATCCGAAGGGCAACAGCAAGCCTTATCAAAAGTTCATAGAAGTCTTATTGTTTTTACGGCGAACAACAACCTCTTTATACCAATACCATTGTAGCAGCGTGCGCCATAGAGTGAGGTATTTACTTATCTCAAAGCAATAATTAAATTTTTACCAGCATATACAACAAATATGTTAATGAAAGTAAATAACTTCTGTAATAATTGGTTAATGAGTGCGATTTTCTTAGCTTTACCTGAATTACTTATACTAAAACATTATTATGTTACCAGAGCAGATTGCAAAATTTGTTGAAACAGAACAGTTAAACAACACAACCGTAAAAGTTGAATTTAAAAAAAGGAATACAATCGTAGGCTTATTTATTAAGCATACCGATTACGAAGAACTAAAATCCAAAAACTTTTGGAGACTTGTTACCGAAGCAAATTTGGAAGCTTACCATAAGTCGAAAGATATAAACAGTGGCAGAATGTTTAACGGCAGTGAATTTACCCGTTTGTCGGTGACTAAAAAGAAAGCGGTTTAATTTCAATATTACACTTACAAAAGCAGCAGGTAATAACAGTTCCTGCTGCTTTTTGCATACTTATTTGATCTGTCCGAAATTATTCTTTAACACTTTTAGCCCTCTTATCCAGGATTTTTTTAGTTAAATAAACAGATGGAATGCCACGGCTAAAAGGGAAAGATTTTATAAGAATATGTATTATTTCGTTTACTGAATTTAAACGGAATGAGCCTTTGCGGCTTGCCGGAGCTACGGCTTTTTTCACCACATTCGCGCTACCTCCCATTCTCATTATTCTTGTACAGGTTATCGGACTCGTATTCAGGATTCAAAATCTGCGGGATAAATTTTTTGGAAGGCTTGCAGAGGTTTTGGGTCGTCAAAGCGCTGCCCAGGTTCGTGTAACTTTTCTTGGCTTTACCTCACTTGCTAAGAACTGGTTTATAGTTGCTGTTGGATTTGTTTTTTTGATGTTTGTGGCTACTACGCTTTTTAAAGTCATTAAAGATTCTATAAACCAGTTGTGGAATGTAAGACCCTCGTCAGCAGAACCGTTTAAATTGAAATTAGAAAAACGGGCAGTATCAATGATTGTGATACTGCTGGCAGGCATTTTATTTACAGGCGGAATGCTTGCCGAAGGCCTTGAAGCATTCCTTCGTCAATATACCGGCGAACTTCCTTCTGAAACCGCTACCTTTTTAAATATTCTCATTAACAATGCAATTGCTGTAGTCATTGTATCTACCTGGTTTGCTGTGTTATTTAAAGTATTGCCCGATGCAATAACACCCTGGAAAGTGGTCATTGCAGGAGGATTGTTTACAGGAATCCTCTTTACACTCGGTAAAATCATCATCCGTTATATGTTGTCATTTGGCGACATCACTAATATTTTTGGCGCTTCGGGCTCACTCGTGCTTCTATTATTATTTGTCTTTTACTCATCATTCATTTTATATTATGGAGCGTGCTTTACAAAAGTATTTGCCTCTTTCATTCAAGCCCCGATAAAAGCATCTGAATTTGCGGTAAAATACAAACTGGTAGAGGTAAAAGATGGGGGAAATTAAAACCTCACCCTCGTTCCCTCTCCTTAAAAGGGAGAGGGAGGCCGGGCATTTTAGTTTTAATTGTTCTTTTGTTTTTTACAGTTTTTAGGTTGTTCATTTACCTCACCCTCGGTCCCTCTCCTTAAGGGAGAGGGAGGCCAGGCATTTAGTTTTAATTGTTCTTTTGTTTTTTACAGATTTTACTGTTGTTCGTTTATTTAGCTTTCTCTGTTTGTATTTTTTATTTAGTAGGCAATATCACTCTTTTCATCTTTTGTTGTGTCACTCACTTTTACAGCAAAACCTAATTCAGCTTTTTGCAAAGCAAATCTGTTGTAGTCTTTTCTGTTTCCTCTTCCTTATTGACTAATGACTTGTACTATAGTTGTCAGGGGATGTGAGTGTCTCAATGGCTTGCAGAATAAAGAATAAAAAGCAGAAGAGTGCGACGCAACGTCTGACTCATAGTAGTAATTAAGCCGGGTTCACAAAGTTCCTTATTGACTTAATGACCCAATGACTTTCCTAAATAACTTAAATGACCAATGACTTTCTTAATGACTTAATGAACTAATGACTTATTGACTAATTTACCCTAACTATTTCTGCGCCTAAAGCATTTAAACGCTTGTCTATGTTTTGATATCCCCGATCTATCTGTTCGATGTTTTGGATCGTACTTTTTCCTTCGGCGCTGAGAGCCGCAATCAGCAAGGCAACGCCAGCACGTATATCGGGGCTGCTCATGGTAATGCCGCGAAGGGGATATTTTCTTGCAAGCCCTATTACGACTGCCCGGTGAGGATCACACAAAATAATATGAGCGCCCATGTCCATTACCTTATCTACAAAGAACAGGCGGCTTTCAAACATCTTTTGGTGAATGAGAACACTCCCCTCTGCCTGGGTGGCGACTACCAAAATAATACTCATCAGATCAGGCGTAAAGCCAGGCCAGGGATGGTCGTAAATGGTTAGAAGAGATCCATCAAGATAAGTATCGATCTCATATTTGTCCTGTGCAGGAATGTAAATATCATCGCCGCGAAACTCCATTTTTATCCCAAGCTGGGCAAACTTTTCAGGTATCACTCCCAGGTGTTCAAGACCGGCATTTTTAATGGTCAGCTCGCTTTGGGTCATGGCTGCCATACCAATAAAGCTTCCCACTTCTATCATGTCAGGCAGCATCCGGTGTTCGGTTCCGGCCAGTTCTTTTACACCTTCAATAGTAAGAAGATTGCTGCCTGTGCCGGTGATCTTTGCACCCATGCGGTTAAGCATTTTGCACAGTTGCTGCAGGTAGGGCTCGCAAGCTGCATTGTATATATTAGTAACGCCATCGGCCATTACAGCAGCCATTAAAATATTGGCAGTGCCTGTTACAGAAGGTTCATCGAGCAGAATGGATACACCTTTCAATCCTGCAGTTGTTAACTGAAAATAATGCTGCTCTTCATCAAAGTGAAAGTAAGCGCCCATTTTTTGAAAACCGATGATATGGGTATCCAACCTTCGACGCCCGATCTTATCGCCGCCGGGTTTTGGAATATATGCTTTTTTAAACCTTGCAAGCAGAGGACCTGCAAGCATAACCGAACCGCGGAGTTTCCCGCTTTTTTGCCTGAATTCGTCTGATCCTAAATGATCAACATTTATATCGTCGGCCTCAAAGATGCAGGTATCTCTCGAAACCCTTTCCACTTTTACGCCCATTTCCTGCAGCAGTTCTATCTGCAGGTTTACATCAACAATGTCGGGAATGTTTGTGACGGTTACTTTTTGGGCGGTAAGTAAAACTGCAGAAATAATTTGAAGCGCTTCATTTTTTGCCCCCTGCGGAACAATTTCTCCGCTAAGCTTTTTGCCGCCGGTAACCTTGAAACTGCTCACTAATAACGCTTTTTATTACCTCCGAATTTATTATTCCTGTTATCACGACCGGGGCCGCTATTGGGAGGATTTCTGTTATCCCGCGCACCGCCGCCAATGCCACCGCTTCTGTTATCACGGCTTCCATTGTCGCGGCTTCCGCCTCCGCCTTCACGGGGACTTATTCCGCCACCATCACGATTGTTATTGCGCTGAAACTGGCTGCCGTTGTTGTTGTTGCGTTTAAAGCGGTTATCTCCAAATCCGCCACCAGCACGGTTATCACGACCTTCATTGGGACGGTAATGTTTTACAAAAGGCGTGCTGTCAAACTCAAGCTGACCATTGGTTATGATATTCAGTTCAGCACGAATGCCATCGTCGTGCACCAGTTCTTTATGCCAGTTGCTGTATGCCAGCTTCATATAATAAGCGATTGAATTTGCAAATCCAACACGCTTCTCAGCATTTTCTTCCTTCAGCGCTTTATCAATAACGATTTCAAGGTTCTTGCCTAAGTGAGAATATCTGGGCTTCCGTTTGGGGTAAGGCAGCGGATCGGGTTTTTGTTTGTATGTTTCTCTGGTTGGTATCGGGTAAGGGCAATCCACGTCCAATTTAAAATCGCTCACAAAAAACAAATGGTCCCACAGCAAATGCCTGAAGTCTTCTACGTTTTTTAGATGCGGGTTCAGTGTTCCCATCAGTTCTATCACCACCTGCGCCTGTTGCTGGCGCTTTTGCCTGTCCTCAATTGTCAGCACATATTCGACCATTCGCTGGATATGTCTTCCATATTCACGCATTGTCAAATAGTTTCGCTGAGTATTATATTCCATGTAAAAAGATTAAAGAACAAATGTAATGAAGCTTTTTGTAAGGATAAGATTATAATGGATATCCAATGCTCTGAAAGGCAATTAATAACTTAACGATAAGGGATTCTTTGTGATACCGGCATCTATTCATCGATGAGACATTGTTGCAGCCTGCCCCGTCAGTCTTGCGGGGACGCATTTCGTTCATCTTTTGTACATCATGCAGCTTTTCTCATTGTTTGTTTTTATCGCTTGTTTCGTAAACTGTAAGCGGGATAAGATTTCAGCTAACGGGACAAGTAGTGCATTGGTGAACTATTGGTGAAGAACAGCAACAGTGGTATTGAAAGTAGGGTTTAAGAAAGTTTTTATTACAGGCTTTTAAATAAACAGGAGGCATTGTTTTGTTACTCACTTTTACAAGTTCTATGCAGTGAAAAGGAGCAACAAAAAATCGCCGATTGCCTTTCTTCTTTAAGATGAATTTATTACTTCACAGGTAGAAAAAATAAAAGCAATTAACGCTCATAAAAAAGGTTTGATTCAGGGGTTTTTTTTGGTGGTTGTTTAATCCATTATTTTCACAGAATCAAATCTAAGGTTGACTTCTTAAAACCCTAAAAATATGATAACGAAAGATGAAGTGGTTGAACTAATGAATAATATGGAAAGTGACCGTATTGAGCGTACCATTTCCTTTCGGGAAGATAAGTTAGGTCCTGCGGTTTGCTATTTGTCTAACGATCTTGCCGATTACAAGAAGCCCGGCTATATTCTGTTAGGTGTTAATGACGATGGCACAGGAGCAAAAATGACAATATCAGATGATGACCTGCAGAAAGTAGGAAACGTAAAAGCAAACGGCAATGTACAACCACTTCCCTCCATAACAGCAAGCGAAGTTTTTAATATTGACGGCAGTGATGTTGTTGTTGTAGAGGTTCATCCGTCTTTATACCCACCTGTTAGGTACCGGGGTAGGTGTTACATCAGGATTGGCCCGAGAAAAGATTTTGCAAATGAGGCGGAGGAGAGGAGACTAAGCGAAAAAAGGGCTTCTTCTGCAAGATCTTTTGATGCAAGGCCATGCGCAGGTTCTACACAAGACGATTTGAATATTGAGATTTTTAAACTGAGTTATCTAAAGCTTGCAATTGATAAAGATGTTATTGCAGCTAACAACCGCACGACTGTTGAACAGTTGGCATCGCTGCGTATGTACGATATATCATTTGACATTCCAACCAACGCGGGTGTCCTGGTTTTAGGCGTAAATCCTCTTTTCTTTTTGGCAGGTTCATATATGCAATACGTCAAATTTGAAGGTGCAGAAATGACTTCTAAAGTGGAATATGAAAAGCAATTCTCCGGAGCTTTGGTTACAGAGCTAAAAAACATAGAAAATTTTATTAAAGGCAATATTGTAAAAGATAAACCGGTTCGTGAAGGCTCATTTCAGGAGAAAAGTGTTTTTAATTACCCATTCTGGGCTCTTAGAGAGTTAATGATGAACGCAATCATGCATCGCGATTATGAGTCAAATGCGCCCATTTACCTTTATGAATTTAACAATCGCATCGAAATTCAAAATCCCGGAGGATTATACGGCGATGTACGGCCAGAAAATTTTCCAAATACAAGCGATTATCGCAATCCTTTATTAGCAGAGGCATTAAAGACTTTGGGCTATGTAAACAGGTTCAATTTTGGAATTAGAAATGCACAAAAAGAACTTGAAACGAATGGGAATGGAAATGCTGATTTTCAGATTAATCTAAAAACGAAATTCCAGGTTTCCATCCCTATAAATAAAAGCTGGTAAAAATGAAGTCAGTCATAATTTTTCAATAATAAGGGCGAGCAGGTAAAACTACAACTGTATATTATGTAGCATGAATGCTTTCTGAAATGGGGTGAAAACTATTGCAGTTGACCTGACCCCCTAGTCAAGTCTTACTTCCATGTTCCTAACACCGGAACGACTTGAAGAAGTTTATAGGGATTTAAGGCAAACATTGCAAAAGTGGAAGAAAGACCTGGAAATGCTATTATGGGAAGGCGATGGTTTATCGCTTTATTTACAAACTTCTGGAAAAGGGTACTTATGAAGTACCGCCTGGCACTACTGCCGATAACACTGCTACAGCTATAAGCCAGCAGCAGTTGCAGTTTATATTGCAGAGTGTTGCGCTGCAATAAAGCTTTGAAAAGATTGTCTCATCAACTGCCGAAAACAACTACTACAAGCAGAAGTGAGTGACACAACAATGCCAAATAGTAGCACTAAAGCCAAGTACAAAAACCCTCTACATTATTAATTCAGCCGACTCCTATATTCATTAGGTGTGTACCCTACCTGTTGCTTGAAAAACCGGGAGAAATGATTGGGGTACTTGAAGCCGAGTTCATAAGCAATTTCGCTGACTGGCTTATTGTATTGGAATATTTTCTCTTTGGCAATATCAATCAACTTCGCCTGTATATGCTCGAGTGCCGGTTTGCCGGTTTCTTTTTTTATTAAGTCGCCAAAATAATTTGCTGAAAGATGAAGTTCATCAGCAAAATAACCAACAGAAGGAATACCATCAGCCTGCGGCTTTTCTGTTTGAAAGTATTCATTCAATAACCGTTCAAACTTTTCTGCTACACCTGTATTTGCATGTTCACGGGTCATAAACTGACGGTCGTAAAAACGAACGCAGTAGTTTAAGAACAGTTCAATGTTTGAGACAATCAGCTTTTTGCTATGTCTGTCAATTGCCCGTTTTATTTCGTAATCAATCTTACGAAAGCACTCGAACACGATTTGTTTTTCCTCTTCAGAAAGATGCAACGCCTCATGCACGTCGTAAGAAAAGAAGGTGTAGTCTTTAATATTGTGTCCAGCCGATGTACCCGTATTAAATCGGGATGAAATAGCAAAACAGTTCCACTAGGCTGATAATCGCTGCCGTCTTCTTCAATGCTTACTACCTGTCCCGGTGCTATGAACACCAGCGTACCTTCCTGGTAATCGTAATAATTTCTGCCGTATCGAATATCGCAGTGTTTATCATTTTTATAAAAAACTGAATAAAAACCAAAGTTGAGTGCCTGTGCTCCGGACCTTTCCTTTGCTTCAGCATTTGATAAATCTATCACACTTACCAACGGATGAAAGGTTTGGTGACCAACCATTGCGTTGTATTCAGCTATCGTATGTATGTTTAGTACTTTCTTCATATCTGTTCGCATTTGCTTTAGCAAAGTTATTACGCCAAACTACCCCTGCGAACTAAAAGGCTTTAAATCAGTAAAACTGGTACTAAAATCAGTAAACGGGGTACTAAACTGCCGGATAGGGGACAATACCTTTGCATTGTAAAAATACAGAACATGCAAAAAGTCATATTAAATAACGGTGTAGAAATGCCAATTGTAGGGTTTGGTGTTTACCAAATTACAGACGCAGGTGAATGTGAAAAAAGTGTCTGTGAAGCTATACAAACGGGCTATCGGCTGATTGATACAGCGGCGGCCTATCAGAATGAAGAAGCAGTTGGTAAAGCAATAAAAGCAAGTGGTGTTGCGAGAGAAGAACTGTTCATTACCACTAAACTTTGGGTTCAGGACAGCTATGAAAATACAAAGAAAGCTTTCGTAAAATCCCTTCAAAGATTGCAGTTGGATTATCTTGATTTATACCTCATTCATCAACCTTATGGTGATGTGTATGGTGAATGGAGAGCAATGGAAGAATTATATGCAGAAGGTAAAATCAAGGCAATCGGTGT
Organism: uncultured Segetibacter sp.; assembly: GCA_964251885.1. GTDB lineage: Bacteria > Bacteroidota > Bacteroidia > Chitinophagales > Chitinophagaceae > Segetibacter. Next base: position 16,413 of record CAXUMK010000057.1, on the reverse strand, counting down.
CAGCAATTTTACACCTGACAGAGTAATGGACTTTATTGTTCACCATAAAATTGTTCCTGCAGTCAACCAAATCGAAACACATCCTTTCCACCAGCAAATTGAAACGCAAAAGTTCTTGCAGGGAAACGGTGTACAAATTCAATCCTGGGGTCCATTTGCCGAAGGCAAAAACGACATTTTTAAAAACGAACTGTTGATTTCCATTGGAAAGAAATACAGTAAAAGTATTGCACAGGTCATTCTCAGGTGGCTGATACAACGAGGCGTAGCAGCTATTCCAAAATCGGTTCGTAAAGAGAAAATAGAAGAGAACTTCAACATTTTTGACTTTCAGCTAAGCGAAGAAGATATGAATGAAATAAAAGGTCTTGACACAAAAGAAAGTCTCTTCTTCGACCACCGAGATCCTGCAATGGTGAAACGGCTGGGCAGCTACAAATTGGAAAACTAAACTACATTCAAATCATAAAATACAAAGCGCATGAAACGAATTTCCTCATTACTCATCTTATCCATTTTCTTTTTTTCATCAAAAGCACAAAACATGAAAGCGTTGACCGCAAGAATTACTGAAATAGAAGACAGGATAGCTATCAAAAACGTCGTTGATACCTTTTCTGTATTAGCAGACCAGAAAGAAACCGAAAAGCAAAAGTTGCTGTTTACCGAAGATGCCACATCTGAAACATACATTAACGGTCGGGTAGTTTCTACCTTAAAAGGACGAAAACAGATCGGCGATACCTTTGCCAGCTTCCTGCATAATTTCGAAACGGTTTACCATATCAACGGGCAGCAAACACTTACATTGGAAGGTGATAAAGCTTCCGGTATTTCGTACTGTGCAGTAACACTGGTAGGCACAGAAAACGGCAAAAAAATGAAAACTAATATTGGCGTTTATTATCAGGATGATTTTGTACGTGAAGCCAGCCATTGGTTAATTGCTCATCGCATAGCAACCTTTGCATGGCAGGAGAAACAGCCATTAGCACAATAGAAATATTGAAGATTTTAAAACTTACAACAATGCAAAAAAGAATATTAGGAAAAGCTGGTCTTGAAGTATCAGCACTTGGTTTTGGCTGCATGGGCTTGAACTTTTCTTATGGGAAAGGCCTGGAAAAACAAGAGGCAGTTACATTGCTTCGTGCAGCAGTAGAAAGCGGTGTTACTTTTTTTGATACTGCTGAAGTATATGGTCCATTTACCAATGAAGAGATTGTAGGGGAAGCATTAGCGCCTTTCCGTAATGAAGTAGTGATAGCAACCAAATTCGGCTTTAACATTCAGGATGGAAAGATGGCGGGTGTAACCAGCAAGCCAGAGAATATTAAGAAAGCAGTGGAAGGTTCATTAAAAAGATTGAACGTTGATGTAATCGATTTACTCTATCAGCATCGTGTTGACCCCAATGTACCAATTGAAGATGTGGCAGGAGCGGTAAAAGAACTGATTGAACAAGGTAAAGTAAAACACTTTGGAATGTCGGAGGCAAGTGCGCAAACCATTCGTAAAGCTCATGCAGTACAACCATTAACTGCATTGCAAAGTGAGTACTCACTTTGGTGGAGAAAACCGGAGAAAGAAATAATTCCAATGCTTGAAGAACTTGAGATTGGTTTTGTTCCATACAGTCCTTTAGGCAAAGGTTTCTTAACAGGAAAGCTCAATGACAGCACACAATTAGCAGACAAAGATTTTCGCAAAGTGCTCCCTCGCTTTACACCTGAAGCAATGAAAGCAAACCAGGCGTTAGTTGATTTGCTAACAAACATTGCAACACAGAAGAATGCAACTCCGGCTCAAATAGCACTGGCATGGCTGCTTGCTCAAAAACCCTGGATTGCTCCAATACCAGGTACAACAAAGCTACATCGCTTAGAAGAAAACCTTGGTGCAGTTGACGTAGAGTTAACAGCAGACGACTTACAACAAATAGAAGATGCTGCTGCGAAAATTCGGATTGAAGGAGAACGTTACCCTGAAGCATTGGAGAAATTAACAGGTCTATAATTAAAAATACAACGACTGTTATACACCACTTAAATTTTCAATGGACGATAGGTATTCCGTCAGCGTGAGTGTGCTGTGCCCGCATTTTAGCTCTTTGTAAGGGTTGGCCTTGTGTGGGATTTTGCATGCCTTGTTATGTGCTATACTGGCCCGGGATAAGATTTCCGCTAACAGGACAAGTAGTGCATTGCCGAATATGGAACAAACAGGTTAAGAGTGCGACGCAACAATGACTCATAGTAGCAATGCAGCCCGGCTCCAAAAAAATAACTGCACTACTTGTTCCGTAATTACGGGATTTTTTATAAGCGTGAAGTATAAATAGTATAACAATAAAATGCGCTCCCCGACAAAAGATGTTCTTTAGTCGATTTTAAGATAGGATTACAAATCAGGTTCAATTTTAGAGGAGTATTTTTTTAGATTTACAATTTACCCGGTATAATTCATTTGAGACGGTGTTGCCAAAACAATTTGCCGGAAAAATTGGTTATAAAAAAATATTCTGTTACACAATGACAAGCGTTCTTTTGAAGAAATACACCTGTATTGTTTTGTTTATTGCCTGCATACTTTGTTTGTCTTTATTTACTAATGCACAGAAAACCACTACTGACAGCTTTCGCTTACCTGCTGACCCATTTGATACAATCAAAAACAGTTTGCTTTTACCCGATTATATACAAGACACGAATAGAAATGGCGGTGAATACCTTACTTTAAGACAGTGTATAGACTATGCCCTGCAGCATCAGCCGGGCTTGAATAGATCCCTTATCAATATCAATATTACAAGAACTACCAACGCGATCAGCTTATCGCAATTGCTGCCACAGGTAAGTGCAACGGGCAACTTCACACACTATTTTCAGTTACCCAATAGTAGTGTAACTGTTAACTCTGCAGGCCGGCAAACGGCCAACACATTTATTCCCGAATTATCGCTCTCGCAAAACATTTTCAACCCTGCTCTTCTATATGCCAAAAGAAGCGCTCCATTGTATGTAAAGGAGGCTGAACAGGCGAGAGACAGTACTAAAATATTCATCGTATCTTCTGTGAGCAAAGCATTTTACAACGTACTGCTTACCCTTGAGCAGATCAATGTTTTAAAAGAGGATACGGCACGTCTCGGTAAGAATCTTCGCGATGCCTATTACCAGTACAAAGGAGGCATTGTAGATGAAACAGATTATGAAGAAGCAAGTATTACGCTCAATAACTCCCAGGCACAGCTAAACCAGGCTAAGCAAAATGTAGTTCCGCAGTATGCAGCTTTAAAACAGTTAATGGGTTTTCCACCCGAAAACCAGTTTAATGTAAACTTTGATACCACTGAGATGATGCAGGGCATCAACATAGATACAACCGAACAATTGCAATATGAAAAACGAATAGAATACCAGCAGTTCAAAACTCTGCAGGATTTACAGTCACAGGAAATCCGTTATTACCGGTTTGCCTACCTTCCCACTATTTCGGCTTTTTCTAATTATAACCTCTATTTTCAAAACAGCCGGTTTAAGGATCTGGTGAGCGCTGCTTATCCGAGCTTTTTAGCAGGCTTATCACTCAGCGTACCCATCTTTACAGGTTTTTCACGATTGCATTACCTGCAAAGAGCCAAACTGCAGCAGCGGCTCTACGACTGGGATGTGGTTGATCTGCGATTGCAGATAAACAGCGAATACACTGCTGCTTTAGCTGACTACAAAAGCAACTTATACAACCTTCGCTCACTGCAAAAAAACGTTGCATTGGCAAGGCGGGTTTATTTTGTTGTGAATTTGCAGTACAAGCAGGGCATCGTACCATACCTGAATGTAATTACTGCGGAGTCGAATTTAATAACATCTGAAATCAATTATCTGAATGCTTTGTTCCAGGTTTTATCGAGTAAAATAGACCTGCAGAAAGCAATGGGTAATATTTCTTACTAATGAATGAAAAACACGATCTCTATGAATAGAGTAATGATACATGTTTTTATCGCCGGTTGTCTCGTTCTTCCGGCATGCAAAAAAAAGCAACCCCCTGAAAACCCTGAAATTCCTGTTAACCTATACAGCCTCAAAACAGAGTATGTTTCGTATTACGACAATTATCCGTCAACTACTGCGGCATTGAGCCAGGTTAACCTGCTTCCGCAAATAACAGGCGCTATCACCCAGATATTTTTTAAGGAAGGAAGTCACGTTGACAAGGGTCAGAAATTATATGAGATCGACAAGCGGATCTACCAGGCCAATTATGATGCTGCGGTAGCTAACACGCAGGTTGTGGAAGGCAACCTGTTACAGGCGCAGCAGGATGCTGACCGGTACGCTTACCTCAATAAATACGATGCCGTTGCCAAACAGCTATACGACCATGCAATGATCACCCTGCAAAACGCGAAGAACCAGGTAAAATCATCAGAAGAGGCAGTTAAAACGGCTAAAACAAATTTGAATTATGCCGTTGTGTACGCTCCCTTTAGCGGCACAATCGGGTTGAGCCAGGTAAAATTAGGAAATGTTGTAACCGCAGGTTCGACTTTATTGAATACCATTTCAACAGATAACCCAATGGCGGTTGATTTTGTAATCAATGAAAAGAACCTTCCACGCTTTGAAAAACTGGAGAGAAACAGGAAGCTGCCTGATGATTCTCTTTTCACTGTTTTATTACCCGATAACTCAATGTATCATCATTCGGGTAAAATATCACTCATTGACCGTGCGGTAGATCCGCAAACGGGCTCTATCAGGGTGAGGCTTGTATTTCCTAACCCTGAAAACTTTCTGCGGGTAGGAATGAGTTGTGTGGTAAGGGTGCATAACCAGGATACTTTGCCGCAACTGCTGATACAGAGTAAAGCGGTGGTAGAGCAAATGGGTGAATACTTTGTATATATCGCTAAAGACAGCATTATCAGAAACCCTAAAGACAAATCTGACACGGCAAACCGGCCTAAACTGGTTGCCATTCAAAGAAAGGTAGAGGTTGGACAAACAATAGGGCCTAATACAATAATAAAAAAGGGAGCTAAAGAAGGCGACAAAATTGTGATCGATGGTGTGCAGTCTTTGCATGATGGCTCGCTGATAACAACTGCTAATGCGATGCCTCCCTCGCCGCAGGGGAAAGGCGGCCGCGGGCAGTAAATTGATTAAAAACGTGCTTTTGAATTTTTTGATGATCCTGAAAGTATGATCGCTAATACATTTATTAAAAGACCTGTAACTGCTATCGTAATATCTATTGTATTGGTCATTACCGGTACAGTCAGCATATTACTTTTACCAATAGACCAATATCCCGATATTACTCCGCCTGTGGTGCAGGTGAACGGGCAATTTACCGGCGCCGATGCACAAACGGTTGAACAAACGGTGGCTACTCCTATCGAGGAACAGGTGAATGGAACACCAGGCATGGAGTACATGCAAAGCAACAGTACCAACAACGGGATCATGTCGATGAATGTGACGTTTAAAATCGGGACTAATATAGACGTTGCTGCCCTCGATGTTCAAAACCGCGTTAGCATTGCAACGCCTTTGCTGCCTTCGGTGGTTAGCCGCCTTGGGGTTACAGTAAGAGCGCTTAACCCGAGTATGCTGATGATGGTAGCTATTTATGCGCCTAAAGACAGCCATAACATTACTTTTCTCGATAATTACACCAATATCTTCATACAGGATGCGCTGCTGCGTGTACCGGGAGTGGGAAGCATTAACAGGTTTACCGACGACTTCAGCATGCGTATCTGGATGAACCCGGATAAGATGGCTGCTTATAGTTTAACGCCTACAGATGTTATCAATGCCCTGAATGCACAGAACGTGCAGGTAGCAGCAGGAACAGCCGGCGTACCTCCTCAGGCATCTACACAAACGTATGAACTGGGCATTCTTGTAAATGGCCGGCTGACAAAAGTTTCTGAATTTGAAAATATAATTGTAAAAACAATTCCTTCCAGCGGGGCACTCGTTTACCTGAGAGATGTGGCAAGAGTTGAACTGGGTAAATTTACTTTTTCAAGCAATTCTTTTGTTGACGGCCACCGGGCATCGTACCTGCAGATTTACCAGGCACCCGGCAGTAATGCGCTTCAAACTGCAAACGGTATTTATGCAGCATTAGAAAAATTAAAGCAATCTTTTCCTGCTGATGTCGAATATAAGGTGCCATTTGAATCGATAACAGTTGTAAAAGTATCGATGCAGGATGTGGTAGCTACTTTATTAAAAACATTGGGTTTGGTAGCGGTTGTGGTTCTGTTGTTTTTACAGAACTGGCGCTCAACGCTTATCCCGGTTCTGGCAATTCCGGTATCTATTTTCGGTACTTTTTGTTTCTTTATTCCCTTAGGATTTACGATCAATACATTGACCATGTTTGGCTTTGTACTGGCGATAGGTATTGTAGTAGATGATGCTATCATAGTAGTTGAAGCAGTGCAGCATTATATAGATGATGAACACATGTCTGCCAAGGAAGCCACTTACAAAGCAATGAAAGATATTTCGGCGCCGGTAATTGCGATTGCGCTTATCCTTGCAGCGGTGTTTGTGCCTGTTGGGTTTATTCCGGGTATCGTAGGGCGCTTATACCAGCAATTTGCCATCACCATTGCTATTTCTGTAGTTATATCAGCATTCATCGCGTTGTCTTTAACTCCTGCACTTTGTACTCTATTGCTAAAACCTTCAAACATAAACAAAGAGGCAAAAGGTCTTAATAAATGGTTTTTCAAATTCAACGAATGGTTTCAAAAGGTTACGGATAAATATACCAACGGTGTAAAAAAGAGTATTGAGAAGTCTAAATACATCATTATTCTCCTGGTATGTGTGTGTGCAGCAGCTTACTTTTTGTTTCAGCAAAAGCCATCCGGTTTCATTCCTTCTGAAGACGACGGCAATTTATACGTTACTTTTCAGTTGTCTCCTGCATCTTCAACAGCCCAGTCGGTTGACGTAATGACCAGGCTGATGCACGTTGTAGCAACTACCCCCGGCGTGGCGCACTATGCTGCATTATCAGGGCTGAATGTAGTAACCAATGCCAGCAATTCAAACAACGGCACCATTTACTGCCAGCTTGAACCGTGGGACAAACGCGGCGAATCGGGTGAGAAAGTACCAGGCATTATAGGCGTAATGCAAAAGCGTATTGCAGAAGCAGGAATAAAGAATGCCAGTGTGCAGGTAATACAGCCATCGCCGATACCGGGTATCGGGCAAACAGTTGGCTTTAACATGCAGATAGAACAGCGAAGCACAACCGATGATATTCACGCATTTGAAAGAGTGGTCAATAAATTTGTTGATGAAGCCAATAAAAACCCCGCAGTAACCAAAGCGTTCAGTTACTTTTCAGCCCATACCCCTAACTATAATTTAAACGTGGACAGGGAGAAATGCGAAAAGCTGGGGATCAATATCGCAGATGTATTTACAACTATCCAGGCTTATATGGGCAGCCTGTTCATCAACGATTTTACGACCTACAACCGTACTTTTCATGTGGTGGTACAGGCTGATACCGCTTTTCGTACCATGGTATCTGATATGAACAAATACTATGTGCGCAACCAGGCTGGTCAAATGGTGCCATTGGGTACGGTCATCAGTTATTCACCCACAGAAGCGGCCCCGCTTATATCCCATTTTAATATTTTTCGTACTGCTGAAATAGATGGTTCTTCTGCCAGCGGATACAGCACTACCGAGGCGATAAAGGCGTTGCAGGATATAGCTACACGAACCTTACCGGAGGGCTATACATACGAATTTTCTGGTTTAAGCTACGAGGAAATAAAAGCCGGTTCAACCACTATTTATATTTTCATGTTTTCCATTACGTTCGTATTTCTTTTCCTGGCAGCGTTGTACGAAAGCTGGTCTGTACCGTTTTCGGTGCTGCTGGCGGTTCCTATCGGCGCTTTTGGAGCCATACTTGCCCTGTTTTTGGTACCAAGCCTTACCAACAATGTGTATGCACAAATCGGCTTGATTACACTCATAGGCCTTGCTGCTAAAAATGCGATCTTAGTAGTTGAATTTGCAAAAGTACGTGTTGACCGTGGCGAGGATCTTTTAAAATCTACATTAGATGCGGTCAGTCTTCGTTTACGTCCAATCATCATGACTTCCCTTGCATTTATTTTAGGCGTACTGCCATTGGTTCTGGCAACCGGTGCAGGAGCGGTAGCCCGCAGAACAATCGGGTTTACTGTACTTGGAGGAATGCTGTCAGCTTCTACATTAGCCATATTTATTGTTCCTGTTCTTTTCGTTTTAATTACCCGTTTTTCCTACGGTAAAGAAAAGCTGGATTATTTAAAGGAACACCACGACGAACTGATGGAAAAAGAAAAGAAGGTAGAAGAACAGAATATTGATCCTGAACTGGAATATGAGATACAAAAATCACGTGAACTGAATAAACCTCAGCAGGCATGATCGCAAATACATTTATTAAAAGACCGGTAACCGCGATCGTTATATCATTGGTATTGATGATCGCTGGTTCTATTTGCCTTTTGAATCTTGCTGTTGATCAGTATCCTGATATTACCCCGCCAAGCGTCTCCGTTTCCGGGGCTTATACAGGCGCTGATGCACAAACAGTGGAGCAATTGGTAGCAACTCCTATCGAGGAGCAGGTAAATGGTACACCGGGAATGGAGTATATGCAAAGTACCAATACCAACACCGGCGGTATGAATGTAAATGTGACTTTTAAAATAGGCACCAACGTACATATTGCTGCGCTGAATGTTCAAAACAGGGTAGGAATAGCCTCTCCGGCATTACCATCGGTAGTAAGCAAACTGGGCTTAACAGTACGTGCCCGCAACCCAAGTCAATTGATGATGGTGGCTATTTATTCACCCAACCGCAGTCATAATATTACTTTCCTCGACAATTATACCAACGTTTTTATACAGGATGCAATACTGCGTGTGCCGGGTGTTGGAGATGTTAGCACCCGTACAGACAACTTTAGCATGCGTGTATGGATGAACCCCGATAAAATGGCGTCTTACAGCTTAATGCCATCTGACGTGATAGCTGCTTTGAATGCGCAGAATGTATATGTAGCGGCAGGTTCTGCCGGTGCGCCCCCACAGCCATCTTTACAGGCTTACGAAACCGGGATACTTGTAAAAGGAATGTTGAGTAAAGCTGCTGACTACGAAAAAGTTATTGTGAAAACCATTCCTTCCACAGGAGAATTGGTTTACCTGAAAGATGTGGCACGGGTTGAGCTTGGCAAGTTTACTTTCTCAAGCAATTCTTTTGTGGATGGCAACAGGGCTTCTATTCTTCAAATTTACCAGACACCCGGAAGCAATGCTTTGGCAACCGCAAATAATGTGTATGAAGAACTGGAAAAATTAAAAAAATCATTTCCTGCAGATGTAGATTATAAAGTGCCTTTTGAATCGGTAACGATCATAAAAGTTTCGATGAGTGAAGTATTTGGCACTTTATTAAAGGCGCTTGGTCTGGTAGCTTTAGTGGTATTGTTGTTCCTGCAAAACCTGCGTTCTACTCTCATACCCATCTTGGCCATACCCGTTTCCATTTTGGCTACGTTTTGTTTTTTTATACCATTGGGTTTTACCATCAATACACTCACGATGTTTGGCTTTGTACTGGCTATTGGTATTGTGGTCGACGATGCCATTATTGTAGTTGAGGCGGTGCAGCATTATATTGATGAAAAGAACATGTCGGCAAAGGAAGCTACTTACCATGCTATGAAGGATATCTCTGCGCCGGTTGTAGCCATTGCACTCATACTGGCGTCGGTATT
>CAXUMK010000057.1:5571-6575 GCA_964251885.1 uncultured Segetibacter sp. | reverse complement strand
GGTAATCGCTATCGCTTTAATATTAGCGGCGGTATTTGTGCCGGTTGGTTTTATACCGGGTATTGTTGGGCGGCTGTACCAGCAGTTTGCCATTACCATAGCCATATCTGTCATTCTTTCAGCATTCATTGCGTTATCCTTAACTCCGGCTCTTTGTACGCTGTTGCTGAAACCTACAAAAATCAATGAAAAATCAAAATGGATCGGAAAGTTTTTTTATAAGTTCAATCAATGGTTTGAAAGAGTAACCGCGAAATATTCCAATGGCGTAAAAAGAAGTATCAAAAATTCAAAGTTTATTGTCATTCTGCTGGTATGCATCTGTGCAGGAACTGTTTTGCTTTTTAAGAATAAGCCTTCTGGTTTTGTTCCTTCTGAAGATGATGGCCGCCTGTATGTTACCTACCAGTTGCCGGAGGCTTCTTCAACCGTTCAGTCGGTCGGTGTTATCACCCAGCTCATGAAAATAGTTGGCTCCACACCGGGCGTCAACCATTTTGCAGCCTTGTCAGGATTTAATATCTTAAATGGAGGAGCCACCTCTAATAACGGTACCATCTTTTGCATGCTCAAACCCTGGGACCAACGCAGTAAACCGGGCGAACAGGTTCCGGGCATTATCAATGTGCTGAAAACCCGCATTGCTAAAGCCGGTATTAAAAATGCCAATGTAGTCGTTATTCCTCCGCCGCCGATAAGAGGAATAGGGCAGGCTGCGGGTTTCAGTATGCAGATAGAGCAGGGCAATGCAACCGATGATGTGCACGCCTTTGAAAAGGTAGTAAAGAACTTCGTTGCAGAAGCACAAAAAATACCGCCCATATCAACAGCCTTTAGTTATTTCTCTGCACATACACCCAGTTATGATCTCACTGTTGACAGGGAAAAGTGTGAAAAGCTAGGCGTAAATATCTCCGATGTTTTCTCGACCATGCAGGCTTATATGGGCAGTTTGTTTGTAAATAACTTTACCTTATACAATCGTACTTATCACGTAGTTGTAC
>CAXUMK010000057.1:0-5561 GCA_964251885.1 uncultured Segetibacter sp. | reverse complement strand
GGCAGATACAGCGTACCGTGCATTGATCTCAGACATCAATAAATATTATGTTCGTAACCAGGCAGGAGAGATGGTGCCGCTGAGTACGATCATCAGCTACAAGCCGACAGCAGCGCCACCGCTGATTACGCACTTCAATATTTTCCGCTCAGCAGAAGTGGATGGATCCACTCCACCCGGCTACAGCACCGGCGAGGGAATTGACGCTTTAAAACAATTGGCAGCAAGAAAATTACCAAGAGGTTACACGTATGAGTTCTCCGGCCTGAGCTATGAAGAGATCAAGGCGGGATCAACTACCGTGTATATTTTCCTTTTTTCAATCATGTTTGTATTTCTTTTTCTTGCGGCTTTATATGAAAGCTGGTCGGTGCCTTTTTCGGTAATGCTCGCTGTGCCCATCAGCGCTTTTGGCGCTATCCTGGTGCTCACGTTCATACCTAAGCTGACCAACAACGTGTATGCACAAATAGGATTGATTACCCTGATAGGCCTATCTGCAAAAAATGCCATCCTGATAGTAGAGTTTGCCAAGGTAAGAGTCGACAGAGGCGAAGAACTGATAAAATCTACATTAGAAGCAGTTAGTTTACGCTTACGCCCCATCATCATGACATCACTGGCTTTCATCCTCGGTGTTTTACCGCTTGTTTTTGCTTCGGGCGCCGGTGCAGTGGCGCGTAACACGATTGGTGTAACTGTTTTGGGAGGAATGATAGCGTCATCAACCATTTCAATATTTATTGTACCCGTTCTTTTTGTACTGTTTACGCGTTTCTCCTACGGAAAAAAAGAACTCGCATACCTGCAGGAACACCATGATGAACTGATGGAGAAAGCCAAAAAGGTGGAAGAACAAAATATCGACCCCGAATTAGAATACGAGATCCTGCATGCGAAAGATCAAAATAAAACCGACAGGGCAGAAGAGCAGAAAGATGCAAAAGTGCAGAATAGCAAAACGTAAATTATTAAAGCCAGAGCCAGTAATCTTGCAGATGGAATTAGAAGCTGTCAAAATTTAATTTTTGAGGAGACCGGCATTTGTATTTCATCCACACTTATGTTGCGACGCTCCGTTCAACTACCGATTTTTATGGCATTCCTCAAGCTTTAATATTAAAGTCTAAACTAATTTTAGACAGCAAAAAGCCCTATCCATAAAAACAATCCTACATATTGCTTATACGGTTTTTGAAAATCGTTATCTTTTCAAACAAAACCTTTGATGAAACTTTTGAAATTGTTAGCAGTTTTTTTGGCAGTTGCTGTAATTATATTTTCCTGCAAAAAAGAGAACGACAGCATCAGTAATGTATTAAACACTGCTGACAGTAATTTTATTGTTAAGGCAAGTATTGGTAATTATTCTGAAATAAAAACAGCAAAAGTTGCAGTTTCAAATGCCACCGACTCTATTGTATTGGCCTTTGCTCAATCTATGCTAACGGAGCATACTAAAGCCCACAGTGATTTAAAAACAATGGGCACCATTGTTGGCTTTACCGTTAAAGACACTACTGACGCTGCACATGAAGCAATTATCAACCAACTAAATTCTCTTACAGGAAGAAGCTTTGACTCTGTCTATATTCACTCCCAGGTAACAGATCATCTGGCGACAATGGATTTTTATAAAGATGAACTTAATAATGGCAGGCAGGTAAATGTAAAGAATTATGCAAATTATTATCTTCAAAATTTTACAACTGATTACCAGACGGCAGACAGTATAGCTGTAGATTTTTTTTAACCATCATTCCTGTCAAATATTTTCGTCCTGCTGGGGTCTCCTTCAAGGACCTTGTGAGTGGGACAAGGGCCTCCGGCAACCTGGCAGCGCAGAGCTTGCCCTGAACTTTTGGGGAGTTTCATCCTAACATATAATTGCTTTGCTATGAAGAACTTGCTTTGACAAGATAATTAATAACCCGCCAAAAAATATAACTCCAACTTTAATCCATAATGCCTTATGATTAAACCAATTTAAAGTAGGGAATACCAACTCATCAAAAAAGTAAATAATTGCAGTGTTTAATAAGTCTAATACAACTATAAGCAGAATAACATACAGCACAGATAATAAAACTGATTTTAAAGTGATTGCAGATTTCATGATTGTTTTAATTTTTTATCTGCAAGTCCCTTTCAGATGATAACAAAAAAATAGCGTGGGACTTTATGGCCACCTGTGAGAAAGGTACTGGCATACCCACAACCCAGAATGACAAAAGCCCACGCCGGAGCGTGAGCGTTTTGTGCTTACCTTCTGTAGTTGTGATTAAAGTGCCAGTTTTATCTCAACAGAAAATAGCTAAACGCTATGTTCAATATGTTTGAAACGTAAATATAGTATCCTTTTTATTTTTTATAAGCACCTCTTTTTTTATTTAATATGTCAGGCACTAAATTGCAAACTTCTTCTAAGGTCATAACTCTTTTGGTAAGCTTAGCCTCCATTGCTGGTGTAACTCTTAATATCTGTAGTGTCTAAATTAAAATTTCGAAAACAAAGTAGTTGCAAAAAGATTGGAAACTGGGTTTTAGTTTATAGGCAGAATTACTTAATTCCCAGATCGGTTACCAGCATCAGGTGGTCGCTTAGATCTTCATCAACCAAATCGAATTGCTGCACGTAAAAGTTATTGTCGGGCAAAATATAATCTATGCGAAGTGTAGGGGCAAGTGCAAGGTAAGTGCGGCCAATGCCTAAAGAGGTTGATAGAAAAACATCCTGCCAGTCTTTGCGGATGTGAAAGTAAGTATAGCTATTAGGCACATCGTTGAAGTCTCCGCAGATAACACCCGGATAAGGTGAATGGTCAAGAGCATCTCTTACAATATTTGCCTGTTCTCCCTTTTTGGTATAGGCCAGCTTCATTTTCTGCAAGAGACTTTTTGAAGCTGGCAATGTTTTTTCTTCGGTATTCTTTATAATTTCAATATCCTCATAATCTGTTTGTTTGAATTTAAAAGACTGAAGATGAGTGGTAAATATTCTCACGGTTTTTTTAGGCGTTTGAATATCTGCATAAATGATACTTTCACCCGAACTTCCCGGAAACTTGATCTTGCCGGAGTCTACAATCGGGTATTTTGAAAAAATAATGCTTCCGGCCTGGTAACCTTGTTTGGGTCTTTCATAATCGCGTGAAAAATAGTGGTAGGGATAAATCTCTAAAAAAGGACCCACATTGTTTTGAATAGAAGAGTTATTAAATTCCTGCAGGCAAATGACATCCGGCTTTTGAGCAATAATTGTTTCAGGAATAGTCGCCCTGTCAATTCTTTTTTTGTCGGCTTTATTGCTCAATCCCTCAAGGCTCCTGATATTCCAGTCAACAATACGCAGGTAAGTGCTATCCTTCTTTTCTGTAAAAGTTTCATATTTATGCGTAGCAAATAAAACGCTCAGTTGTTTCCATCCAATAAGTAAAGTGATGATGGGGATGACAGACCATGTTGGCTTAATCACCCACCAGAAAAAAATTGAAAATACCAGCAATAAAGCCATGTAAGGAACTAAGATGCCGATAATGCCCATAAACCACCACGTAGAAGGATTTAAGTATGGAACAAGGCAGGCAATAAGAAAGGCGGCTGCAATAATGCAATTGAGGATGATAAAGAAGCGGTTGAAAATTTTTTTTGCCTTTATACGAGCCATACTGTAAATATAAAAGTATTTAGTTAGCAGCCGTTATAAGTTACAGGTCATAAGGTGAAGGGTGAAAAGTGAGTGGTGAGTGGTGAGTAGTGAGTAGTGAAAATATGTGAATGGTGAATAGTGAAAAGTAAATAGTGAGTGGTTGTGTATGCATGGGATTTATAACTTTTGTAGACATTTCACTTTTCACTCCTGCCTCTTGCCTTTTGCCATTGCCTTTTCACTCCTGTCCATTGCCCATTGCTCATTGCCCTTTCACTCTTGCCCATTGCCTTTTTACTTATTCCTTCCATATTACATCTATCCATTGGGGGAAATGATCAGATAAATGCAGCTCGTCTTTATGGTAGTTTTGTATCATGAGCTTCTTATCAACAAAAAGAAAATCGATACGCAAAGTTTTGGGAAGACTGTCTAAAGTTGTTCCTAATCCCCAGCCGTATAATTTAAAAGCATCCTGCAAACCGCCGGACATAATGTGATATGAGTATGAGGTCGGAACCGAATTCATGTCTGTACCCAGCACTACCGGGAAGGGACTTTTATTAAGCGCATCTTTTGCAATTAAGGCCTCCTTAGCATGCGCCTGGGGAAATACTTTTAATTTTTCGAATTTTGTGGTTTGGTAAACAAACTCAGAATCGCCGTATAAGATAATTTTATTCGAACTGTCTGCAGGGCGTGCAAACAGGTTTATAGATTTAAAGTGTGTTGCACAAACTCTTATTGTTTTGTTTTGAAGAAGGATGTCGATACAGGCCATGTATTCAGGATAAGAAACATCACCCAGCATTACTTTTCCTGAATCAATAAAAGGGATTTTAGAAAATATGGCAGTGCCACTGAGAACAGATCCATAATTAAAGTGATGAGCTATTTCGTTTGTTTTATGAAAATAAACATACCCTAATCTCTTCAATTCTTCTGTATTGGAAAAAGTGCCGGGCATTTGATGTTCTGAAAATTCCTGCAGGCACAGCACATCGGGATCAACTTTAGAAATATAATTAAACATCTGCGTTCTAACCGAATGAACGGTGTCGCCATAAATAGAAGGATTGTCGAAACCTCTGACATTCCAGGTAAGAATTCTTATTGAACCGGCAGGCTTTGCAGTGACTGATGCAGAAGAAGGGTTAAGTGCAAAAGTTGCAAATAGATTTTTATATCCGGCAAAAAATAAGAGCATCAGAAATAACGATGCTTTCTTTCTAATAAACAGCCATATAAAAGCAAGAAGGAGAATAACAATTGCGAGGTAGGGAAAGCCAAGAGCTAAAAAGGCCATGGGCCAGAAATGTAAGGGGCTAATGTACGGAGTGAAGCAACTTACAAAATAAATAAAAGCGGGTATGATGGTAATAACAGCAAATGCGCGGATAAAAAATTTCTTCATCAGCTATAATTCTTCGCGGCTTGCTTTTTTCAAAAAATCCTTTTCTTCTTCGGTTAAAGAATGATACCCTTTTACATGAATTTTATCCAGTAAATCATCCACCCGTTGCTGGGTAATATGAGGTGTCTTTTCAAAAGGTTTTTGATTTGCTTTATAAAACAATTGATTCTTAGGTAGGCTTTTAACATGCTTCTTTTCAGGATTGAACAAATCATCTGCCCAATGTACAACGTCTGTCATCCATTGCCCCCAGTCGTTACCTTTCTCAAGCTGCCATATAAAAACATATCCCATTAAACCACCTGCAATTAAAGCCGCAGCCAATCCAACACCTCCGCTGCCAACTGTTCCCAAACGAATAAGAATAAAAACAGCGGTCAATACCCACAAAGGGATATTGATCATTGGGAAAATTTTGTATTTCGGTGCAAGAGCAGTAGTAGCTACGGCAAGCGCCATCAATGAAGGGCCAGCTCCTAACAATGGATACACACTGTT
>CAXUMK010000056.1:0-25716 GCA_964251885.1 uncultured Segetibacter sp. | reverse complement strand
TAAAAATAGATTGCCATGCAGCATATACATCCAGTGAGGCGCATGAAACATATAACCATACATAGGCGAGGCGTCAGGCAGCCACGCTGTACCCGAACCATTTCTGCCCATAGGAAGGTTTAAAGAATAGACATGGCTCATAGCTATATGATGGTTCATCGGTTTCATGTTGTCCATTTTGCCCATATCCATGCCCTCCATCTGCATCGTGTCTGACATTGGTTTTTCACGCTTTGCTGTATCCTGCGTTGTATGATGCGCATGTTGTGCACGGGCAACAAAAATGAAGAGGCAGCTAATAATTGCTATTGAGATTGTTTTATTCATTTTAAAAATTATGACCGTCTAAAAGATGACAATGCTGTAAACACTGCCATTGTCGTTGTACTACCTGCTCAATAAAATGTGCAATAATTTTTTCTGAACCTAGCAGAATAGCTACTATGAATCATCGTTGCGTCGCACTCTTGTACGCTTTGTTCTTTATTCAGCCAATGCACTACTTGTCCCGTCTGCATGAAACTTATCCTGCAAAACATACTTCAGCAGTTGCTTTGTTCTTATTTGAGCATTGAATATTGAGCATTGAAAATTTGACTTTTAATGCTCAATATTCAATGTTCAATAACCAATGTTCAATTAAAAAGCCCCTTAACTAAATGACATTGCCCTTTTAGGGGCGGTATAATCATGGTTTTTTATCTGCTGCCTTTCTATCATATTGGCAACACTCGTCAAGATCATTATAAGCTTTATCATCGCCTTTAAAACTTTCAGTGTCATAGCCGGCGGCTGCTACATATTTTTGTATCTTTTCGTTCGACACTTTTGCAGGGTCGTATGATACAGTTAGCCATTTTGTTTTTTTATCCCAATCTGCGCTTGAAGCGCCTGCTGTTTTTGAAGCCGTTTCTATATTCTTTTTACAGATCGCACAGTTGCCATACACCTTTATTTTTTCTGTTTTTGTTGTTTGGGCAAATAGTGCTGCTGAAATGAAAACCAGTACGGTTATCATCACTGTTTTCAATGATTTCATTTGAATGAATTTGAGGTATAATAAAATAATAAACTCAGTGGCAATACAAGCCACCCGCCTGCTATTGAAACAATAGCTTAATGCAGAGAAGGAAATAAATCAGACACGAAAAATACAATGGGCAATGTACAGGGGAACTTTGTTTGAACCTGGGGGAGAATTATTATTAGCAGCAAATGCCGGAGCCACTGCCTGTAAAACAGTATTGGAAATATTGTATTCTTTCTGTAAAGAGGCGAAGTAGGGTTGATACAATGCAGTCTCACTAACGGAATGATGAGTATCCTGGATTTTTATGATTTTGACCTCATCGTTACAGCAGCTTTTTGCTTTCTTCATTCCACACTTGCTGCAGTTGTCTTTCTTAGATAAACCAAAAGCGTACATCTTTCCCATGCAGTAGTGCATGTTGATGACAGCCCCTGATGTAGTGGTGAGGTAAATAACTGCTAATATAGTTGCAAGTACTTTCTTCATTTGTTAAGCCAACGCCTTATTTACAGCATTCTTTCTTATGAACGAATATCGCTTTAAAAAGTTTTATGAGAAACTGTGATATTGAAATTCTTTTGGTCATTTTTTAAAAATGTTAACCTAACGCCGCTTTTTTGTATTACAATAGCTAATTGTAAAGATAGCTTCATTTGTAAGGAGATTATGAATTTTAACGGATGATCTGCATCACACCAAAAAGATCTATACTTTATGCAGGATAAGTTCCCGGCACCGGGACAAGTAGTGTAAAGCCGAATAGCGAAAATATCGTACAAGTGAGTGACACAACAATGCTTAATGCTTATTCTTCGGCTGGTGACCAAAAAAATCTAATGCACATGTCGGCGAAGCACAGTTTTTAAAGAACAAGTCTTTGCAATAAATAAAAAGGAGGCAGAACTGGCTGCCTCCTTTTATTCTGCATGTGAAGAAAAGTATTTATAATGTAAAGGTTACATGTACACTGCTTCTCCACCTCAGCTTTGTTTGGCCATCAGCATAATCCTGGCTGAAAGGTGCGTGTGCGGTGGCTCCGATGGTTATTGTTCTCATACTTGCTTCTACACCGAGAGATGCCGTTGCTATGTATCCGCCAGTGGTTGCCACTTTTTCACCTGCAAGTTTATTCTGACCCGTATTTTCATACATTATGCCTGCATTGGGTAAAAAGGTGGTGGTTTTATATCTCAGCCGGTAATAGCCAATAGAGTTGGCAGAAAACTTATTGCCAAATGAGTAGGTGTTCTTCGCCGTGTTTTCTTTATAAGAAACAGTACTGTTTATGCCCCATTTGCCAAGACGAACATTATACATTGCATTTAGCAACAGGTCTACGCTTCCGGTTCCTAACTGCGCATTTACATCGGCAATAGTGGTGTTTGGATCTTTTACATCTGCATTAAATTTTCCGGTTGGCACTTTTACCCCGCCACCAATCCAAAGGCGCTGTTCTGTTCCCGCGGTATTTTCGCTGGTGTTTATTTTATGCAGAAGCTGGTAGTTGGCTAACACAGTAACGTCGCCTAAGCCATTTGTGTTTGTAATGCCATCATCGTCTATTTGTTTGTTGATATGGTAAGGAACAAAGGCAAGTACCTGCCACCGGCTGCCAAGATTGACGCCGCCCCAAACCTCTGCAGTATTATAAAAATTATGGCTGAACTGGGTAGCATCGCCTTTTACCTGGGTATAGTAATTCATGTAGTGATAGCGTACTCCGATGAATGTACTTTTAAAACCAGGCAGTAATCCTAAATAAAAATTTCCTCCGCCACAGCCGCATATTTCGCAGGCAAAAGAGGCAGATGCCGATAAAAATAGTATGATGATAAAGAGAAGTTTTTTCACGATAAATTGTTTTAAAATACAATACGCAGTTAACCGATACAGGTTGCCTGCAATGGATAGTTGTATAAATAAGAAATAGCTGTTAAGCAACAGTTGCAGGTAAAACAAGAGGTGGATGAAAAATAGCAAAAGAGCGGTCAGTGCATTTATTTAAACGAAAAGGAGGATACCTTTTTACTATTGGTTGCCAGTACCGGCTTTCAGAAGTATTGAAAGATGTTGGTGAAAAGACTTCGTTTTTATTTTCATTTTTACGCGTAGGATTTTGCCTGTCTTTATTATCCTCATTCGTTATTTTTTTAGACAACTGGCATTTGCCGCAACAATTCGTTGCAGGTTTTGCCTTGTTAATGCAAAGGTTTTCTGCAATATATTTTTGATTAGCAAAAAAACTAATGAAAATAACCACCTTGCTAAAGGTCACTGCGGTAAAAGCTATCAGAAATATAGCGGCTGTAAATTGTTTCAATGAAGGAGGCATTGATTACTTACATAAAAGTATATGATATTAAGCTGCAGTGTGCAATTATTCTTTTATTTTCTGCCGGGCGATTGAGAGGTTTTAAAGAAGAAATGCTGCAAAAGCAACGTTTTTTCTTTCCGAATATTATCTCGTATCTGTTAGCAATCTCTTTGTCATCTATTCACTAAGTAATAGATTTTCTTTTATGTTTGCACTCGAATAAAAGAAACTGAATGGCACTTATAAAAAGCATATCCGGCATCAGGGGCACAATTGGTGGAAAACCAGGAAATACGCTTAGTCCGCTGGATGTGGTAAAGTTTACTGCCGGTTACGGAACCTGGCTGATGCAGCAAGGAACGGGAAGAAAGGTTGTTGTAGGCCGCGATGGAAGAATAAGCGGTGAAATGGTTCAACGACTTGTGGTAAGTACACTAAATGCTTTAGGGCTCGATGTAGTGGATGTAGGCTTGAGCACAACACCTACAGTTGAGATGGCTGTTTTATTCGAAAAAGCTGCTGGCGGAATAATTCTCACCGCCAGTCACAACCCGAAAGAATGGAATGCTTTAAAATTATTAAACAGTAAAGGCGAGTTTATAAACAGCGAAGACGGTGCGGCGGTGCTTGCCCTTGCAGAAAGCGAAGATTTTACTTTCGCAACAGTTGATAAGCTTGGCTCTTATACTCAAAACAATACTGCTCTGCAGCAACACATCCATGCTGTTATCACTTATCCTTTGGTTGATATTGAAGCCATTACAAAAAAGAAGTTTAAGATCGTAGTGGATGGCATCAACAGCACCGGCGCTATTGCCGTGCCTGCTATGCTAAAAGCGCTTGGTGTAAGAGAAAAAGACATCACCGTATTAAATGATGAGGTCAATGGCAAGTTTGCTCACAACCCCGAACCTTTGCCACAGCATCTAATGGAGTTGTGCAAAGAGGTCAACCGTAAAAAAGCAAACATCGGTATCGCTGTTGACCCCGATGTTGACAGGCTTTGCTTTGTAAATGAAGATGGTTCTCTATTCGGTGAAGAATATACACTGGTTGCTATCTCAGACTTTGTTTTGCAGCATACACCCGGCAACACGGTAAGCAACATGTCGAGCACCAGGGCATTGAAAGATGTGACTGTAAAACATGGCGGAGAATATTTTCCCAGTGCGGTAGGAGAGGTGAATGTAGTAACCAAAATGAAGGAAGTAAATGCGGTAATCGGCGGCGAAGGTAACGGCGGTATCATTGTACCAGACTTTCATTATGGCCGTGATGCATTGATTGGAATTGCACTTTTCCTGACTTTTTTAGCCAAAAGTGAAAGAAGCATCAAACAGCTTCGAGGCACTTTCCCTGATTACTTTATCAGCAAAAACAAAATAGAACTGGCGCACGGAGTAAATGTGCAATCTATTTTCGACAAGATAAAAACCAAGTATAAAAATAACCCGATCAATACCGAAGACGGCCTGAAAATAGAATTTGAAAATGACTGGGTGCACTTGCGCACCAGTAATACCGAACCCATCATTCGCATCTACGCCGAAAGCAATTTTGAGACGACAGCCAACAACATTGCCAGAAGAATAATGAACGACATCAGGGAAAATATTTAAGAAGAAAGTCGTAAGAAGAAAGTCGTAAGTAGTAAGTAAAAAACTACTTACTTTTGATTTTTTTACTTTTTACTTTATACCTCATGGATTTTGGCAAAGTTTCTCCCGCAGAATTAAAAACGATCAACTTCTGCTTGTCTCCGGAACCTGCATGGAACAAACACATTCTTTCAGGAACAAAAGTCACTTCACCTAAAGTATATATTGGCTGCGCAAAATGGGGGCGCACAGAATGGATTGGAAAAATTTATCCTGAAAAAACAAAAGAAGCAAAGTTTCTTGACCATTACGTAGAGCATTACAACAGCATCGAACTGAATGCAACTCATTATAAAACCTATCCGCCTTCTTCCATAAAAAAGTGGGCAGATAAGGCTGAAGGGAAAGATTTTGTTTTCTGTCCTAAAGTGCCGCAGACCATCAGCCATTACAGTTCTTTTGAAAATATAGATGATAAGACCAATGCTTTTCTCGAGGGCATTTATGCTTTCGGCAAACATTTAGGTCCCATCTTTTTGCAGGTGAGCGATCGGTTTTCGCCAAAAAGAAAAGAGAATTTGTATAAGTATCTTGCAAGCCTGCCAACCGATGTCCAGTTCTTTTTGGAAGTGAGAAACCTTGAATGGTTTTCATCAAAAGAAGAAACGGATGAACTGCTGACAACTCTAAGCAAACAAAAAATAGGATATATTATTACTGATGCTGCCGGTCGCCGCGATTGCGCCCACATGTATCTTACCATTTCCAAAGCTTTCATTCGTTTTGTTGGCAACAGTCTCGACCCAACTGACTATACCCGCATTGATGATTGGGTTAATCGTATAAAGTATTGGCTCGATAACGGTTTGCAGGAGCTGTATTTTTTCATGCACATGCACGACGAGGCGTATTCGCCCGAGCTTTCCTCCTATTTGATTGACAAGCTGAATGCAGCATGCAACCTGTCTTTAAAAAAACCTCTTTTTATTTCTTCTCCGGGCAAATTATTCTAAAACCTGCGTAGAATGTAAATTTGTAAATACTAATAAAAAAAAGAGATGGAGCAAAAAGTAAAGATTATATCAACAGAAACGTTATCGGATTATTTCTTCCCTTTAAAAAAAGTGAAGTACGAGATTGAAAAGAAGGATGGTTCTACCGAAGAAATTAACCGCGAAGTGTATCAGTCACGCAATGGGTGTACAGCTTTATTATACGACCGGACTGAGAACAAAGTAATGCTGGTAACGCAATTCAGGCTGCCCGCTTATTTAAATCACCATCCTACCGGAATGTTGCTTGAGGCATGCGCAGGGCTTGTGGAAGAAAATGAAGATCCCGAAGAATGCATGATAAGAGAGATAGAAGAAGAAACGGGTTACAAGGTTAAGGATGTGAAAAAGATATTTGAACTATACAGTACAGCAGGTTCAGTAGCTGAAATGCTGCATTTTTTTGTTGCCGAATACACCTTAAACCAAAGAACAGGAAAGGGCGGTGGACTCGCAGAAGAAAATGAGGATATTGAAGTGATAGAATTACCGTTTGAGGAAGCCTTTACTAAAATTCAATCAGGAGAAATAAAGGATGCTAAAACAGTAATCCTATTGCAGTACGCAAGAATGTACATATTTCAGGAGGAAAAGGTTTTTGATATTTTGTAGCCCGTCGTTTCAGGCTCCCTTTAGGGCGGGGGGTTAGTGCATAGCTTCTGATAAATCCATCTTTTTAGCGCCTTTGTTGCCTTTTACCATCAGCATAAAAGGAATACAGAGAAGAAACATTATGCCGAGGTAAAGAAATGCATCCATATAAGATAATACTGCCGCCTGCTTCGTTACCATAAAATCAAGCGATTTGTAGCTGCTCGATAAAGCCTGATCGGCTGTAATGCCTTTACTCATAAAATTATGCTGCATTCCCGCAACTCTTTGCTGCACCATTGCACTGTTTACATCTAAATTGCTTACGAGGTCACTTCTGTGCTGCATATTCCAACGTGCTAACATAGTAGTTATCGAAGCGACCCCAAAAGAGCCGCCCAATTGCCGCATCATTCCCGTAAAAGCAGCCCCCTGCCCGATCTGCTGTCCTTTAAGTGTCGAAAGCGACAAGGTTGTAATAGGAATGAATAACATACCCATTCCAAGGCCACGCAATATCAGCATCCAGAAAAAAGCATCTTTACCTGTATCGGGTGATATGATCTTATAACCCCAGAAACTGTATGCGAAAAACAGCAGCATTCCCAATGCTATAAGGTATTGCTGCGGTACACCTTTCTGCAGCAACTGCCCGATGATAGGCATCATAAAAGCGGTTGTCAGGGCCGCAGGTATCATCAGCATACCCGATTGAGTGGCAGTCCAGCCCAAAGTGGATTGTGTATATAACGGCACGATAAAAGTAGAACCATATAATCCAAACCCAAGTATGAAAGACAGTATCGTTCCAACCCTTAGATTTCCATTTTTCAAAACTCGTAACTGTACAATTGGATTTCTAAAAGTCATTTCGCGCCAGATAAAGAAAAATAAACCTAAAACTGCACAAACCGCACAGGTAGTTATTGTTGCGCTCGAAAACCAGTCATCATCCTGACCACGTTCGAGCACGTATTGCAAAGAGCCAACTGCAATTGCCAAAAGTGCAATGCCCAACCAGTCCACATCTGCTGCGGCGCTTTTTTCGCCATATTTGGGGCTGCGCACAAACTGAAGTGTAAGCAGTGTCGCCACCACACCAATGGGAATATTGATATAAAATATGTAGGGCCATGAAAAATGATCAGTAATATAACCTCCAAGCGGCGGACCCAGAGTAGGACCAATGATCACACCTAAACCATAGATTGCCTGTGCCATTCCCCGTTTTTCGACCGGGTAACTTTCAGTAATGATCGTTTGCGATGTTACCAGTAAAGCTCCCCCGCCAACGCCCTGCAAAAACCTGAATGCAACCAGTTCCCATATTCCGTTTGCATTTCCACACAGGAACGAACACAGTGTAAACAGCATGATTGAAGCGGCAAAATAGTTGCTTCTTCCAAACTGTTGCGACAGCCAACTGGTCATCGGCACCACAATTACGTTACCGATTGCATAAGCAGTAATTACCCACCCCACTTCTGTCATGGTAGCGCCAAGATTGCCACGCATATCATTCAGGGCGACGTTTACAATAGTACTGTCAACTATTTCGAGCAAGGCGCACAATATTGCTGTTATGGTAATAATTACCCGTCTTGCACCATACTCTACTAATGAATTAGGCTGTTGCATATTTTTACAAAATCATTTAGTCATTTAGTCAAATAGTCAATAAGTCATTGAGTAATTGGTCATTTAGCAATTGAGGCATTAAGCAATTAAGCCATTGAACCATTAATTTTTGGAACAAACAGTAGTATTACTATTTAGCATCGTTGTGTCACTCCCTTGTACAGTTATATTTTATTCAGCAATTCTTCAATACATTCTTTCTCGAAAAGAAATCACATCCGCTGCAGCGCTCAATCTAATTTATACCGTACAAGTGAGTGACACAACCAAAGCTGATTAAAGAACTTATGATGGTAACTAAAATCATTTCTATCAACACAATCATAAATCAAAAATGTGTTCACCTCCCTTAATGACCTATTGACTAAATGCCCTAATGACTATTTTTAATTCAAATGCACATCTACATCTACGTTCATACCTGGTCTCAGTTGTTTTACCAGGGAATCGTTTTGCTGTGTAAATTCAATTCTAACCGGAAGCCTCTGCACCACTTTTACAAAGTTTCCTGAGGCATTGTCGGGAGGCAACAGGGCAAAACGGGCGCCTGTAGCCGGAGAGAACGAAGCAAGCTTTGCCTCAAAATCGTGACTTGGAAAAGCATCCACATGTACCACTACGCGCTGTCCGACTTTCATTTTATCAAACTGTGTTTCTTTAAAATTGGCAACCACCCACAAATCGTCATTCAATACGATGCTGAATAAAGATTGTCCTGCTGTTAAATATTGTCCGGGCTGTATGTTCACCTTCGAAACCAGTCCGTCGGCAGGTGCAGTAATAATGGCATACGAAAGATTGAGTTTCGCTTCATCCACATCTACGCGGCGTTGCTGTATAACCGAACCTGCAACCTTTATCTGCGATGCAGTCGCACCGCTTTGGCTGGTAACCGAACTCGTTTGTGAAGAGGCCTGTTTCCTTTGTTCCTGCAATATCTGCAATTGCTTTTCTGCTGTCTGCTTTGCAGCCAAAGCCTGCTCGTATTGCTGCTGGGTGATAGAGTGATCTTTAATCAGGTTAGCATACCGGTCAAAGTCCTGGCTTGCTCTCCAGAGAGTTATTTTTCCGGCTTCAATCTGTGCATCTATAGTACCCACAGAAGCCTGGGAAGTGGCAATGTTTGACCTTGCTGCAGTAGTGGTTGTACGTGCAACGCCGAGGTTACTTTGTGCGGTGGCTAAGGCTGCCTGTGCCTGTTCGAGCTTTAGCTTGAGATCTCTCGGATCTAAAATCATGAGCGTATCACCTTTGTGCACTCTCTGGTTGTCTACAACTTTCACTTCATTTACATAACCTGATACACGCGGTATTACCGGGCTTATATTGGCTTCCACCTGCGCATCATCGGTATCTTCGTGGTGCTTGCCATAAGTATACTTCGATATTCCAAACCATGCTCCTGCTATTATCAGTAATAATAAAATGATGGGGAAAACAATGTTTCTCTTAGGTGCCGGAGCAACTGTTTTCGCAGCAGTTTCTTTTTTTTCGGTTGTTTGTGTGTCCATAAAAATTCCTTTTATGTGGTTTTATTTTGTTGTTGTCTGATTTATTAAAAGTCCTGCGGTCTGCAGTAATTTGTTGTATGATACTGACGCATCTGCTTTTGCAAAAGCAAAATTTAGCCTGGCCTGTAATTGCGCAACATCAGCATCTAGTAAATCGGTTGTAGTGGCCAATTGATTCTGGAATTTATTTCTCACAATCTTGTAATTTTCCTCGGCCTGCGCAATTGCTGTCTGATAAACTTGTATCTTCTTTTGGTTAAGCAGGTAATTTTGATAAGCCTCGTTTATCTGCAGTCTTACCTCATCATTCAAAACTTCTTCATTTGCTGCCACTTCCTTCACTCTTGCTTTAGCCTGCTCGATTCCTGCATTTTTCCACAAAGAAGATAAGCTGTATTGCACACCTACACCTATGTTTACTGCATTTGTAACAATTAACACATTGGGAATATCTGCCGCTACATATCCGCCTGTTACAGCTAAGGAAGGGTACATGGCGCCTTTTGCAACTCTAACGTTGGTTGTCGCGGCTTTTTTGCGCAGTCCTAATGCAGCCACATCTTTCCTGTTTTGTAATCCTAATTGTACATACTCTTCAACAGTTCTTAATTGAGCAGATGCTGATTGCAGATCTGTTTCATTTACCGAAAGCAAAGTTGTGTCAGGTAAACCAAGCATCAGATCCATGTTGATGTTTGCAAGCTTCCAGTTGTTTTCGGCATCTAATAACGAGAGTTCAGTGTTTGACTCCTGTAATTGCGCCTTTAACAAATCGTTCCTGGGAAGAATACCATTTTTTTCAAGGTTAGAAAAATCGGTTGCCCTTTGGCGTGCTCCTTCAAGGCTTTCCTCTACCAGGTTAACAGCAGACCTTGACTTATACAAGTTATCAAATGCGTTGATGGTGTTTAGTACAACTGCTTCACGATCGTTGTCTGCATCTAATTTTGCTGCTTGTTCCAGGTATTTTGATGATTCTATTCCATATCTTATTCTTAATCCCGAATAAATTGGTAAAGATGCATTGACCAATCCATACAATGCAGATGACGCACTTGCTGAAGAAGTATTCGCTGTGCCTGTGTCTGCTCCACTTGAACTGCCGAGTTTAACCTTTAAATCTATATGAGGATTGTTTATACGCAGATAAGAGCCTGAAACAGATGCTTCAGGTAGCCTGCGTTGTACAGCTTCTCTTAACGAAGCAGTGGCTTCCTCTATCTTTGCCTGGCTTCCTTTTAACTGCTTACTGTTTTTAAGACTTAGATCAATTGCTTCCTGTAATGAAATAGGCCTGCCCTGAGCCCTTAGATCCCCGACTAAAAAAACTGCCGTTATAAGTATTACCAGAGTCAATAAAAATTTATGCTTCATAACTTAATAGTGCTTTAAATAAGACTTTTATATGATTACTTAGTTTTTGTTTTATCAATTCAAAAAATTGGTCTTCGGGAAGACTTTGCAGGTCATTGAACTCCCTGTAATAGTCTATTGAAATCATCATTTGTGTAACCGATCCAAACAGCGTATTCATCAGCAGCAGAACATCAATGTTTTTCCTGAAATCACCCTTTTTCTGGCCATCCTTAATAATCTCAATAATTGATTGAATATTCCTTTTTTTAAGATCCTGTATCAGGTGCACGACAACAGGGTTTTTATTAATTACCTGTTCGCATATCATGATCTTAAAAAACTGCTGTTTCTTCATCGCCCTTTCTATATAAGAATCTACCAGTCTTTCCATTTTTTGAAAAGGGCTTAGCTCGTCGCTTTGTAGCAATGTTTCAACCTGTAGTTTTATATCGCTCGACCTTTGCTCAAAAAGAGCTTCCATCAATTTTTCTTTTGAGCCGAAATAATAGGAAATCATAGCAATGTTAACGCCTGCCTCATCTGCAATATCTCTTACGGAAGTACCGTCAAAACCTTTTGTGGAGAATAGTCGTTCAGCAGTTGCTATTATTTGTATCTGTTTATCACTATAACTCATTTAAATAATTTCGAAAGGCAAAATTAAATAAACGTTTAATTTAAAACAAATATTTGTTTAGTTTTTTTATTAAGTCTTGTGGAGAGCAATCGCAGATGTAAAAATTATATAAAAGATATGCCACTTCTTTAAGTAGTAGATATAATAAATAAAGGTGGCAATGATGCACGTGCGATAAGATTCCTGCAAACGGGACAAGTAGTGCATTGCCGAAAAATGAACAAAAGTAAAAGTGTGCGACGCAACGATGTAAAATAGTAGTAATGCAGCCGGCTCAAAAAAAATCACTGCTCATTTTTATTCTGTGAGAAATATGAATACAATAAAAATTTTTTCCAAAAGAAACTTTAGGCTAAAACCTTAGATGTCTTACTGTTACTCCCTTATTCTGAAGCTGCTTTAAAGAGTCTATTCCGATATTGAGGTGTTTATCAACGAAGGTCTGGGTAACTGATGCATCGCTTTTCTCGGTCTTTACACCTTCGGGAACCATCGGCTGGTCGCTTACGAGTAACAGTGCGCCGGTGGGTATTTTATTGTAGAAACCAACTGTAAAGATGGTGGCTGTTTCCATATCTATTGCATAAGCCCTTATTCGTTTCAGGTATTCTTTAAACTCGATGTCATGCTCCCACACCCTGCGATTCATAGTATAAACCGTGCCGGTCCAGTAATCTACTTCATACTCCCGGATGGTTGTCGAAATGGCTTTTTGCAGCGCAAATGCAGGCAGCGCCGGCACCTCAGGAGGAAAATAATCATTGGATGTACCCTCGCCGCGAATGGCTGCAATAGGTAATATCAGGTCCCCGATCTTATTTCTTTTTTTCAACCCGCCGCACTTGCCGAGAAACAAGACAGCCTCGGGTTCTATTGCAGAAAGCAGGTCCATAATGGTGGCTGCGCCGGGGCTTCCCATTCCAAAATTAATAATGGTAATGCCATTGGCAGTTGCGCATTGCATCGGTCTGTCTTCACCTACCATTTGCACATCATGCAAAAAAGCAAACATCTTTACGTAGTTTGAGAAATTGGTTAGCAAAATGAATTTGCCGAAATTCTCGAGCTTTTCGCCTGTATATCGGGGTAACCAGTTTTGTACGATCTCTTCTTTGGTATTCATATTTTTCTATCGATTTTTATTCTTCAGTCAACTAAAGTGATTCTGTAAATTTAGCGAATACTTTTGTTACATGATTACTATTGACTTTCCAGCGCCTGCATTTAGAATAAAAAAAGAGAAGGGGAAGGATATCGTCTTTGACGAATGCCGGAAACAATGGGTCTTGCTGACTCCTGAAGAATGGGTTCGCCAGAACTTTTTGCAATACCTGATGCAGGCATTGCAATACCCCTGTTCAATGATTGCCGTCGAACGTGAAATTATGCTGGGAGATCTGAAAAAACGTTTTGATATTGTTGTTTTTAAAAATGCCAGGCCGTGGATGATGGTTGAATGTAAGGAAATACAAACAGAGTTGAGTGAAGCAGTTATAAAACAAATACTCAATTATAATATTACTTTACAGGTAGAATACCTTGTAATAACCAACGGTAAATCGACTTTTGCCCTGCATCTGCAGAATGGAAAATTTGAATGGCTGAATACCTTGCCCGATTTTAAAACCAACACAAATGACTGACATTGAAAGGCAAATAGAAGAACTGACAAGTCAATTGGCTGAAATGCGCAGTCGTCAATTACTAATGAGTAAAGATTTGGTAAGGGTTGAAAGACAGTTGGAAACACTAAAAGCTTCCCTTTCTCTTCAAACGGATGAAGTGTATGAGCCAAAAGAGATCATTAATCCGGAACCTGTTACGGCAAGACAGGAAGTTCCTTACATATTGCAGGCAAAGCAAAACATTCAGCAAAAGAGCGCTCCTGCAAAGAAACCGTTGCAGGTAACGCAGGGGATGGAGGATTTTATAGGCACAAACGTCATAAGCAAGATTGGGATATTAGTAACGATCATTGGTGTTTTTATCGGGGCGAAGTATGCAATTGATAACGAGCTTATCAGTCCGCTGATGCGCATACTTGCTGGGTATGCTGCTGCAGGTGTGCTGGTATTGCTGGCTTTCCGTCTCAAAAAGAAATATGAATACTTCAGTTCTGTTTTAATTGGCGGAGGATTGTCGGTCACCTATTTTATCACTTACATCGCTTACAGCTTTTACCAGTTGTTTCCGTTGTCCATCGCATTTATCCTAATGGTGATTACCACTTCCGCCGCCGTTGCAATCGCCATCTGGTACAATCAAAAGATCATTGCGTTGCTGGGACAGGTGGCGGCTTATGCCATTCCCTTTTTGCTTGGCAACGGCAATGGCAACATCTTCATTTTATTTAGTTATATAACCGTAATCAATTTGGGTCTTTTGTTTCTTTCGTTTAAAAAAGACTGGAAGCTTTTATACCACATCGCCTTTTTTCTTACGTGGCTGATATACGTGCTTTCTACTATTTCAGGAAACAAGGTTACGGGAAACTTCACAGCAGGTTTGACTTTTCTATCCGTTAATTTCTTCACTTTTTATATCACCTTTCTTTCGTATAAAATTGTGAAAAGAGAATTGTACCAGGTACGCGAAGTGGCTGTTCTGCTGTTAAATGCATTGGTGTTTTTCTTTTTGGGTACTTATATAGTGAACGAAAACTTTCAAAGCCAGCATTTTCTTACCTGGTTTACCATTGGCAATGCCTGTGTGCATTTAGCGGCAGGTTATGTCATCTACAAACTGCACCTGGCCGATAAAAGTGTGTTTCAATTTATATTAGGACTTGGGCTTTTATTTTTTACAATAGCCATTCCCATTGAGTTAGACGGTAACTGGGTTACGCTGCTGTGGACATTTGAAGCGACTGCACTCTTTTATGTCGCTTTTAATACACGCCGCGAACTGTATCTCGATATTGCACTGCCTTTGGTTGTTATCTCTTTTATCAGCCTGCTGCAGGACTGGTTCGGGGCTTATCCTTTTATGCACAATGCCGGCATTGCTGTTAATCTTACAACAACTCCTTTTGCCAATCTCAACTTCATTCTTTCGCTTTGTGCAATTGCCTGTTTTGGTACGATGAGTTTTTTCATCAGAAAATTTGACTCAAAACCCAACACTTTAACGGGCGACTTTTTCTGCAAAGTGTTGCCTGTTGCATTCCTTGTCATTTTATACTTTGCTTTTTATAATGAAATACATTTTGCCTGGGACGAAACGATCAGCACTTATCCTGTTAATTCCAATTTTGTAAAAAGTGATGAGTTGTTACGTTCTGTTACACTTATCATTTTTTCTTTTGTATATCTTGCTTCCTGGCTTTTTATAAATACCAATGTGCTCAGGAGCGGGAAGCTTCACCATTTGTTATTAGCGTTTGCATTCATTGTAAGTGTCGTTTTCCTTTTGAGCGGCTTATACAATATTGGTGTCTTGCGCGAACTGTACATTTCAAAAGCTGCTAACCAGCCGTCAGAAATGCTTCTTTTTATTCGTTATTTTTCTTTTGCAGCTTTGGTCATTTTCTGGCTAAGTATATGGAATGCTTTAAAAACATTTAAGCCTCGTGCCGGTTTACAAAAGGTTGTTTCAGGCGTTTTCAATCTTACATTGCTTTCGGTTATTTCAAATGAATTTATTCACTGGATGGATTTGTCAGGTTACCATAATCAATACAAATTAGGTCTTAGTCTCATTTGCGGAGGATATGCACTCACATTGCTTTTTACCGGTATTATTAAAAACAAAAAACATCTTCGCATTTCGGCAATGGTCTTGTTTGCAGGCACCTTATTAAAACTGTTTTTCTACGATCTTGCTTCTTTATCCACTATTTCCAAAACAATTGTACTGGTACTGTTAGGCGTGCTTCTTTTGTTCGCATCATTCCTGTATAACAAATACAAAGACCTGCTTTTTCCAAAGGAAGAAAACAGCGTGGAGTAAATGTTGGTTTTTTTGGTAGCCATCGTTTGTATTTCAATGTAACTCCGGTTGTGTCACACTCTTGTACGGTAACTCATTATGCGGCATAATGCTACCTGCTATAATTATCAACGATGCCTTTTTATGGAGCTTTTTCCTTTGCGACGATTTAGTATGCACCCTGCGCTTTTATTTTGTTGTTCCTTTGCGTCATTGCGTCTTTGCGTGCAGTTCTTTTGCTTTCCTGGCATTGCTGTTCCTTGCAAAGGCGGAATTCTTTATTTTACATTTATGCTCAATTATATGTAATGCCGGTAAATGAATTAAAATACAGGGAGGTACTAACGGAAACTGCAGCGAAAAATGTTCAGTTGGTGGCTGTAAGTAAACTGCAATCTGTTGCGGATATGCAACGATTGTATGATTTGGGTCAGCGTGATTTTGGAGAGAACTATGTGCAGGAACTGGCAGAAAAGCAGCCCTTGCTTCCGCCGGATAGTAAATGGCATTTTATAGGGCATCTGCAAAGCAACAAGGTGAAATTTATAGCACCTTTTGTTCATTTAATACAGGGAGTTGACAGCCTTAAGTTGCTGGCAGAAATAAATAAGCAGGCAAAAAAATTAAATAAAGTCATTCATTGCCTGCTGCAGGTTCACATTGCACAGGAAGAAACAAAGTTTGGTTTAGACGAAACGGAGCTTGATGAGATCATGTCAATCATACAAAATGAACCATCTCAGCTTTCAAACATTTATATAGACGGACTAATGGGTATGGCAAGTTTTAGCGATGATGCAGAAAAAGTGAAAGGTGAAATGAAGCTGCTCAAATCTTTATTCAGCAAATATCAATCACTGTCAACCATCAACTGTAAACTGTCAATTCTTTCCATGGGTATGAGCGGAGATTATGAAACGGCAATAGTGGAGGGCAGCAATATGGTAAGAATAGGAAGCCTTCTTTTTGGCGCACGGCCTGCAAAATAATTTATCTTACTGCATCGCGTTTCGGGTCTTTTTTGATCAGCATATATAACACGATGCCTGCGCCAACAGCAAGGAAAACTCCTAAAATCCACCACCAGTAACTTACGTGATATTGCTGCTCTACAGGCTGTATTGAAGTTGTTTGCGTAAAAGCAACAGAGAAACAAAACACAAAAGCAGCGGTAAGCAAGGGTTTCATAATTACACTTTTTAATTCTGCAGAAAAGGATGAGAAGTTGTAAAGATAAGTACTTAGCAACCTTCTTCATGGACGACTTAGTATAGCTTAGCAAGCAATGACAGCGCTCACCTTAGTTTGGCTTACCATCTATTTTTCAGCCAGGTTAAGTGCCTCAGCATTTGTTACTTTCTTTGTCTTGAAACAAAGGCGGAAAGGCAATTCATTCTTTTGCAGTTGTTACATGTCTTCAAAGTTTCTATGCTCCTTAATTGCCTGCCTGAAAGTCTCTCCCAAAGAAATGTTTTTTTCTGCCTGTTGAATCGCCCAATGAACCCATCCTTTTTCAGAAGGTCTTGGTGCATCGTAGCCAATCACCTTCATTCCATTATTTACTAAAAGATAAGTGGGAAAGGTTATTTTGTACTCTGTCAAAAGATTTATTTTTTGTGGCTTATTACGTGCATAAAAGAGATGTATTCGCGGCAGCGCCTTGTCTTTTATCAGTTGTTTCCAAACTGGTTTTCTATTGAGGTTTTCTATGCAGATGCTAAGAAATACCACGTTTGTATCTGCTGCAAAGTACTGCTGCAGTTCTTTGGCAAAAGGTATTTCTTTGATGCAGGGAGCACAGGCAGTGAACCAGAAATCAACATAAAGCGTTTTGCCTTTTAATGCTGCGGTGTTAAAAAGCTGTCCGCTTGTATCTTCCAAATGAATTTCTGCAAAAGGCTTATCGTTAAAAAGATCGTAAGTGGCAGCAATAGAATCCTGCAAGGTGAATTGCTGTTGGCAAAAACAATGCATTGATGCAATAAAAAGAAATAAGCTGATGAAAGATTTTTTCACGTAGTTAGGCTTGCATGATTTTGCTGAATAATGGTGTGCAGTAAAAGTGTGCGACGCAACAATGTTTAATAAAAGATGTGCAGCTAAGTACATAAAAATTTTGATAAAGTTAGTTATTCAACACAGATAATAGCTGACTGTCGCTGATAGTGTGTGCACATTTAAAATGACCTAAAGGACAGGCTTTGTATCCATGCAATCCACACGGCTTACAGGGTAAGGGTTCGGTCGTTTGAACAATAAAACGCCGATCTGATAACGGACCAAAACCAAATGAAGGAACAGTGCTGCAATACACAGCAGTTACAGGCGCATTGACAGCAGAGGCAAAATGCATGGGCGCAGAATCGTTTACATAATTCATTAAAGCCGCCTGCTGTAAAGCTGCAGATTGCAGAAATGACAGCTTTCCGGCAAGATTTATAACAGCAGGATGGGTTGTGCCTTTTTTGATTTCCTCACATATAGAATGATCTCCGGAAGCGCCTAAAAGGTGGATATGTATGTGAGACGGCAGGTTGTTAATCAGGCTTATCCATTTCTCTTTTGGAAATTGTTTTGTAAACCAGACCGACGTGGGAGCTACAGCGATATAAGATAAGTTTTGATACATTTTCACCTCGTCATAATCTTGTTTTGATGGGTAGAGCCGTGGTTTTGCAGCAATTGTATCGGTAATATCTTCGATCAATTTTTGGTTTCTCTCCACTTCGTGTAAATAATTTTCACCGGCGCTCATAATGTGAACGACCTTTTTTGTAAATAAAAAGCTCCAGGGATTTTTATCAAATCCAACGGTTTTTTTTGCACCAGACAAAACAGTAAGAAACCCGGTAGCAGCAAACCGCTGCACATTTACCACAACATCGTACCTGTTCTTTCTTATTCTTTTTAAAATGGCAAATAAGTTTCTGTATTTGTTTTCTTTCTTGTTCCAAACCATTACTTCGCTTAAAAAAGGATGGTTGGTTAACAATCCTTCATTTCCTTTACGCACAACAAAATCTATTTTTGCCCCGGGATAAAACCGGTGCAGCTTTTCAACCAAAGCGGTCGCAAGCACCGCATCTCCTATAAATGCCGTTTGAATAACCAGAAATTTTTGCATGACTTGCAAAACTAATAAGTCGGGCGGCAATATGATGAACAAAAGCAAAACAACAATTTGTATGACCGATTTTACTACTGATATTGAACAATGCCTTGCTGCACTGAATGAAGGAGGAGTGATCTTGTACCCCACCGACACCATCTGGGGATTAGGCTGCGATGCAACAAATGAGGAAGCGGTGGAAAAATTAATAGCCATCAAAGGCAAACCTGCTCACAAGGGATTGATTGTATTGCTGCCGTCAGAACGGGACGTTTTGCAATACGTGGCCGCTCCTGACCCGGAAGTTTTTAATTACCTCGCTGAAACAGATAAACCGGTAACCGTAATTTATGAAGGTGGAATAGGCGTGGCCGATGAGGTTTTAAATGAAGATGGAAGTATTGCCATAAGGCTTGTAAAGGAGGATTTTTGCCGTCATTTATTAAAGAGGTTCAAGAAACCCATCGTTTCCACTTCAGCTAATTTGCATGGGCAACCTTCTCCCCAAAACTTTTTCAGCATTTCCCCGAAAGTAAAAAGCGCCGTTAACTATGTGGTAAATTTCCGCCAAAAAGATAGTAACTCTACCGCTGCTTCATCAATAATAAAGTGGAAAAACGGTAAAGCCGTGATTATACGGGGGTAGTATTAGTTTTTACACATTTAAATACTACGTTTTATAATATGGCAGAATAATTGTCGTTCTTATACAAAACCACCCCAATCATGCAGCAAGCTACTTTATCCGTAAAAAATGAAAAAATGCCTTTGTTAAAGGATGTACTTCAATCTATCAAGATTGAAGATAACTATACTTCTTCCTCCTCGTCTTATAAAAACATTTCAGATTCTATGAGAGATTCTGCAAACTCTTTAATTAAAAAATATCTTAGCTGGGAATATTACATTAACGAACTTGAGTTCGAATAATAGAAATATTTCTAGCAATAGTCGATCGTCCTTTTTTAAAGTAGATTGTTTTGTAACGATTAGACCTGCTTTTATAAATAATTATATTTGCTGCCCTTATGTACATACAATGCAGCGATAAAGAATTGTTTATTTTCAGGAAGATAGCAAATGCAGCCTCTGAATTAGAAATGCCTGTATTTATAATTGGTGGCTTTGTTCGTGATAAAATCATTGGGCGGTCAACTAAAGATGCTGATATTGTTTGTTTGGGCGATGGAATTTTACTGGCAAACAAAGTTGCCGAACGCTTTTCTCCAAAACCACCAGTAGCTTTTTTCAAAAATTTTGGCACTGCCCAAATTCGCTTAGCTGAGTTTGAAGTTGAATTTGTAGGCGCCCGAAAAGAGAGCTATCGCTCAGATAGCCGCAAACCGGCAGTAGAAGCCGGAACAATAGAAGACGATCAAAATCGCCGCGACTTTACCATCAATACACTGGCAGTCAGCCTGAATAAAGAGAACTATGGAGAACTGATTGATCCTTTTAATGGTTTGAATGATATTTCTGCCAAAATCATCCGCACACCTTTAGAACCTGCTCAAACATTTAGTGATGATCCGTTACGAATGTTAAGAGCAATCAGGTTTGCAGCGCAATTAGGCTTTGCAATCGAAAAAGCGACTTTCCAGGCAATTAAAGACAACAGGGAAAGAATAACAATTGTTTCCCAGGAGCGGATCGCAGATGAATTTAATAAAATAATCCTTAGCAGCAAGCCATCTGTCGGTTTAGACTTACTGTTCACTTCTGGTTTATTAAGCATTATTTTTCCTCAAATGGTTGATCTTTCAGGGGCAGAATATATAGATGGAATAGGTCATAAAGACAATTTTTACCACACTCTCCAGGTCGTTGACAACATCAGCGCACATACTTCTGACCTTTGGCTTCGCTGGGCTGCACTTTTGCACGACATAGGTAAGCCTGTTACAAAGAAGTTTGAAGAAGGACATAGATGGACTTTTCATGGGCACGAAGTAGTGGGTGCACGTATGGTTCCGAAGATCTTTAACAGGCTTAAATTGCCTTTGAATGAAAAAATGAGGTATGTGCAGAAACTGGTTGAATTGCACATGCGTCCCATTAGTCTTACCAAAGAAAATATAACCGACAGCGCCATCAGAAGGCTGATATTTGATGCCGGAGAAGACATAGACGCGTTGATGATGCTCTGCAGCGCCGATATAACCAGTAAGAATAAATTTAAGGTAAAGAGGTATCTTGCCAACTTTGACCTGGTAAAAAGGCGTATTGAAGAAGTTGAAGAGCTTGATAAGATCAGGAACTGGCAACCCCCTATAACGGGCGAAATGATCATGCAAACATTTGGTCTAACGCCAGGTAAAAATGTAGGCATTATTAAGGATGCAATACGCGAAGCGATATTGGATGGCATCATTCCAAACAGTTATAAAGAAGCATTTGAATTTATGCTGCAAAAAGGGAAGGAACTAAGCCTGCAACCCTCGCCTGATTTTTGAAGTATTTTTGCAGATAGTATTTCATGTTTGTATTGGCAAATAGCCAGGACAAACGTTTATTAAATTACACCTGAACAAATAAATCAACATATTAATATTTGCTTAAGACCCTTCAGGGGTTTTGGGGCTAAAAAGAACCAACAAGATGGCCGTTTTAAAATTCAGAGCATATTATGAAGAAGATGACAGCGTGTATCGTGACATTGTTATAAAGCATACCCAAACTTTTGCAGACCTTCATCAGGCTATTTTAAAAGCTTACGAGTTTGATAATAAACACCAGGCGACCTTTTACCGCAGCAACGATAACTGGCAGCGTGGCAGGGAGATCTCGTTACAGAAATACGACAAAGAATATAAGGCTGAACCTTTGATAATGGCTGATACGACTATCGGCTCAGAAATAAAGGATCCGAACCAAAAGTTTGTGTATACTTATGATTTTGTCAAAGGGTGGGGCTTTTTGATTGAACTCATTAATGTAAGCAAAGAAGAATCTCCTAAAACCACTTATCCGTCAACTATTCGTGCAGAAGGCATCGGGCCTGCCCAGTATGGAACTAAAAGCCTGCTGGGAGATAAATTTGTCGACATAGAAGAGAAGTACGATTTAAGTGCAGGTGCAGAAGGTTTTGGCCGTGAAGGAGTAAGCGACACCGGCACTGACTCCGACGCAGAAGATTCGGAAGAAGAGTCTTTAGATGAAGCTGAAGGAGGACATGAAGAAGAATATTAGTAGTGAGTGGTGAGATGTGAGATGTGAGTTGTCAGTTTCGACAACTACCTGCTTCTCCCTACTCACAACTCACTGCTCCCTACTCACAACTCACTGCCTCACCGCTCACTACTCACCACTCACCTCTTGTCTCATACCATCATTATCATACTCGGTCCGACTGCGATTGGAAAGACAGCATTTGCCATTCAGCTTGCACAGCATTTACAAATAGAAATCATTTCAGCAGATTCAAGGCAGTGTTTTAAAGAATTGAATATTGGCGTAGCCAAGCCTTCTGCTGAAGAGCTACAGTGTGTTCAGCATTACTTTATTAATTCGCATAGCATCAAAGACGAGATGAATGCAGGCGTTTTTGAAAAATACGCCTTAAATGTGGCGGATATAATTTTTGAAAAACATCCGGTTGCTGTGATGGTTGGCGGAACCGGTTTGTACATAAAAGCTTTTGAAGAGGGAATGGATGAAATACCTGCAGTGGATGCTGCTTTACGGGAGCTAATCATTGACGAATATGAAGTAAATGGTTTAGAATACCTGCAGAATGAAGTTGCTGAAAAAGACCCTGCTTTCTGGCAAACAGGTGAACGGCAAAATCCGCAAAGGCTGATGCGGGCTTTGGAAGTTGTATTGTCAACCGGAAAATCAATTACAACTTTTAGAAAAGGAAAAAAAGAGCAGCGGTCATTTAAAGTGATAAAAATCGGACTTGAGCTGCCGCGACAACAATTGTACAACCAGATAAACCAAAGGGTAGATATAATGATAGAGCAGGGATTGCCGGATGAAGTTGAATCGCTTAAGCAATACCAAAACCTGAATGCATTGCAGACGGTCGGATACAAAGAATTGTTTGCATATTTTGATGGAGCCGTTTCTTTAGAAGAAGCGGTTACAAACATCAAAACAAATACAAGGCATTATGCAAAACGCCAGTTAACCTGGTTTAAGAAGGATGAAAATATTAGCTGGATAAATCCTCAAAATGCAGATGCTTTTTCTGCGGTTTTAGAAAAACTTTCTGCAGCCCCCTAAATCCCCCAGAGGGGGACTTGAAAAGCACCCGTACTCATCTTTCACTATCATTTATCTAAGTTTGCTTACATGACACAATTTTTTACAACGGCAAGCCGGATCATTATTACCTGTAACAAAAGGTTATCGCCTTATTTGCAGCAGGAAATTGCAGAGCTGGGCTTTAAAGCTGTACGCACTTTTTCGACAGGTGTTGAATTGAACGGAACGGTAAATGATTGTATAAAACTAAACCTGCATCTTCGTTGTGCCAGCCAGGTTTTGTATTCGATAAAAGAATTTACCGCCAATCATCCTGATGATGTGTATCGCGAACTTTCTTCTATTGCCTGGGAAAAAATGATTGCATCGGATGGTTATTTTTCCGTGACCAGCAATGTTGACCATCCAAGCATAAAGACCTCTTTATATGCGAATGTAAAAGTAAAAGATGCAATCGTTGACAGAATGCGCAGTAAAACAGGAAGCCGCCCAAACTCAGGCCCTGAATTAGATCATACCGTTGTACATCTCTTTTGGCGTGAAGAATTTGCGGAGATATTTGTAGATACGTCAGGTGAAACTTTAGCCAAACATGGCTACCGCAAAATTCCGGGAAAGGCGCCGATGCTGGAGGCGCTTGCCGCGGCAACTTTGCTTGCTGGCAGGTGGAACAGGACTTCGACATTTATCAACCCGATGTGCGGTTCTTCGACCATTGCGATAGAAGCTGCTTTGCTGGCTACCAATCGCCGTCCGGGTTTGTTTAGGAGCAATTATTCATTTATGCATATTGTGGGTTACGACAAAGGAGTGTATGAGCATGAGCGGCAAAATCTTTTTCTGCAAATAAAGGAAATGGATGAGCTAAAGATCATTACATCTGATATAAGTGAAGACGCCATAAACATTTCAAAAATCAACGCAGCAGCAGCAGGAGTAGAGCATTACATCACTTTTACAACAGGGGATTTTGAATCTACGGAAGTGCCGGAAGTTGAAGGCGGCGTGGTATACTTTAATCCTGAATATGGTGAAAGGATGGGAGTGGAGGCTGACCTGGAAAAAACCTATGCACGTATCGGTGACTTTATGAAAAAGAAATGCAAAGGCTACACCGGCTACATTTTTACAGGCAATCTTGACCTTGCAAAAAAGATTGGGCTAAAAGCCAGTCGAAGGATAGAGTTTTATACCAGTAAAATTGATTGCCGTTTGCTTGAATACGAATTGTATGCAGGAACACGGTCTAAATCAACATTGCTCCTGTAAAAAAATCCTGAATGACGTAGAACGAAAACTGAGCAAGCTAATGCCATCAACTTAAGAATGCTGTACAGATAATAAGCTGCTATGAAAAGATGTAGTACAAGTGAGTGACACAACCGGAGCAGAAGAAAGAACAAATGTTTGTTCCCCAAAAAACCTTGATGACATTATCCTCAAGGGATAAAAAAGTGAGTAGAATTTTCTTTTGAACCGGGCTGAATTACTACTATGAATCATCCTTGCGTCGCACTCTTGTACTTTTCATACTTTATTCGACAAGGCATCGGGTCGCTTGTATTACCTGGCAGCTATAAATGAAACAGTCAGCTTCGTACTAAAAAATTATTCTGCTTTAGTTCAGGGCAAAATTCTTTTATTATTTTCATCATACTTATTCAACTGTTCTAATGGGAGGTAATTTGTACGTTCCGTTCAATAATGGTTCCTTTGGCAAATATACCCGGAAGATGGTAGTAGATTCCCCTTTTGCAATAGGCAGCCAGTTCGATTCTTTACCCGGTCCGGGAGAATCGGACTGAATATAAATATCCAGCGAGCCATCGTCATTGTATTTTAAATTTTTGGTACGGTCGCGGATCGCATATCGATTAACAGGGTTTGGTATAAGAAAATATCCGGGTATTTCGTTCGCAGTTATTGACCAAAAACCTTTGTCTCTCAATGGTGGAAAGGAATCTTTGGGAAAGTGAATTGTATAATTATGATCGCCTTTAAAATAGCCATGCCCTTCTCTTGATTTCGGAGTAATGTAAAAGCATTCTGTTTGCGTATGCCCAGCGTAAAATCCATGTTTTATATATAGCGCTTCTTCCCAGTAACAAGTTCCCCAATCGCCTATATGCGGATTGGTTCTTTGCCATCCGTTGCCAAAACCAATATCGCCGCTTGCAAGTTCTGTAACAGTTTTGCTGTAATTTCTACATTCATTTTCTTTTTCAGCTATTCTTTTGTTGAATATGTAGGTTTTTTCCTTTTCAGCATTCAATGGCTGAATTTGTAATAAAGAATTATTTAATTCGTCAAATTTACTTTTTGATACGCTGTTTGATTTGAGATATAAATACAACAATGCGAAAAAGACCAGAAAGACAATGCTTAAAATAATAATGAATGTAATCTCTGACATGGCTTAAAATTTCACGAACCTTAATTACGAATCTGTGTGGAAGTATAATAACATGTTTTGATTTATTCTATAGTTAGACTGAACGTTTTGCAATCTTCGTCCCTTTTAGAAGCGTAACCGTTTTTACCATGTGTAACACACGCATAAATGAGCAACTGAAGTGCCGTACCCACGCTACAGTTGTTGGTCAAAAGACACAACAACGGCAGAGGTACAACATCCTGCTAATCCAAACAATCCCACAAATCCCTGTTCAGATAAGAAAAGTTGAATAAAGTTATACAAGCACAAGTGAGTCTATATGTAAAAGGTTCCGGTGCAGCAGCAGTCCAAA
>CAXUMK010000055.1:15811-25918 GCA_964251885.1 uncultured Segetibacter sp. | reverse complement strand
ATATTTTTTTGCCCTGTGGGCTTCATTCAGCACCTTAAATCCTGTTTCATAGGATGGCTTAAACTTCTCAAAATCTAAAAATACGTCGAATGATATCCGACCACCCACATTTGTATATTTAAACGAGTTGTTTAAAAGATTAAATAAAATTTTTTCTATAATTTGAATATCGAGTAGGGCTGTCATATCTTTTTCAGTATGGTCTGTCATTTTGAAGCTGATATCCTTGCTGATTGCAAGGTTTTGAAACTCCCATCCCAGGTCTTTGCAAAACTGGTTTATTAGTAACGGCTGTACCTGTAATCTTATAATACTGTCTGCAACTTTTTTAAAATTCATCAATTCGCTGATAAGATTCATCAATCGTTTGGCATTTTTTAGCATCAGTTGATAAGAATTATCCAAAACAGAATTCTTATTTTGACTTATCAAACTTTCCAGTGGACCTAATATTAAAGTAAGAGGAGTGCGAAATTCGTGAGAAATATTTGTGAAGAAGATTAACTGCTGCTGATAAAGCTCCTCACGCTGCTTATGCATTTCTTCTCTCTTTTTTTCATTAACCGCACGAACTTCAAGTTCCCTTTTAAGCTGATACCACCGTGCCTGATAAATATAAATTCCCGAAAGCCCCGAAATAAATAACAAGATATAGATTGTTTTTGCAAGACCGGATTTCCACCAGGGCGGCGTAATATTAATAGTAATTTCAGCATGGCTTTTACTCCAGACACCATCGTTGTTGGTTGCCTCGACAATAAACTGGTAACTATCATAATCGAGGTTGCTGTAAGCTGCTTCCGGAGTTTTCCCATCTGTGTATTTCCAGTCTTTATCAAAGCCTTTAAGCTGATAACGGTACTTACATTTCAATGGATTGGCAAAGTGCATAGAAGAAAAAAAGATCGCAAAATTGTTTTGCAGATAAGTAAGCGTTAAATTCTTAGAATAACCAATAGACTGATTTACAGAATTCTTAGACAGATCAGAATTTTCAGAGCTGGTCTTTTGATTATTGATTAAAATACCAGTTAGAACAGGCTCGGCATCAATATGATTAGTCCTTATTTGATCAGGATAAAAATAATTAAGCCCATTTATCCCTCCAAAGTATAACCTTCCGTCTTTTCCTTTACACGAAGCGCCTACTTTAAAGCTGTTACCTTGTAAACCATCATTTTTGTCATACCTCGTTAATTTTCCTGTTAAGGGATTCAGGCATTCGAGCCCGTTTCCACCCAGCCATAGATTTCCGGTGTTATCAATCTCGAGACTTTCAACATCGTTAAAAACCCCATAATTGTCGCTATAGGATTTGATTTGGTACGAATTATTTTTTTCTTGTAATGTGAGGCGGTCCAAACCACCCCCAATGGTACCAATCCAGTAAGTACTGTCATTCTGTTTGCAAACAGGATATGTGTAATTAGAACTTAAAGAATTGGGTTTAGAAGATGCTTCATAACTAAAAGTTTTAAGTATGCTTCCTTTATCATCTACTATCACCCGCTTTAATCCGTGAGTGCTGGAAATAAAGAGCTGAGGTTTATTTTTGTCAGCTAAAATAAAAAAGCCTTCTCCATAATATCTTACATGATAATAATTGAGTTTATCTTTCCATATCACGCCAAACTGGTCGGTATGATTACCAAACCAAATGTTTCCAAAAAAATCTTTTACCAGCGCATCGAGCACATACTTAGGAAACTTATTATAGCCTGGCGGTTTCCATAATTCTTTTCTGCCGGGCTTTAATATCTCAATTCCAGCGCTACTTCCAATCCATAAATTGTTATCATTATCGAATGTTAAGGATGTAATTACATCACTTTTTAATTTTACAGGGGAATTATAGGTATTATAAAACGTGAATTTTTGTGTCTTAAAATTAAAAAGATTTAACCCGTTGGCGGTAGTACCAATCCATAAATTCTCCCCGTCTTCAAGAACAGACCGGATATGATTACCGCTTAATGAGTTTGCGATTTCAGAGTTATGCTGAAGTGTATAAAATAATTTTTCATTCAGGTCACAATAATTTACGCCTCCGCCAAATGTACATACCCACAAACATTGAGAGCGGTCTACCAATATTTTAGTTAATGAACTTGAGTTTAAACTATGCTGCGAATTTTTGTTGTTAACAACCTGTATGAGGTTTAGATTTGTATCAAGCCTGAGCAAAACCGTACCTGCATTCACCCAGTAATCTGATTTGCCATTTTCGGCAATATCTGCTATGGCGCTGTTATTGGCAAAAACAAACTGCTTATTAATAATATAATTTTGACTTGCCGCAGGCCTTTCTGGCCCTGGTATTCTATTAGTTAGAAAAACTTTATCAGACGTTGTTATGAGAAGGTTATTTCGATTGTCGAAATAAATTTTAGACAGATTATCGTCCGGGACTCCTGTTATAATTATCTTTTTAAACTTTCTGTCTTTATCAAGTGTCCAAAGCCCTTTATTGCTCGATAAATAGAATTTTCCGTTTTCATCAGGCGCCATATCAGAAAACTGAACATCTGCAGGTATGTTTAGTTTTTGCTCTTCGATAGAATTATCTCTAATTAAATAAAGCCTTATCGTGCTGCCCGTAAGACCATAAATCAAGTTTCCTGCCGGCTTAAATAATTTCGAAAAAATGGGGTTGCCCTCTTTTTTAAGGCTTTTAAAATCAATATACTTTTCTGATTTTTTATTAAAACATTGCAGTCCGTCTTCGGTACCAAGCCAAATATTGCCGTTT
The DNA here is from genome assembly GCA_964251885.1 of uncultured Segetibacter sp. Lineage (GTDB taxonomy): Bacteria > Bacteroidota > Bacteroidia > Chitinophagales > Chitinophagaceae > Segetibacter. The sequence continues at coordinate 23,169 of CAXUMK010000055.1, read as the reverse complement.
TCATCAGGATAAATACATCTTATCCGGTTTTTAAAGGCATTATTTAAAGGTTCATTACTGTTATAAAATTTTTTAACCGAGTAGCCGTCATACCTGTCAAGCCCGAAATAGGTAGCAACCCACAAATAACCTTGTTTATCCTGAGCAATATCATTTGCATCGGTGTGCGATAATCCTGCATCAACCGTGAGGTAATTGAATTTGTAAGAAAAGGGCTGAGAAAAGATGCAGCCAGTAACGAAACAAACATTAAAAACTAAGACAAAAAATGCTTTCCTAAAACCCTTCTTCTTTCTCGCCCTCGACATTTTTTTCATTTTCATTTATATTTCAATATAGCTAATCTGCTTCAAAAGATAAAAGCTCTGAAAATGGGATGCATTCAAACTTGTACTCCTCTCATTCAATTTGAATTTAGTTTTACTGCCACTTATTTCTAATTTTCTTCCAAAATTGTTTTGTTTGAACGAATTGTGACAATTACTAATTATTGTTACATCTTATAAACCTAAAGGTTCAAAAATGCTTTTTAGAAGTCAAAATCAAATGTACAAAACAACAAAAGAACTATATGTCAAGAAAAATGTATGACATGACATTAATTTAATCTTATTAAAGATGTTATTTGTACCTTTATTAACATATTCGCAACATTATTAAAACAACCAGGCTAAATGAACTCTATGAAAAGTAAAATAACCTTTTACATTCAGACAGATTAAAATCTTTTCTTAATCCTTTTTTAAGTGAGAATAATCCTATCGCTAATTTTTTGCCTGCGAAGCTCTATTTGCGACTAAGGGCAGCAGAAATAATAACGTAAACCTTTTATTAAAACTAAAATTGCTAAGCTATGTATATAAACTATAATGGACCTTGAAATAAAATCAAATACCTTACGAAATTATTTTTCCCACCAATAACTAATAATTATAACATGAATCCAAAACAACGTACGCTGCTGTATGATAACCATTTTAATACGTGGTTCTTCAGACAATCTAAGTCTGTTTTTCGTACTGTTTACCCCGTTTTACATTTGCAAAAGGCAAAATTTCTTTTTTTAGCCGTTTTTAGTTTATTCGCTTCTGCCCTTTTTGCCCAGCAAAAAGTTACCGGCAGAATTGTTTCCCGCGATGCTTCACCTTTAGCGGGAGTAACTGTTTCGGTTAAAGGTACTACCAACTCTACGCTTACCAATGAAAGCGGGAACTTTACTATCACTGCTCCTTCAAATGCCACCCTCGTAATCACTAATATCAGCTATGCCACCCGCGAGATAAAAGTAGGGAGTCAATCTAATCTTAGTATCGTGATGGAGGCTACAAGTCAGCAATTAACTGATGTGGTCGTGGTAGGTTATGGTGTGCAGAAGAAAGTAACTGTGACGGGTGCTGTTTCAACAGTTAAAGGCACTGACCTTGAGAAAACCCCAACGACTAATTTATCCAATTCATTAGTAGGCCGTTTGCCGGGATTATCTGCAATACAGGCAGGAGGCGAACCGGGCTACGACGGATCGGCCATCCGTATTCGCGGGACCAATACATTTGGGAATACATCTGCTCTTATAGTAGTTGACGGCGTACCTGATGTTGCAGGTGGATTAGAACGGTTGAACCCGGCAGATATAGAAAGCATGTCTGTTTTAAAAGATGCTTCTGCAGCCATTTACGGTTCAAGGGCAGCCAATGGAGTAATATTGGTTACTACCAAACATGGCAAGTCGGGCAAGCCGCAGCTCTCCTATACCTTTAACCATGGCTGGGCACAACCGACACGCATACCTAAAATGGCCAATGCGGTAGAGTATGCACAGATGAACAATGAGACCACCATATATGGTGGTATACCTTCTGCAGAATGGGCTGCTGCCGAAGCCGCCTTTAATACAACCGGAAGTTATACTGACGCTACCGGAAAGGTGACGCTTGCTCCCTTTCAGCCTGCTGATATACAGAAATATAAAGATGGAAGCGATCCCTGGGGGCATCCCAATACCGACTGGTTTAAAACAACCCTTAAAACCTGGTCACCACAGGACCAGCATTCTTTGCAAGTGAAAGGAGGTTCTGAAAATGTAAAATACCTGGCTTCTTTAGGTTATCAGAACCAGGACGGTTATTATAAAAATTCTGCAACCGGTTACAAGCAATATGACATGCGCATTAACCTGGATGCGAATGTTAATAAATACGTTACTACAAGCATCGGTTTAACAGCCCGTGAAGAGTATCGTCATTATCCCACTGTAGGTGCGGGTTCAATTTTCAGGATGCTAATGCGCGGAAAGCCTACTGATCCGGAAGTGTGGCCAAATGGATTACCGGGCCCCGATATTGAAAACGGGCAAAACCCAATAATAATCACCACCAACCAAACCGGCTTCGCTGATGATAAAAGAGATTACTTCCAGTTGAATGGAAAAGTCGAGTTTCTTATTCCCGGAGTGCCGGGATTAAAAGTGACAGGTACAGCTACTGTTGACAAAGAAATTCAGCGTAATAAAACCTGGCAAATTCCCTGGTATTTATATTTCTGGGATCACAGCAGTTACGAGGCCGATGGTAAAACTCCTTTACTTACAAGAAGCCTGCGGTCAACTTTTACAAGCCCGCAACTGCAACAGTGGGATTGGAACTATCTTAACATCTTAACCTCCGGGTTTATCAATTACGACCGTAAAATAGGAGATCATACCATTGCCCTAATGGCAGCAGTTACAAAGGAAACGGATACGGAAGATGATTTTAATGCTTACCGTACCAATTTCATTTCTCCTGCTCTTTCCCAGTTATTTGCGGGCGGTACACTTGGCCAGCAGGTCGGCGGGGCGGGTTATAACCGTGCGAGGTTAAGTTATTTTGGCCGTGTAGCCTATAACTATAAAGAAAAATACCTCGCTGAGTTTTTGTGGCGCGATGATGGCTCTTATCTTTTCCCCGAAGGCCACCGTTTTGGATTTTTTCCTGGTATACTGGCGGGATGGCGTATTTCTGAGGAAGGTTTTTTTAAGAACAATGTAAGGTTTGTTAACTCTTTAAAACTAAGGGCTTCTTATGGTGTGCTGGGTAACGACCAGGTATATTATAACAATGCACTGCAGGAGTACCAGTTTTTATCTACCTACGGCTTTAGTAATTACACGATAAATAATGCAGCTTATAAAACCTTGTACGAGCAGGTAGTACCTAATCCTAATTTTACGTGGGAAACAGCTAAGAATTCTGATATAGGTATAGAAGGCACTTTGCTCAACAATCATATTAATTTTGAATTTGATTATTTTTATAATAAACGAGATCATATACTCTTACAACCCTTAGGTGCTACACCACAAACCACCGGTATTGCTACCCTTTTGCCTCCTCAAAATATAGGCAAAGCAGAAAATAAAGGCTATGATTTTTCTATTGGCTATAATGGGCATACCGGCGATTTTAGATATTCTGTAAGTGTAAATGGAGGATATGCCAAAAATAAAATAATATTTTACTCTGAAGCTCCTGGAGCCCCTTCATACCAGTTAGCTACGGGTCATCCTTATAGCACCGGTGGTGTCCGCGGATTTCTCCCTTACGAATATGATGGTGTTTTTAAAGACCAAAAGGAGATAGACGCAAATACGCTTGACTACAGTGGTCTGACTCCTGCGCTTAAGCCCGGTGATATGAAATTTAAAGATTTTAACCATGATGGTAAAATTAATGGGGATGATAAGGTAAGTTTAGACAAAACAAATGAGCCTACTTTTACCGGAGGAGTAAATATTAATGTTGGTTACAAAGGTTTCGACCTGTCCATCTTACTGCAGGGTGCAACCGGGGGTATGCAGTATATCGGTTTTAACGAATCGGGCGATATTGGTAATTATCTTCAATACTCTCACGACCATCAATGGACAATTGATAATCCCAGCAGTGTCGATCCCCGTATAGCCAATAGGAACGATACTTATTACACACAACAGCCTAATACTTATTTTTTAAGAAGCAGCAATTACCTGCGTTTGAAAAATATTGAGATCGGGTATAATTTATCTGACAAAATTGGCAAAAGAGCCGGTATCAATGCCTTCCGGGTATATGCAAACGCACTTAACCTTGCTACCTGGGATAAAATGAAATTATGGGATCCTGAATCAACGGTTGGTAACGGTCAATACTATCCACAGTCAAGAATACTCAATGCAGGCGTAAGGGTAACTTTTTAAAACTACAAACGATGAAAAAAATAACGATATATTATACAGCTGTTATTATAGGGCTGTCGGTATTTCTGGGCTCATGCAAAAAAGAGTTTTTGAGCACCATTCCATTAACATCTATTTCCTCTGCAATAACATGGACTGACGGCTCATTGTCCGAAGCCTTTGTAACCAATATTTATAATGGATTGGGCAATGGCGGCTGGGATGAGCAGCAATTGGCGTCTTTAACCGATGAAACCGTATTTGTACATCCGGGACGTGGCATCAACACAATTAATGAAGGCACCTTATCTCCGTCAAACCTTGGATGGGTAGATAATACTTATGAATGGGGAAACATGTATAATTATATAAGATCATGTAATCTTGCATTGGAAAACCTGAAAACAGCTACTTTCAGTAATGCCACTTTAAATGCCCGCCTGCAGGGCGAAGCTCATTTTTTGCGGGGTTATTATTATCAGCAATTATTAAGGTATTATGGCGCTGTTCCCCTTGTTGACCATACTTACGGGTTAAACGAAGATTATACTATAGCAAGAAATACTTATGAACAATGTGTAAACTTTATAGTAAAAGATTGCGACAGTGCAGCTTTACTGTTAACAGGTAAAACGCTCGCATCAGGACGAGCCACTCAATTGGCTGCTTTAGCATTAAAGTCAAGGGTACTTTTATATGCTGCCAGTGATTTGCACGATATACCTACTGCAAAATCAAAGTCGCCTACCATTAACAGCTTTGCCAATCCCGAATTGGTGGGATATATAAGCGGAGACCGTGCAGCACGCTGGCAGGCGGCACAGGCAGCAGCAAAGGCTGTACTGGATGCAGGCAGCGGTTATATGCTTAATCTGGCTGCTCCGTTAACTGCACAGGCTGCTACGCAGGCATACATTTCAATGGCTATGGGTGGTGCAAGCAAAGCGCCCGGGCTGGATGCGGCCGCAGCAAGCGAATTAATCTTTATGCGTCAGTTTTCTGCTGATCTATATACTGGTGGACCCGGTGGTGATGCTACTTCAGTTGGGTTAGATAATGGGCCTAACGGATATCATAACTGGGCCGGTAATGTTCCTATTCAGCAATTGGTGGATGACTATGAAATGATGGATGGCACCAAATTCAGCTGGTCTAATCCTACCCAGGCTGCCTCTCCTTATACCAACAGGGATCCCCGGTTTTATGCTACTGTTTTGTATGACGGCGCACCATGGAAGCCCAGGGATAAAATTTCCGGTAATGTAGATCCGGCTAATCAGATTCAAACAGGTTCTTATCAAACTGCCGCTGGTGGTGGTTATCTGCCTGGCCTTGATACAAGGGCAAGCTCAATTGAGAATTGGAATGCTTCCTGGTCAGGCTACTACATGCGCAAATTCATAGATCCCGATCCAAACGTAGTGGACAATAATACAAGGCAATATATTCCTTATCCTTTTTTCCGATATACCGAAGCAGTACTGAACTATGTAGAAGCGTCGATTGAACTGGGGCAGGAAGATATTGCTAAGACCTGGCTCAATAAGATCAGGTTTCGTTCGGGAATGCCTGCTATCACTTTGTCTGGTGATGCCTTAAGGCAGGAATACAGAAATGAACGCAGGGTAGAAATGGTATTTGAAGAACAGCGCTACCATGATGCACGCCGGTGGATGACTGCGTCTGCAACACTTGGCCGAAAGCTGGTATTTATAAATGTTACCGGTGTTCTTAAACCAGGGGCATCCGCATTGGTACCTTATCGTCACGATGAAAGCGTTTACAAATATAGTTATGTGCCTTACATTGATAATACCCTGGAAAACCGTACCTGGATAGATAAAATGTACTTCAGACCCATTACCCGCGATGAGGTAAATAAAAATGCCAAACTCATTCAAAATCCCGGCTATCAATAGATAAGAATTCAAATAAATAGTTATTTTTAACCTATACCGCTTGTCATAAGCGGTATAGGTTTTTTTATATCACACATCCTTAAAAAGCGCTTTGTATACAAACAGTCTTTTCTATATTGCAGTCATTTTCTTAATATTTGCCGCCACAGGTTGCCAGAGCCATTCTTCCACAGAAATAAAAACAGCATCAGCGCCAACCCTCTTTACTTTATTACCTGCTTCGCAAACCCATGTTGCTTTCAATAATAATTTGGTAGAACAAATTGTGCTGCAAGTGCAATTATCAGTTGTTATAATACCTGGTGACAAGAAAAATGTATACAAAGACAATTTACAGCTTTGAAATTAATGGTTCTTTGCAGTAGAAAAATATACGCCATCATTCTTAATTTAGTATAATAAACATCTATGAATAAAGCTCTCCCCGGGAAAGAAATTGCAGCAATTTTACTGATTTTTATTCTTGTATTTAACTATACTATAAGTTCAGGACAGTTTTCAGCAGAACACCTACCGTTAAAAGCAGATACAGCATTTGTACCAAAAGAAATTGAAGACCCTGAAAATATTGGTATAAATAAAGAAGCAAGTCACGCTACTTTAATGCCTTATGGTTCACTTCAGGAGGCATTAGTTGCCAACCGCCATGCTTCTTCATTTAGCCAAAGTTTAAACGGACTCTGGAAGTTTAACTGGGTTGACTGGCCTCAAAAGCGCCCTGTTGATTTTTATAAGCCTGAGTATGATGTTTCGGGCTGGAAAGACATCAAAGTGCCATCCAACTTTCAGGTTGAAGGCTATGGAACGCCCTATTACAGCAACTTCAATTATATCTTTCAAAAGGATTTTCCCAGGGTAATGAGCACACCCCCCGAGAAGTTTACTGCTTTTAAAGAGAGAAATCCTGTAGGAAGTTACCGCCGCGATTTTACAGTGCCTGCAGCGTGGAACGGCCGCCGCATCTTTATCACTTTTGATGGTGTAGATGCAGGTTTTTTCATTTGGGTGAACGGTCAAAAAGTTGGCTATAGCGTAAACAGCCGTAATGCAGCGGAATTTGATTTGACAAAATACATACAACCAGGCAAAAATACATTGGCTGTAGAAGTTTATCGTTTTACAACCGGCAGTTACCTCGAAGACCAGGACATGTGGAGGTTAAGTGGCATTTTCAGGAATGTTACACTTTGGAGTTCTCCGCAGGAACACATCAGGGATTACTTCATCAAAACCAATCTTGATAAGCA
>CAXUMK010000055.1:0-15801 GCA_964251885.1 uncultured Segetibacter sp. | reverse complement strand
TTACGCTTAAAAAAACTAATCCTGCTCTTAAAGTAGATATTAATGGCGATTATGATTTTGATTTTTTGCTTGATAAGCAATTCAAAAACTCAGTGTTGGAAGTTACCACAAAAGTGAAAAATTATGGCTCATCAGTAATGAAAGCGCATGAGCTAAATATTTCTTTGTATGATGGTTCAACTGCAGTACCAGGAGCTGCAGGCAAAAAGGCAATTCCATCTTTGAAGCCAGGTGAGGAAGTAACAGTCGAGGTAAGTTTTAATGTTAGCAATCCGCAAAAATGGACTGCTGAAACACCTAAATTATATACTACCATAATTACATTAAATGACGGAAGCAAAACGATAGAAACTTTGTCTTCACGCACAGGCTTCCGGCAGATAGAGATAAAAGGCCGCCTGTTTACCGTAAATGGCATTCCCGTAAAATTAAAGGGAGTTAACCGTCATGAAAACTGGCCTGATGATGGGCATGCGATTACCGAAGAACAAATGATCAGGGATATTATACTCATTAAACAGGCCAATTGTAATCATGTACGTACCTGTCACTATTCTGATGACCCCAGATGGTATGAGCTGTGTGATGAGTATGGAATTTATCTTGTTGCTGAAGCAAATCTGGAAAGCCACGGCGCATGGGATGAGTTTAATGAAGAACCAAGAATAAAGGCTGCCCTTATTGACCGGAATGTGGCTAATGTCGAAAATTTTAAAAACCATCCATCAGTTATCATTTGGTCTTTGGGTAACGAATGTGGCAGTGGCGGTTCCAATTTCAGGGCTATTTTGAAAGTTATAAAAGCGATTGACCCCAGCCGCCCAACACACTACCAGGGTTTTGGTACAGGAGATGATAAGAACCCTGCCGATATGGACAGCGAAATGTACACGGGTGTGGAAGACCTGGAAAAAAAGGCCAATGATAAAAAACTAACGAAGCCTTTCTATTTGTGTGAATATGCACATGCCATGTTCAATTCTATGGGTTCGGTAGATATTTATAATGAGCTGTTCGATAAATATCCTCAATTACTGGGTGGCGCTATTTGGGAATGGCAGGACCAGGGTATTTATAACAACCGTAATCCAAAACATACTATAACAGCCTTTGGTGGCGGCTTTGGTGAATATCCTAATGACCAGTATTTCATTCATAAGGGGATTGTGTTTTCTGACCGCTCACTTAAGCCGCATTATCCTGAGTTAAAACACGCTTATCAATGGATCAGCATTCGTGCAAAAGATCTTAAAGGCGGATTGGTTACTATCAAAAACCGCTATCAGTTCATCAATCTTAATGATTTAACCGCCAAATGGGAGGTAAGTGAAGATGGCAACAGCATTTCTTCAGGTAGCTTAGTGACAGGAGTTATTAATCCTGGTGAAGAAAAGGACTTAAAAATACCGTACAAGGTTAACCCAAAACCGGGAGCGGAATATTTCCTTCGAGTTTCATTTGATCTGGCGACAGACAAAATGTGGGCGAAAAAAGGCTATGAAGTAGCCTCACAGCAATTTGAATTACCCGTTGCTATACCTGCTGTTGCAAATCGTGGACAAGGCGGTAAATTAATCCTGGATGACTCTAAGGATGTAATTAAAGTAAAAGGAATGGATTTTAACCTGGAATTTGACAAAGCAAAAGGAACCTTTTCGGCAATGGAAAGGGATGGTGAAAACATCCTGCAGAAAGATGGCGGCCCGATGCTGCATCTATGGCGCGCTCCTCACCAGAAGGATGATATGTGGGCCTATAAAGACTGGGAAAAAAATGGCTTGAAAACGATTACCTGGGTAACCGATGAAGTAAAAAGCGCACAACTAGCTGATAATGCAGTGGAGATAAAAGTAAGCTTAACAGGAACAGGCAAGAACGGCTTTGTTGTTCATCACAAGGTTGCTTATACTATAAATGGCAATGGCTTAATTAACGTTGTAAATAATGTAAACACCAGCGACCCCACATTGGTTCTTGCAAGGTTGGGTGTGCGAATGTTTCTCAACCAAAACCTCGATAAGTTTGATTACCTCGGTCGCGGCCCGATGGAAAATTATATAGACCGCAAAAGCGGTTCTGACGTCGGACATTATACGAGCAGCATAACCGAACAAATGACTCCCTATGAAAAGCCAATGGAATGCGGCAACCATGAAGATGTGCGCTGGGCAAATGTAACTTCCAAAAAAGGGTTGGGAATAACCATTAAACAGGACAAAGCTTTACTGCAGGTTGCTGCACTTCCTTACAGCGATGAGGAAATGGATCCGGTGGAATACAAGATAGACCTGCCTAAAAGTAAAGGAACGGTATTGTGTATCAGTCACAAAACTTTGGGTGTCGGTTCTAATGGTTGCGGCCCACGCCCTTTGGAATCGTGCCGGGTACATGCAGAGCCATCAACTTTCAGTTATCAGATACAATTGTTGAAGGGGAAGTAGATTTTGGATATTTTACTTGAAGAATTATAAATTAGCAGTTTTATTTGGATGAATAGAATATCTGCAAGTACAAGAGTGCGACGCAACGAATGCTAAATCAATGTTGTTTAGCCGGGTTCAAAAAATTATCCTTTCTTTTTTTAATCACTGTCGGGTTGAGGAACAACAATTTCCCTTATTACCATTAAGTGCAAGCCAATGAAAAGAGTTTTTTATTTTGAAATGAAAAGAGTAATTATTGTAATTTTTGCATTCCTGCCTTTATACAATATTGCTCAGCAAGTTGATAAAGTCGCTGACCCTGTTGAATGGATTAATCCATTGATGGGCACCGAGTCGAGTTACGAATTGTCGAATGGTAACACCTATCCCGCTATTGCTTTGCCCTGGGGTATGAACACCTGGGTTCCTCAAACCGGAAGTATGGGCGATGGGTGGATTTACACTTATGATGCACATAAAATACGTGGCTTTAAGCAGACGCATCAGCCGTCTCCATGGATGAATGATTATGGCCAGTTTTCTATCATGCCTTTAACTAAACACTACAAGCTGACCGAAAATGGAAGGGCTAGCTGGTTCTCGCATAAAGCCGAAATCGCTAAACCTTACTATTACAAAGTTTATTTGGCCGAACATAATATAACAGCCGAAATTACGCCTACAGAACGTTCTGCACAGTTTCGCTTTACATTTCCAAAAAGTGATAGTTCATTTATAGTAATAGATGCTTTGGATAAAGGCTCTTACGTTAAGATTATTCCTGAGAAGAAAAAAATAATTGGTTACTCTACCAAATATGCCCGGGGACCGTTACCGAATTTTAAGAATTACTTTGTCATTTATCTCGACAAGCCATTTTCTTTATCACAGACTTATAACGATACTGTTTTAACCGGTTCGTTAGAACTGCAGGCTAACCGTTCTCTTGCTGTAATTGGCTTTAAAACCAACGATGGAGAAAAGGTACACCTGCGGGTTGCTTCTTCTTTTATAAGCTTTGATCAGGCTGAACTCAATTTAAAAAGCGAGCAAGGTGATGACAGTTTTGACCTTACCAAACAAAAAGCCAAAGACATCTGGAATAAAATATTAAATCACATCACTGTTTCAGGCGGCACAGTTGACCAAACGCGTACCTTTTACTCATGCTTATACCGTATGCTGTTTTTTCCCAACAAGCTGTACGAGATAAATGCAAAAGGCGAACGGGTACATTACAGCCCTTACACAGGTCAAACACTGCCGGGTTATATGTTTGCCGGAACCGGTTTTTGGGATACGTTCAGGGCGTTGTATCCATTTCTTAACCTGGTTTATCCATCTATTGACAAAGAAATGCAGGAAGGCCTGATCAATGACTACAAAGAAGGCGGATGGCTGCCTGAGTGGTCAAGCCCGGGCTACTCCGATATTATGATAGGCAACAACTCTGCTTCTGTAGTTGCCGACGCGTATTTAAAAGGTATCCGCGGCTACGACATCAATACTTTATACGAGGCTTTGTTGCATGGGGCTAATCATGAAGGGCCGAATGCTACCGGCCGCAAAGGAGTTGAATACTATAACACAACCGGTTACGTTCCCGGTGATGTTAAGATAGGCGAAACTGCAGCCCGTACTCTTGAGTATGCTTATGACGATTTTTCTATTTACCGTTTAGGTAAAGCTTTAAACAGACCTGCCGCCGAAACTGATGTTTATAAAAAACGCAGCCTGAACTACAAAAACGTGTTCGACCCCTCAACAGGTTTTATGCGCGGAAGAAATAAGGATGGCAGTTTTGAAACACCCTTCAGTCCTTATAAATGGGGTGGTGCATTTATCGAAGGCAATAGCTGGCATTACACCTGGTCTGTTTTTCACGATGTTCAGGGCCTCATCAACCTGATGGGAGGTAAAAAACAATTTGTTACCAAACTCGATTCGGTATTTACTGCGCCACCGGTATTTGGCGATAAAGAATACAATGGCGGAGTGATACATGAAATGCGCGAAATGCAGGTGATGAACATGGGACAATATGCGCACGGAAACCAGCCCATCCAGCACATGATGTACCTGTACAACTACGCCGGCGAGCCCTGGAAAACGCAGTATTGGGTGCGTGAAGCCATGAAGAAACTGTACAATGCAACACCCGATGGTTATTGCGGCGACGAAGACAACGGTCAGACTTCGGCCTGGTATGTATTTTCGGCAATGGGTTTTTACCCGGTATGTCCAACCAGCGGGCAGTATGTGCTGGGCACCCCTTTGTTTAAAAGTATGACGCTTCATCTTGAAAACGGTAAAACTTTAGTGCTGAATGCACCTGCCAGCAGCGAGAACAATAAGTACATCAACAGCATTACCGTCAACGGAAAAGCTTATAACAATAACTGGTTAGACCACGCAACGCTTTTACAGGGAGGAGTTGTCAACTTCAACTTGTCTGCACAGCCAAATAAACAACGGGGTATTGATGCATCCAGCTTTCCATATTCGTTGTCGGTTGAGAAATAGAGTCATATTTTTTGGGAACCGGCTGAATGAATTCTATTAAGCATCGTTGTGTCACTCACTTTTACGTGCAGATATTCTATTCAGCTTTTTTTCATTCAATTCTGACGTAACGGCACTTTCAATAAATAAACGCCATGAAATTGTTCCTTTGTTTTATTGCCGGTGTTTTTAGCCTGTTCGCTTACGCTTTTTTTCCTCTGGCAAAAAAAGAATTAAAAGTTTCTCAATTGTTTTCCGACCATATAGTACTGCAGCAACAGGAAAAGGTTGATTTTTGGGGACAAGCAGATCCCGGAGAAAAATTAAATATTTCGGCGAGTTGGGGTAAACATGTTTCGACTACTGCAGATGCTAATGGTAACTGGAAAATAAAACTGGCTACTCCAAAAGCGGGTGGTCCTTATACCATCAGTATCAAAACTGCAGACAGCAATATTGTTATTAAAGATGTACTGATTGGCGAGGTTTGGCTCGCTTCCGGCCAATCTAATATGGATATACCGTTAAGAGGGTGGCCGCCGGGTGATACGATATTTAATTCTAAGCAGGAAATAAGTAAAGCGACTTACCCAAACATCCGGTTTTTTAGGGTGCCTTTTAATATCTCAGCAACCCCTTTAGATTCTACTGGTGGCAAATGGCTCGCGGCAACACCCGAAACTGCAGGCGACTTTAGCGCCACTGCTTATTTTTATGCCCGCAAACTTCACCAGGAGTTAAACGTGCCAATAGGTATTATTCAATCTTCTATCGGTGGCACACCTGCAGAAGCCTGGACAAGTAAAGGTTACCTGAAAAAGATAGGAGACTTTAATGAAAAGCTCGACGGCCTGGAAAGCCTGCAAAATTTACCGGAGACCTGGTTTAAAAAATGGCCGGTGCAGGAAGTTCCAAAAACCGATGAACAATGGCAAAATATCAGCTTCTCAGACCTTGCCGTAGCTAAGCCCGATTATGACGATTCGAAGTGGACAACGACAAAACTTCCGGGAAGATTTGACCTGCTGAATAAGGGAGAATTTGACGGAGCGATGTGGTTTAGAAAAGAGTTTACAGTTGAAGATATTTCCTCTGATTATGTTCTTAAAATTGGCGGTATTGACGATATGGATGCAACCTACATTAATGGGAAAAAGGTTGGCGGACTTACAGGCCAAAGAGCCGCCAATGCACCGAGAGAAATGGTCATTCCAAAATCACTCCTCGTCAGGGGAAAGAACACCATTGCCATTCGTGCCATTGACACCGGCGGTCCCGGCGCTTTTAGCGGCAACATGACAATAACAAACAATAATGGCGTTTATATTTCGATAGAAGGAAACTGGAAGTCGCATTTGGTTGCAGAAATCTATAAGGGCAGGTTTTATAGTTACGGATTAGAAACTGCTGTTTCTCAACGGCCGGATATATCACAGCTTAACAGCAACTCACCAACTGTTCTTTTCAACGCGATGATAAATCCGCTTATACCTTATACAATTAAAGGCGTTATCTGGTACCAGGGAGAATCAAATGTCGGCAGGGCAGAGCAGTACAAGCGGCTTTTTCCAAACATGATTGAAGATTGGAGAGATAAGTGGGGTTACCAGTTTCCATTTTATTTTGTGCAGTTAGCTCCATTTATTTACAGCGCTCCTGACCAAAAAGAACAATCTCAAAAATTAAGAAATGCCCAGCGTTATGCGCTAAAGCTTCCAAAAACCGGGATGGTCTCAACCTTAGACATTGGCTACCTCAAAACTGCACATCCGCCATACAAACAACAGGTAGGTGACCGCCTGGCGCGATTTGCTCTCGCAAATGATTATGGAAAAAAATTGGTTGCATCAGGTCCGTTGTATAAAAAAGTTAGTGCATCAGGTAATGAAGTCATCATTGAGTTTGATCTGTCTGGAAGTGGATTAGCAGCATCAGAAAAAGGACTCTTTGGGTTTGAGATAGCGGGCGCAGATAAAAAGTACGTTGCCGCACAAGCCAGAATAGTGGACAATAAAGTAGTGGTTAGCAGTCCTTCAATTGCTGCGCCTGTATACGTAAGATATGCATGGAGCGACAGCAGCGCGGCAAGCTTGTTTAACAGGGAGGGTTTACCTGCTGCAACCTTTACTTCTGAAAATGACTGATTGTACTATTATATTACCTTACAAATAAAATGAACAGGACACAAAAAAACATGTTTATAGCTTATTGTGCTGGCATCTGTAAGTTTCCCGAAAACGGGACAAGTAGTGCATTGTTGAGTATTGAACAAATTGTACAAGAGTGCGACGCAACGATGTTAAATAGAAGAACTTCAGCCCGGCTCAAAAAAAATGAATTGCACATTTTGTATGACCCAAAAAGTAGAATACACACCGAATTCACTAAATAATGTTTTAAATATCAAAGAGAATTTATGAACCGGCTACTTCTAAGAATTACCACAACTGCCTTCAGTATTGTCTTGTTCTTTTATTATAATCCTGCACCGGTTAAAGCGGCGGCGCTCCATAAAAAAACAAATGCGGGTAAGTCAGTGGCGCAATGGAACCATAAGAGGAAGATTACTATTGAGAATAATGGTAATGAGGTATCGGATGCGGTAATACAAATTCAGTTTGACAGCAAAGAATTTGATTATACAAGGGCTAAAGCCGATGGCGCAGATATTCGCTTTTCAACGGCATCCGCAACTATGGAAGCTGACGGTTTATCGTACTGGATAGAGCAATGGAATGTGGATGGCATAACCAGAATTTGGGTAAAAGTGCCCGTTCTCAAATCTCACAGCCAAAACACAATTTATTTATTTTATGGCAATTCAAATGTTCAAGCAGTTTCAAATGGCAATGCCACTTTTCTTTTCTTCGATGATTTTGAAGACGGCAACTACTTAAAAAAATGGAACAACGTGTCTATTGGCGAGGTTACAGAGCAGGGCGGCCTGCTAAAACTACGTGAAACCGATGGCGAGGATGGCATCATCACGGCAAACTTTAATGTGACGGGAAAAATGATTGTTCGCACACTTTACCAGCGTGGGGGAGCAGACGAACATTGGGTGCGGGCAGGCGTTGGCGGCTGGAACAAATGGCTTTGTTTTGGTGACCATACCGATTGGGCTGCTACCGGAACAAACTATGTAATGCTGTTTGACAGTGCCAGCATTACAAGTCTTAAGAGTGCGCCGCTGGTTAAAGCCGCCAATAAAGTGATTACCGATAAATGGAGGCGTGCTGCTTACTGGTACGATGGCAACAGCCTAAAGGGAATGCAGGATGACGTTTTGGTAGAGTTGCCTGCAGCTAACGCATCTTCTAAACTTGCATTAAGGACTTTAGATAATGATAACTGGGATAATTTTGCCTATATAACGGTAAGTCCTTATTTCGCCCCGGAACCGTCAGTTACAATGGGGGAACAGAAAAATAACAAATTGTAGTTGTACGGTATTTTACTGTCCAACCGGGAAATGAAGATTAAAATAAATTGTTGAATTAATATTAATAAAACCATTATGCAAAAATTTCACTGCTGTAAATTCCTTTCTACACTGTCATCTGTTACCAAAATGGTTATCATGCTGGTCGCAACGACCGTTTTGATGCCGCTGTTTTCTTCCTCTGCCTCTGCGCAAACCAAACCAGTTAACAAAACTTCTGACCCGGCGCCGGTAACATTAAAAGTGCAACAGCTTGCTGACCATTTGCAGGCACCTACAGATATTGCTTTCCCGGGTAATGGTGATGTTTGGATAACAGAACAAACAGGGAAAATACGCGTGATTAAAAACGGAAAGTTAACTGATGCGCCCCTTACTTGACCTCCATAGCAAGCTTATAAAATTAAACGGCGGTTATGATGAGCGGGGTTTACTGGGGATTGTATTGCATCCGCAATTCAAATCTAATAAGAAGTTTTATGTGTTTTACAGCAGACCTTCAACCCAAAAATCAGATCATACAGCAGTATTAGCTGAATATACATTTCCTACCAGCGACGGCCAGGTTGACCCTAACAGCGGACGTATTATACTTACCCTTGAAGGACCGGATCAAAATCATAATGGAGGAGGTATCCGGTTTGGACCAGATGGCTATTTATATGTTTCATTTGGTGATGGGGGCGGTCAGGGCGACAAACATGGCGAATTTGGTAACGGGCAAAAAATGGATACATGGTTAGGTAAAATCCTGCGTATTGATGTCAATACCAAATCAGGTTACATCGTACCGAAAGACAATCCTTTTGTTGGCAGAAAAAATGTAAAGCCAGAACTGTGGGCTTATGGCTTCCGTAACCCTTACAGGTTCTCTTTCGATAAATCTTCAGGGCAAATGTTTGCGGGTGATGTTGGGCAGGATTTATGGGAAGAGGTTGATATTATTAAAAAGGGAGCTAATTACGGCTGGAGATTAATGGAAGGAACACATTGCTATAACCCTGCAACGGATTGTAATACCAAAGGAATTACAATGCCAATAACTGAATATTACCATACAGAAGGAGTATCAGTTATCGGCGGTTATGTTTATAGCGGAAAGCAATTGACTGTTTTAAAAAATAAATACGTTTTTGCCGACTGGGTAGGAAAAGTATTTTATTTACAGAAGTCAGGAGCTAAATGGGTAAGGGGCAAAGCTACATTACAGGATGTGCCCGGAAACCTGAAAATAACAGGATTAGGTGAAGACCCGGAAGGTGAACTGTACATACTAACCAACCTTGATAATGGCCCTGGAAACATACACGGAAGTGTTTATAAGATCGTGAAAAGCTGAATATCGCTAAAACCAAATTCAATTATGAGAAACCGGATAACAAGTAGTCTGCAGGCTGTAATGATAGTGATGCTTGTATCAACTGCAGGTAAAGGTCAAACTACTGCAGCATATACTAAGTATGTAAATACCTTTATTGGTACAGCGCCGCTTAACGACCCTAAAATTCTTGGCTATGAGTGGCCAAAAGGATGGAGGTCATGGGCAGGGCTTACTTTTCCCGGTAGTTCACTGCCAAATGCGATGGTGCAGTTAAGCCCGATAACTGCTTATGGTTCCGGTGCCGGGTATCAATATGAAGATTCAGTTATTGTAGGCTTTGCCCATACCAATAAAGGCCATTGGAATCTTTGTAATATTCCTATCCTGCCGCTTTCAAATCCGGGCACTACATTCGGTTCAAAATTTTCTCATAAAAAGGAAAGCGCTTCGCCTGGTTTTTACCAGGTTTATCTCGATGATTACCAGGTAAATGTTAGTCTGACCTCTACATTACGATGCGGATATCATCAATATGAATATAAAAACAACACAAACAGGCAAATACTTTTTGATTTGGGAAAAGCAAATAGCAGGGTATCAACCTGGAGCATTGAGCAGGTTGGCGACTCTGCTGTTCAGGGTTTTCAAGGTGGAGAAAACATTTACTTTTATGCCAGCGTAAACACTAAAATCGAAAAATTATATACGACTCAGACAGGCCAGCGAACTGGCTTTGCAATAATACACTTAGTTAATGGCAGCACCGTTCCCGTTGAACTTAAAATAGGATTGTCGTTCGTTAGCGCAGAAAATGCAAAACAAAATCTTCAACAGGAAATTGGTAATAAAACTTTTGATGTTATTCGTAACGAAGCAAACCAAAAATGGGAAAAACTATTGGCATCTATACAGGTAAAAGGCGGAACGGAAAAACAAAGACAAATGTTTTATTCCTGTTTCTACAGGTCATTTCTATGGCCCGCTTTACGGAGCGATGTAAACGGAGAATTTCGCGATGCAAAAAAGAATGTAGTAAAAGCTGATTTCAACTACTATACCGAACCGTCTTTGTGGGACACTTACCGCAATAAAGATGTTTTGCTGGGCCTGGTTACTCCACAGGTTACACTGGATGTGATTAAATCAATGAAGGACGTGGGAGACAAGACCGGCTTTATACCTACCTTTTTTCATGGCGATCACGGCGCTTCCTCCATTGCAGGAGCCTACCTGAGAGGAATAGATGATTTTGATATCAAAGGCACTTATCAAATTTTACTGAGAAATGCAAATGTGGGTGATGCCCCCCACCCTGCCCGGCCTTATATTACTGAATACATTCAAAAAGGTTATATCTCCGACCCTGACATTCCTAATCCTGTGGTAGAAACCAAGGCTAAAGCGGGTGTATCCAAAACGCTGGAATATTCTTACGACGATTATTCAGTTGCCCAAATAGCTAAAAAGTTAGGCGATACCGCCAATTACAGAATATTGATGGCGAGGTCAAAAAATTATAAAAACATGTTTGACCCAACTACCAGGTTTATGAGAGGCAGGCTTGAAAATGGTGACTGGATAAAGCCTTTCAACCCACAATATCCTTACTATGAATATATGTACCGTGAAGCCAATGCATGGCAGGTGTCATTTTATGCTCCGCACGATATGCCTGGGTTGATAGCATTGTACGGTGGAGCAAAAGGATTTGAATCAAAATTAGACTCCCTGTTTACTGTTCCCTGGAATCCAAATTATATAGCGAGAAATGTAGAAACCATGATAGGTCAGTACTGCCAGGGAAACCAGCCCGACCACGAAGCGCCTTTTGGGTATTATTTTATAGGTAAACCCGAAAAATCGCAAAAAATGATTGATTACATTTTAAATAATTTATACGGTATCGGTAAAGAAGGTCTTGAGCTTTCGGGAATGGATGACGCCGGAGAAATGTCGGCATGGTATGTATTGAATTCGTCTGGTTTATATACTTTTTCAGCAACTGATCCCCAATACCTTGTTACCGTTCCGCTTTTTGATGAAGTAACATGGAAAACCAGCACCGGTAAAACATTGGCGATAACAAAACCGGGAAAAGGTAGAGCTTTGCAATCCATAAAAGTAAACGGAAAGGAAAACAAAGGCTACTTCGTGTCGCATGACTTGTTTAAGAATGGGGGGAAGATAGATATTGCGACAAAATAATAAGAATAAAATAATCGTGTAGTAACCCAATTAAAATACAACAGATTTTAGCAGGATTACATTAAACCGCAAGCAGGCAAACTTGAGCAGGTTTTGCCATTTAATATGGGTAGAACAATATTGAAAACAACATTATAGGAATGTAGCCGTGCGTTTCAAATCAACTATTTTACCGTATCCAATACCATGGGTTAAATGGAGGTTTTAAAAATGGTAACCTCAATTGGGCGCGATTCAATAGCTTCACTAACTATACAAACGTTATGAAAAAATACTCTCTCTATACCCTTATAATATTACTCTTCATTCAGTTCACTGTTTTCAACATTTACTGCCAAACCATACAGGTTGCAGCAGGTGTAAAAAAGATAACTTCGGGCGTAGCTGATAAGTTTACTCCTTATGGTTTTTGTTCCGAAAAGCCAATGACCGATGCGTTGGATAATCTGCCTCCAGGCAAGCTTCCATTTAATATAAATGATATCAAAATAAGTATAACAAACAGAGGCGTCGTTGTCGAAGTTCCATTGGATGATAATGAGCAGTTGTATGGCTTTGGTTTGCAAATAGGGTCTTTTAACCAGCGGGGTTTAAGAAAGCGGCCTATTGTTAATGACAATCCGCTAAATGATCTTGGCTATACCCACGGCCCCACACCATTTTATATCTCAAATAAAGGCTACGGTATTTTAATTAACACCGCCCGTTACACCACTTTTTATTGTGGCAGCACCGCTAAGCTAAAAAATAACAACAATACTAATGAAGACAAAAGTGGTAATTCGGTTGAAGAATTATATAAGAATGATAATAAAACCGCAGGATATGTAGTAGTGGATATTCCAGGTGCCAAAGGGATAGAAGTTTTTGTTTTTGAAGGACCTGACCTTAAGAATGTAATGCAACGCTACAACTTGTTTTCCGGAGGAGGCGCTTTGCCTGCTATATGGGGCCTGGGCGTTAAATACCGTGTCAAAGCAGATTTTAACCAGAACCATGTAGGCAAAATGGCGAACTATTTTAGAAACAACCACATACCCTGCGATATGCTTGGTTTAGAACCCAAATGGCAAACCGCTTCCTATTCATGCTCTTATGTCTGGAATAAGGACTTTTTCCCTTCCCCGAATGAATTTATTGATACTATGAAAATGAAAGGTTTTCATATTAATCTTTGGGAGCATGCTTTTGTATCTCCTAAATCACCATTGTACGAGCCACTAAAAAACAAGGCAGGTAATTACCTGGTTTGGAACGGACTGGTGCCTGATTTTGCAGATACTGCTGCAAGTAACATTTTCGCCGATTATCATAAGAAAACGTTTGCTGATGAGGGCATATCCGGTTTTAAAATGGACGAATGTGATAACTCTAACATAGCGTTTGGAAATTCAACCTGGAGCTTCCCTGAATTGAGCAGTTTCCCATCGGGTATAGACGGAGAACAAATGCACCAGCTATTTGGCTTGCTTTATCAAAAATCGCTGTATGGAATTTATAAAAAAGCAAACCAGCGAACTTATATGGATGTGAGGGCATCTAATGCTTTTGCTTCATCCTATCCGGCTGCCTTATACAGTGACACTTATGATCATGATGAGTATATAAGGATGATAGTAAATTCAGGTTTTGCCGGTATGATCTGGTCTCCGGAAGTAAGGGAGTCTACCTCTATTAAAGATTTTATGCGCCGCAGTCAAACTGCAGTTCTTTCGGCACAAACGCTGTACAACTCGTGGTATTTGTCAAATCCGCCCTGGTTACAAATTAACATTGAAAAGAACAATAAAGGCGAATTGATGGAGAACTCAAAAGAAGTAGAAGCAGATATACGAAAGTTGCTCGAATTTAGAATGAGCCTTATTCCATATTTGTATAACGCCTTTGCTGATTATCATTTTAAAGGGATACCTCCTTTCAGAGCTTTGGTGATGGATTATCCGCAGGATAAAAATACTTTCAACCTGAGTGATGAATACATGATAGGTGATGGAATACTGGCGGCTCCATTAACTGAAAAGAAGGACGAAAGAAAAGTGTACCTGCCTGCAGGAACATGGTACGATTTCAATACTAATCAAAAGTTTGAAGGCGGCAAAGAATACAGCATCCGGCCAAGCCTTGTTGAATTGCCCATTTTTATTAAAGAAGGAACTATTTTGCCATTGGCAAACCCTGTTGAGCATGTAGCGGCAGATACTAAATTTGAGATTACCTGTTATGTATATGGCAGCGCTAAAACGGAAGCACATTTATTTGAAGATGATGGCGTCACATTTAATTACGAACAGGGCAGCTACAATACCGTAAATCTGCTATGGAACAATGGCAAGGGAGAAGTTAAACGTAACGGGAAGTTTAAAAATGTGCGTTATGTCATCAAAAATTGGAAGGTAATCAACTGATTTTACTTATGTCAATTTACATCTATTATGCAAAGAAGACATTTCATTAAGCTATCTGCAGCTACTGCCACAACTGTACTTCTCAGCAGGCTTACTTATGCATCTCCAGCAGGAACGATTTCCTTACATGCTCCTGATGAGGTTTGGGTGCAATCGGGTGAAGAATGGTTTAAACTGAAAGGTACTAATGGTGCAAAGTTCAGTGATAAGGGTGTTGAGGTTACTCTAAAAACAAACGGTAATGCAAAAGGTATATATCTAAAATCACCGGTGAAGCAGTTGAACGCGGTCCGCTTAAAATGGAAACATGATGTACCGCCAGCCTCAACATTTCTGGGCGACCATTGGGAACGTTCTTATGGCGACCTGCAATGGAAAAGTAAAACTGAAGGCGTAAAAAACCCCTGGTATGTAATTATTTATGATGGTAAGCAAACAGCCTGCTTTGGTGTAAAAACCGGCGCTAACAGTATTTGCTGGTGGGGTTTAAGCAGCGATAGTTTGGAACTTACTTTAGACACCCATTCTGGTGGTAATGGTGTACTGCTTGGCGACCGCACCCTGCATGCTGCTGATATTATCACGACCAGTGGTAAAGCCGGTGAAACCCCTTTCTTAACCGACCATCGTTTCTGTGGTATGATGTGCGATAAGCTCCGTTTGCCTAAACAACCTGTATATGGTATAAACGACTGGTACTTCGCTTATGGAAATAACAATTTTGACCTTATTAAGAAGACCACTGGAATAATGAGTGAACTGGTTACGGATACCAGTAATAAGCCGTTTTCGGTAGTTGATGCAGGCTGGGCTACTTATTCTCCTTTGCTGCCCGGTGATGGCGGCTGGAACGATGATTTTTCAAAGCCCAACGATAAGTTTAAAGACATGCACCTGCTGGGCGATGAGATAAAAAAACTCGGCATGCGCCCCGGGTTGTGGATGCGTCCGCTCTGTGCCCGTCATGATGAAAAGGCGAGCCTTCTGGCTCCCAGAATACCCGGCCGCGACAACCCTAAGAACCCGGTGCTTGACCCTACTATCCCCGAAAATATGGAGCGCATTAAACGCAACTTCGATTTTTACAAGCAGTGGGGGTATGAAATGGTGAAACATGATTTCACCACTTATGACCTTACCGGCAGGTGGGGTTTTGATATGAAACAAAGCATTACTGCACCCGGCTGGAACTTTAACGACAAAAGCAAAACCACTGCTGAAATTATTCTTGACCTATACCGCTTTATCCGTGAAGCTGCCGGCGACGGCATTTATGTGATTGGCTGTAATACTATGAGTCATCTGAGTGCAGGTATATTTGAGCTGTGCCGTATTGGCGATGATACCAGCGGTAAGGATTGGGGCAGAACACGTAAAATGGGTGTTAACACACTTGCTTTCCGCCTGCCCCAGCATAATAAATTGTATGCGGTGGATGGCGATTGTGTTGGCCTCACTACCGATATTGCCTGGGACAAAAATAAACAATGGCTGCAGTTACTC
>CAXUMK010000054.1:23270-26001 GCA_964251885.1 uncultured Segetibacter sp. | reverse complement strand
GAAGCCTTTATTTTTATAATATATCTTGTATGTTTTCGCACAGTGTGACGAAAGCCTGATAGTAGTAATGCAGTCCGGCTCAAAAAAACACTGCACTACTTGTCCCGTCATTACGAGATTTTTATACGGAGGGAAGTATAAACAATTCATTTTTTTATTTATTTGTTCCTGTATTTTTATCACCTCTTTCGCTTTCATTATAATTGTCTATAAGCTTTGCTGCTTTTTTTGTTTATCCACACGTGTTGAAACGGTACAGGCTTTGCTTTGCCGGAATGTTACCTTTGAGCAATTTCATACATAAGCAGCTAAAGAAGAGCATTGTGCTAATGCAGAAGTGTTAGTACCAGGTTTAATTTATAAACTTTCGCCTGGCTTCCTTCTCCTTCAGGAGAAGGAACGAGGATGAGGTTTTTATTTTTTGCTTTTTATTAAGATTGACAATTGTAATATTCACCAAAATATTCATCGTTAACACCAAAATATGATAGCGATACTAAAAAGAAGTTTACTTGCTGCGGCGATTGTTTTGGCGATACACAGTCATCCTTTTGCACAGGCTACACAAGCTAATATTGACCCTGATGCTGATTTTAAATTAGCGAAAGAATTGTATCAGAAAGAACAAATCAGTCTTGCTTATCCAATTTTCAGAAACATTGCATACACTCATTCGCCTAACAGCAAACTGCCTCTAAGCACGCAGGCTGAAGCGAAATATTATACAATTGTTTGCGGGCTAAAGCTGAATGAAAGTATGGCGCAACAGGCCGCTGTAGAATTTATAACTACTGAGCATAACGAGCCACGTGCACAAATGCTGAGTTACCAGTTGGGCGAATATTTTTACCGCCAGCAAAAGTTTAATGAGGCGCTGACCTGGTACGACAAAGCCGGAATAGACAACCTGAGCAACCGCGAAATTGCAGAGATGAAGTTTCACCAAGCATATTCAAATTTTACGCTTGGCCAGTTCGATAATGCAAAGCCTTTGTTTAACTCCATCAGGCAAATTGCTTCTGACCCAAATTATCTTGATGCTAACTATTACTTTGGGTTTATTTCATTCTATGAAAAGAACTACGACCTGGCTCTTGAGTCTTTTCGCAAAGTAGAGAACCAGCCTACTTATCAAAAGATCGTTCCTTACTACATAGCAGAAATACTGTATTTCAGCGGCGATAAAGACAAAGCGATAGCATACGCAGAAGAAAAATTGAACAGTGGCGGACAGTATTACGATTTACAATTGCGGCAGTTGACAGGCCATGCCTATTTTGAGAAAAAGGATTACCAGAAAGCGCTGCCTTATCTGCAGGAGTATAATACCAAAACAGATAAGGTAAGGCGTGAAGACCTCTATGAAATATCGTATACCTATTATGAAACAAAGCAGTTGCAAAAGGCAATTACAGGTTTTAAACAGTTAGGCGGAAAAGAAGATTCTCTTGCACAAAACAGCATGTACCTGCTGGCAGATTCTTATTTAAAGACAGGGCAGAAAGTGAATGCAAGAAGCGCCTTTTTGTTTTGCGCCTCCAACAGCAGCAACCCGGTTCAAAAAGAAATATCGCAATTTAATTATGCTAAGCTTTCGTTTGACTTGGGGTACCAGGACATTGCTTCAACAGAGTTCCAAAGTTTTATAAGCGCTTATCCGGATTCTAAATATTTGCCCGAAGCAAAGGAACTGCTGGTAAATGTGCTGGCTAATACAAACAATTACAAAGATGCTTTGGCATTGTATGAAAGTCTTCGTGGAAAAAGTGAAAGCGTAAAAAGAGTGTATCCAAAAATACTATATGGCAGGGCTGTAGAATTTATAAATGAGCAGCAGCTTGACAAAGCAGATTCATTGCTAAACGATGTGTTGCAAATGCCCTATAATTCATCTCAATTGCCATATACTTATTTCTGGAAAGGAGAAATAGCCTATCGAAAAAATAATACTGACCAGGCAATTGAGTACCTGAATAATTATGTTAAGAGTCCGGCGTCGAATGGTGAAGTGAATGTAATTAATGCGAAGTATGACCTGGGCTATGCAAACATGCAAAAGGAAAATTACAGGCAGGCATTGGGCTATTTTGAACAGATAGCGAAAAAGATAAGTTCGGGCTCTTCAGCAATTGAGCAGGACGCTTATTTGCGCAGCGCCGATGCCCAGTTTATGAACCGCAATTACCGCCAGGCACAGGATATGTATGATGTGGTTATCAATAACAACCTTCCTTCGGCTGATTATGCTTTATACCAAAAAGCAATTATTACCGGCGCCGCAAACAGAACTGCTGAAAAGATTCGCATGTTACAATCTTTGCAGCAACGGTATCCAAATTCTTCCCTGATACCCGACGCTAATCTTGAAATAGCCAATACTTATCTTGCTGCAGAAGATTACCGCTCGGCTATTACTCCTTTAAACAGTATTGTAAAAAATAAGAATGCGGTTTCATTGCATCCCCAGGGTTATTTGAAACTAGGCGTGGCTTATTTTAATTTAGACAATAACCCCGATGCTTTGGCAAATTTTAAGACATTGATTTCATCTTTTCCTAATTCTGCTGAAAGTGATGCTGCTACCGAATACATCCGTGACATTTTTATAGAACAGCAAAAGCCGTCTGAATATGTCGCTTTTATGAAGCAAAATGGAAAGGACATTAGTTATACCGAAGAAGACTCTTTAACGTTTGCTTCTCCTAATATACGTTACAGTTCCAATGACCAG
>CAXUMK010000054.1:10511-23260 GCA_964251885.1 uncultured Segetibacter sp. | reverse complement strand
TTTAAAGATTACCTGAACAAATTTCCAAACGGTCGCTATTCTATTGACGCAAACTACCAGGTGGCAGAAATTTATAATGGCAGAAAAGATTATAACAATGCCTTGATCGGCTATACTTATGTTGCTTCAAAAGCGCCAAATAAGTATGCAGAAAAAAGTGTACTGCAGGCGGCAAGATTAAACTTTTTTGAACTGAAGAATTATGTAGATGCCGAAATATATTTTTCTCAGTTAAAAGAAATAACAACCCAACCCGATACCCGCCTGGAAGCGATGCGTGGCTTGCTTCGTTCTCAGTATCGTTTAAACCAGTGGAAGGATGCCGTTCCTAATGCACAGGAACTGTTAGCGCAAAAAGGAATTGCTACCGATGATAAGATGATGGCAAACATGGTGATTGCCAAAAGCTACCAGGCGAATAATGATATAGACGCCGCTACATCTTCTTTTAGAAATGTAATTGCTTTGGGTAAATCTGAGTTTGCAGCCGAAGCACGCTACCAGTTAGCGTTTATATTATTTCAGCAAAACAGATTGCCTGAGGCTGAGAAGGCTGCTTTTGAAGTAGTTAACAAAGCCGGCTCTTATGAATACTGGACAACGAAAGCTTACATTTTGCTGGGCGACGTTTATTTTAAAGAAAAAGATTATTTTAATGCAGAAGCAACGCTGAAAAGTGTTTCAGAAAATGCGACCATTCCCGAACTGAAACAGGAAGCACAGACTAAACTCGATGCCGTAATAGCTGAAAAAAATACCAACAGTAAAGTCGCTCAACAATAATCTGATTAAACAGACTTATGAAAAAATTGTCTTTGATACTTTGGAAATCGTTGAATCGTCATTATAAGGAACGAAGCAATCCCATACCTGCTGATCAACCTTATTGTGCAGAAGATTGCTTCGTTCCCCGCAATGATGTGAAGGCTCATCCTTTGCTTTCAATAGCCGCATTGGTGGCATTGTCGGTTTTCTCTTTAACTTCTTTGCAGGCTCAGAGAGATACAACTAAAAAAACGGTCGTTATCACTTCTGCATATAAGCCTGCTTTAAAGCCTGCAGCCAAAATTAATTTCAGCGCAGCAGTGCCAACCGGGGATACATCTAAACCAACTCTTTTGTATAATGTGCCTGCACAAAACCTGTTTTTTTCGTACCAGCCTGCATCTCTAAAGCCGCTTGCTCTTTCCATTGACACTTCTATCGCGTGGGACAATGCCAACTTTTTAAAATTTGGTTTTGGCAACTACAGCACTCCTTATGCAGAAGGCGGCTTTTCCTTTGGTGATGGAAAGAATTCATTGGGTACTATTCATGCAAAACATATTTCACAAAAAGGAAACCTTCCTTTTCAACAATATAGCCGTACAAGCGGCGACATCTCGGGCATCATAAGCACAACCGGAAATACAGAATGGCGGGGCAAGGCTGGCGTTGATTTAAGCAACCAATATTATTACGGATACAAACCCGATACTTTACATTACACCAAAGACAGCCTGAAACAAAGACTTAACAGCGTGAGTGCGATGATCGGTGTAAGAAATAAAGAAGTCAACAGCTACGGCATCAGTTACGACCCTACTGTATCTGTCAGCTTGTTTGGCGACAACCGGAAGGGAAAGGAAACAAACGCGATTTTAAATGCACCTATCACCAAAACCCTGGGTGAAAACATTTCCTTTAACGTTGGTTTAAATGCAAACCTCACCAGCTACCGAACCTATAATGACAGGAAAATTACCAATAACCTGTATTACTTAAATCCATCGATAGCATTCAGGCAATCGACATTCAGCATCAATGCAGGCATTACTCCGTCCTGGGATAACAAGGCATTTAAGCTGCTTCCAAACTTTACGGCGCTGGTAAAAATGAAAGATGAAAGGTTTGTTTTGCAAGGCGGCTGGATAGGCTATTACCAGAAAAATACGTTTCAATCATTGGCGGCATTCAATCCGTGGATAGCTGAACCAACCTCGTTGCTCAATACAAGAATTCAGGAATCTTTTGCCGGCTTTAAAGGCTCAGCAGGAAGTCATTTTACCTACAATGCAAAACTATCGGTTCTTAAATATACCAACGCCGCTTTATTCAACAACGACTTCATTGATGGTAAAACTTTTTTGACTATATATGAACCCAGCATGAGAGCTTTAAAAATTCATGGTGAAGCAGGATATACTTCGCAGGAAAAGTTTAGCTTTCTTGGCGGGATAACTTTTGCCGATTATACCAACCTGAAAGAAAATTCAAAGGCCTGGGGATTAATTCCTTTGGAAATTACCGGTTCATTGCGCTGGCAGGTGTTGAAAGACCTGCAGTTTAAATCGGACGCTTTTATATGGGACGGCACACGTTTCATTGGTAAAGGCGGTGACGTTACCAAACCCAAAGGCGCTGTCGATATAAATGCAGGAGTTGAATTTACTGTAATGCCAAAGCTGAACTTATGGCTGCAGTTCAATAATATTCTCAACAACAAATACGAGCGCTGGAACCAGTACCAGGTGTTAGGATTTAATGTTATTGGAGGAATTGTATATTCGTTCTCCCAATCAGGCAAATAAAATGGAAGAGATTTTATACGAGTATCTTATTCTCAATAAAAAGGCTGTCGTGCCCGGTTTAGGTATTTTTAAAATTCAGCGCAACGCTGCTTATCTCGATTTTTCAAAAAAGCAATTTGTTGCACCTTCTTATCACATCGTTTTCACGCAGGGCGCTTTCGAGGCAGACAAAGCTTTTTATTCTTTTTTTGCCAAAAAGCAGCAAACAGATGAAGCAGAAGCCATTAAAAGGTTCAGCGATTTCTCTCATAACCTCGTTGCACAATTAAACGAAAAAGGCGATGCAGAACTGCAGGGAACAGGACGGCTGCATAAAAATGAAACAGGCATATTGCAGTTTACCCAATCAGAAAAAATCGACTCTTTTTTCACCAATCTTTCAGTAGAAACAACCATCCCTAAAAATTCTCTGTCTGAGACAGTTGCTGCAGAAACCTATACAAAAAAGAATGAACTGCTGAAATTAGAAACAGAAGAAACAAAAGCGCTTTCACACAAAAAAGATTACTGGTGGGTATACGCCACCATTCTTGCTGTTGGCGCCATCGCTGCTATATTTTTTTACTACAACCAAAACGGAAGTTTGAGATAGACTATTTTGGAGACAGGCTTCATAACCCTGATTTGTCTTTGCTTGCGACGCTCCTTTCATCCGTAGTAATTCTATTTTACTTTTTTCAGTTTATAATTAAAGCCTTGTATAACTTTATCTGAACAGCATAAGCAATGCTTTACAGATACCGGCATAAAAAACCTTATAACCTTAGTAACAGATAGAAAAGAGAAAAAAAACCTTATTACCTTATCATTATGTTATGAAAATTGAATACCACAATCTTTATACTCATTTTATTTTGATAACTCAAAATCGTACTCCTTCTATTCCTGAAAAGAATCGTGAGCGTATAGAGAAGTATATTACAGGAGTATAATTAATAACAACGATTCAAAGCTCTACAGCATTTATGCTAATCCTGAATATGTTCATATTCTCGCTTCCCGTTCTCCAAGATTATCAGAAGAGGCATTAGCAACTATCATTGCTGATAGCTCTTTAAGGTTTATTAATGATAATCACCTAAGCCAGGGAGTATTTGCATAGCAACAGTCAGCTTCTGCTTTTTCGGTTTCGAAATCAGAGATAGATAAAGTTTGTAAATACATAATTAATCAACCTGAACATCATAAAAAAGTAACGTTTACAGAAGAATATGATGCATTCATAAAGCACTATCAGAAGCCTCTAAAATGGGAGATATAAGGTAATAAGGTTAGTTTTTTTGGGCCGACATCTTGTGTTACTAAGGTAATAAGGTTTATGTTGTTCACAAATGCCATATTGAGCGATACACGAACTTATAAGGCGAGAAGTTAAGTAATTCATGATCTCATTTTATTTATCACGATCTTATTTCAATTCGTTTCGCTTAATTCTCTCGATTTGTCGCTTGTGCCTTAGAATGTGTACAATCGCATGTTCGGTCAACTGCTCTATGTCGTACAATTGTCCCCAACCTGTTTTTATCTTCAATGAATTGTCATGCTGTTCTAAATCCTCGTCTTTCATTTCCTTAAAAACATTTTCAGTATAGGTAAAAACATTGTTCAGGTCTTCTATATATTCTTTGATGGTCAAATGAAATGACTTCACCTGCCGTTCAGTGTTGTTTCCTTTCACATTATGGATGCTGGTTGCGTAGCCAAAACCAGCATGTACAACGTGTGATAAAATGGTCTGGACAGATCTGCAATTTTCGTCAGGGGTTTGCGGGTCGGTGATGACAGGCAAAGCATTATCAGGAATATCTTCTATCACTTTTTTGAAATCTGAAATAGCCTGTTCATATATGTCGAGCAACGCTCCTACTGCTCCTTGTCTGTACATTTTTGTCATTGTTTTTATTTCAAAATAAAAATTTTTCTGCATCTGGCAGTAAACTTTTTGTTTGGGAAGGTTGACATCGAAATAGTCTCGCTCAATTTGTTGTGCACCTGTAAATAAGAAATACTTTTCCTGCAAAATGCTTTCCTGATTTTGTTTTATACGCTCATAATACAAATATCTTTACCTGTATTTTTGAGTATTCGAAACAATGCCATTAACTTAAGAATGTTGTACAGATACTGCGGGTGTATGAGCTGAGATGAAAAGATGTGGTACAAGTCCCGATTCAAAGGTATCTATCGGGATGCCGCAAAGAGCGGCAGTGACACTGCGGGTGTATGAGCTGCTATGAAAAGATAACGTACAAGGGAGTGACACAACCGGAGCAGAAGAAAGAACAAATGTTTGTCCCCCCAAAACCTTAAGTTAATTACATTGGTATTCTAAAAACTATCTTTTTTTTATTTCAAATCAATAACGTAAAATATGAAACGATTGCTTTTGGCTGCAGTTCCGGTTTTTTTATGTATTCTTTCTGCTTTTTCACAAAGCATAACATTGTCTAATGCAGACTCTTCATCTCCTAAAATAAGCCGTCACATTTACGGTCATTTTGCCGAGCATCTTGGCCATTGTATTTATGGGGGATTTTATGTAGGAGAGAACAATAGTAAGATACCTAATACAAACGGTATCAGAAACGATGTAGTAGCAGCCCTGAGAAAATTGAAGATCCCAAACCTGCGTTGGCCCGGCGGCTGCTTTGCCGATACCTACCATTGGAAAGATGGTATTGGCCCAAAAGAAAAGCGTCCAAAAATGGTGAATGTGTGGTGGGGAGGTGTAACAGAAGACAACAGTTTTGGAACCCACGATTTTTTAAACATGTGTGAATTGCTGGGAACAGAACCTTACCTCGCTGCCAATGTGGGCAGCGGTACTGTTCAGGATGTGGCTGATTGGGTTGAATATGTAAATTTTAACGGAGAAAGCCCTATGTCAAAGCTTCGCCGTGAGAATGGAAGAGACAAACCCTGGAATGTAAAATTATGGGGAGTAGGAAATGAAGCATGGGGATGCGGCGGAAATATGACTCCTGAGTATTATGCGGATACTTACCGCAAGTATGCCACTTTTATGGCCGACTGGTCTAACAACGGCATTTTCAGAATTGCATCGGGAGCCAATTCATCTGATTATAACTGGACAGAAGTATTAATGAGAAAGATTCCACTCCACATGCTAAGTGGTATTGCCCTTCATCATTACTCAATAATAGATTGGAATAAAAAAGGGTCTGCTACCGATTTTTCAGAATCGCAATACTTCACCACCATGAAATCTGCCTTGTTCATGGATACTTTAATCATAAAGCATTCTGCCATTATGGATAAGTACGATCCTTCTAAAAGAATTGCTTTGGTGGTAGATGAGTGGGGCGGCTGGTACGATGTGGAGAAAGGAACCAACCCGGGATTTTTATATCAGCAAAATACAATGCGTGATGCGATGATTGCAGGCGTTACTTTAAACATTTTTAATAATCACAGCGACAGGGTAAGAGTGGCTAACCTGGCACAAGCGATAAATGTGCTGCAATCGGTTATTCTCACCAACCAGGAAAAAATGATTCTCACCCCTACCTATCATGTGATGGAAATGTACAACGTGCACCAGGACGCCACTATGCTGCCGGTGCAGATCAAAAGCAATGAGTATGTTTTAAATAATCAAAAATTGCCTGCTGTTTCTGTTTCGGCCTCAAAAGACTCTCTTGGCGTTACACATGTTTCGCTTGTAAATATTGATGCAAAGAAAGGCCAGAATATATCGGTTAATATCACAGGCAATCATTACAATTCAGTAAGCGGAAGAGTGCTGACATCAGGTAAGCTGCAGGATTTTAATTCATTCGAAAATCCTGACAAGATAAAACCGGCTGTTTTTAAAGATGCAGCTTTAAGCGGCAGCACTCTTACTGTCAAGCTTCCTCCTTTTTCAGTAGTAGTGCTTGAAATGAAATAAATGATTAAAATGTTTTAGCCACTAAGGCACGAAGACACGAAGCTTTAAGAAAAGAAACTTCCTCCTTTGTGCCTTAGTGCCTTCGTGGCAAAAAAAATAAAATACTTTCAGTTCCTTTGTACTTCCATTTTGTTTAAATGAAGCAACAGAAATAAAATAATGACTCTATGGTTCTTTCACGCAGTTCTTTAAAAAACATCAGCAGTTTTCTAATAAAAGTACCAGGCGAAAATGCTTTTCAGCTTCCTGAAAAAGTATTGCAGTTTGGCACGGGTGTTCTCCTGCGCGGTCTTCCTGATTATTACATCAATAAAGCCAACAGCAAGGGCATTTTTAATGGAAGGATAGTGGTTGTAAAAAGTACATCGCATGGTGGAACAGATGAATTTGATAACCAGGACTGCTTGTTTACCCATTTCATCTCCGGAATAGAAGACGGGAATAAAGTGGAAGAAAACAGCATCAATGCTTCTATAAGCCGGGTTTTATCTGCCAGAGATCAATGGAAAGATATTCTTGCCTGTGCCGAAAATCCTGAAATGGAAATAGTCATTTCAAATACGACTGAAGTAGGAATTTCCCTTCATCCCGAAGATAAGCCAGATGCAAACCCACCAGCCTCTTTTCCAGGCAAGCTGCTTGCTTTTTTGTATACACGTTTCCAGTTTTTTAAAGGAAATGCTGATAAAGGAATGGTAATTATTCCAACAGAGCTTATCCCTCAAAACGGAAGAAAACTGCAGTCCATTGTGCTCGAACTTGCACATCTCAATTCACTTGAAACATCTTTTATTGAATGGCTGAAGACCGCTAATTATTTCTGCGATTCATTAGTCGACAGAATTGTTCCCGGTAAACTGCCATCTTCAGAAAAAGCGAACTTAGAGCAGCAGGCAGGCTTTACAGATAACCTGATGATCATGTCTGAACCTTACAGCTTATGGGCGATTGAAACAGACAATGCTTTTGTTGAAGAAAAGCTTTCATTCAGCAAGGCGGATAAAGGCGTTGTGATAGCGCCTGACATAAGCAAGTATCGTGAACTAAAGCTTCGCTTACTCAATGGAACGCATACATTTAGTTGTGGGCTCGCCTTTCTTGCAGGTTTTAAAACGGTGAAAGAGGCGATGGAAAACAATGAAATGGAAGGATTTATTAAGCAACTGATGCAAACCGAAATAGCGCCTGTTATTCCATATAAAATGGATGCTGATGAATCATTGGAATTTTCAAACAAAGTATTGGACCGTTTTCGTAATCCGTATATTGAACATAACTGGTTAGCCATTACAGTACAGTATTCATCTAAAATGAAAATGCGCAACGTACCATTGTTGATTCAGCATTATAAAAATTCTTCTTCAGTTCCGGCGCTGATGGCAATGGGTTTTGCAGCACATATTTTATTTATGAAATGTCGTGAAGAGGATGGTAGTTTTCATGGCAATTTCAATGGTAACAGCTACAAGGTGGAGGATGATAATGCTGCCCGGTACGCGGAGAAATGGAATAATTATAAAGCAGAATCATTGGCAGGGGCAATACTTTGCGACCGGGCTTTGTGGGACACCGACCTTACTATTTTTAATGGATTTGAAGAAGCGGTTGTAAGAAACCTTCAAGCCTTGCAAAATGGTGATGTAAGGCAGGTTATTAAACAATGCCTTTAACTTAACTTATGAAGGTTGGACAGATAATGCAGGGTGTATCAGGTGCTATGAAAAGATGCCGTAGAAGTGAGTGACACAACCGGAGCAGAAGAAAGAACAAATGTTTGTCCCGCAAAAAAACCATAAAGTCTATGACATTGGGCTGCTAAAGAAGTTCAAAAATAAAATGACTATGAAAAAAAGTATCTTAAAAGTTCATCCCAACGATAATGTAATTGTTGCCCTGCGCGACCTTTCAAAGGGTGAAGAAGTAGGTTTAAACGGGCATAGTTATACACTGGCAGAAGATATTGCTGCCAAGCA
The DNA here is from genome assembly GCA_964251885.1 of uncultured Segetibacter sp. Classification (GTDB taxonomy): domain Bacteria; phylum Bacteroidota; class Bacteroidia; order Chitinophagales; family Chitinophagaceae; genus Segetibacter. Next base: position 14,807 of record CAXUMK010000054.1, on the reverse strand, counting down.
TAAATTTACAGAACACGATTTTTTTGCAGGCGACAGCATCATCATGTACGGAGTACTGGTTGGCAAGGCACAAACCCATATTCCTGCCGGCACAAGAATCTCAACGTCTAATGTAAAGCACGCTTCCACGGAGTTTGAATTAGGGAACCGCAGAGCAGAATGGCATGTACCTGATGTATCAAAATTTAAAGACAGAACTTTTAAAGGTTATCAGCGAAGCGACGGCAGTGTGGGTACGGCAAATCACTGGCTGGTTATCCCAATGGTTTTTTGTGAGAACAGAAACGTAGAAGTTTTAAAGGAAAGTTTGCTGGATGAATTAGGCTTTGGACGCCCCAAAAAATACAATCATTTTGCGCAGCAGTTAAAGCAACTGTATGCTTCGGGGCGTTCGGTGCAGGAAATACTCGACGTGCAGTTTGAGGAAGATGAGCAGCTTATAAAAAAAGACAGGCTATTTCAAAACATTGACGGCGTTAAATTCATCTCACACGAAGGCGGCTGCGGCGGAACCCGCCGGGATGCACAGGCATTGTGCGGATTGTTGGCGGGATATATCACTCATCCCAATGTGGCCGGAGCAACTGTTTTAAGCCTCGGTTGCCAGAATGCACAGGTAGCCATGCTCGAAGAAGAAATTGCAAAACGTTCGCCTGATTTTGATAAGCCTTTGTACATTTTGGAACAGCAAAAAATTGGCAGTGAAACGAAATTGGTTTCGCAGGCGCTTAAACAAACTTTTGCCGGATTGATGATCGCCAACCAGCTTCAAAGGCAGGAAACGCCAATTAGTAAAATTTGTATCGGGCTTGAGTGCGGCGGCTCCGACGGGTTTTCGGGCATTTCTGCGAACCCCGCCATTGGTTATACCAGCGATTTGTTGGTGGCATGCGGCGGCACTGTTATTCTTTCAGAATTTCCTGAACTGTGTGGCGTCGAGCAGGAACTAAGCGACCGTTGTGTGGATGAAAGCAAAGCGACCCGTTTCATTGATATTATGCGGCGTTATGGTCAGCAGGCAAAAGACGCCGGTTCGGGCTTCGATATGAATCCTTCTCCCGGCAACATAAAAGACGGTTTAATTACGGATGCTATCAAATCTGCAGGCGCAGCAAAAAAAGGGGGTACTTCCCCGGTTACAGACGTGCTCGATTATCCCGAGAAGGTGACAAAGCCGGGATTAAATTTATTATGCACTCCCGGTAACGATGTAGAGTCAACCACTGCAGAGGTTGCTGCAGGAGCGAATGTTGTTCTCTTTACCACCGGTCTTGGCACGCCGACAGGTAATCCCGTTGCCCCGGTTATCAAACTTTCGAGCAATACGAAGTTGTACGGCAAGATGCAGGATATTATTGATATAAACACCGGTACTATCATTGAAGGTGAAGAAACGATTGAGCAGGCGGGCGAAAGAATTTTGGAGTATGTTATAAAAGTGGCAAGTGGCGAAATAACAGCAAAGTCAGTTAAAAACGGCCAGGACGATTTCATTCCCTGGAAGCGTGGGGTGAGTTTGTGAGAAGTGAGTTGTGAGTGGTGAGTGGTCAGTTGCCTGTTGTCCGTCGTCCGTTGTCAGTTTTTTTGGTTCCGAACTGTATTACTACTATGATGCATCGTTGCGTCGCACACTTGTACGATTTGTTCAATTTTTAGCAATGCACAATCAACCTGCGTGACTACTTACCACTGACTACTGACCACTGACTACTCACTACTGACTACCGACTACTGACTACTCAACCCTAACTATATGAAAAGATATTGTTTCGCATTAGACCTCAAGGAGGATCCTGCTTTGATTGCAGAGTATGAGCGCTTGCATAAAAGTGAAAACGCCTGGCCCGAAATAAAGAAAAGTATTACCGATGGCGGCATTACCGCAATGGAGATTTACCGTACCGGCAACAGGCTTTTTATGATAATGGAAACAGCCAATGACTTCAGTTTTGAAAGAAAGGCGAAGATGGACAGCGAAAATCTAAAAGTACAGGAATGGGAAGCTTTGATGTGGAAATTTCAGAAGCCGCTTGAATGGGCAAAACCAGGTGAGAAGTGGGTGTTAATGGAAAAGATTTTTGAGCTGCAATAAATTTGTCCGTGATGTCTGTGTTTTTTCATTCCTGCAAGCGCTATCAATAATAAAGGCTGTCGTACCGCTTGCAGTTATTTCCAACATTTCACTTTTATCGCTATATTTTCAACCGCCCCTTACTACTCTTGTTGATGGCAGTTTTATCCTTCCCCTTGTAACGAATGAATTTCATCAACAGTCAACCCTGTAGTTTCGGAAATGTCAGTTAATGAAAATCCTTTCCCTAACAGCTTTTTTGCCACCACTTGCAAAGTTGCTTTTGTTGCTTTTTCTGTTGCTCTTTCTGTTGCTCTTTTTGTTGCCAAAGTCAAACGCCCTCTGTCATCTTGTTCCCGCATTAACACATAATCGTAAGCTTCCAGTTCTTCTTTTGTCCAGTTGTGTTTGTCAGCGTCCTGATAAGCGAATCTCAAACCTTCGTCTTTTATATTTTCAGGAATAACTTCCAGGTTTTCAGCATTTCTAATAAAGAAAACCCATTGGTCAATAATGGTAGTGAGTTCTTTCGCTGTTTTGTTGAATTTAGGTAATTCTATAAAATTGAACTCAATGTCCTTGATAAAGTTTTCATTTGTTTCAATATCTACGATTTTATGGCGGTTTAAGTAACTTGGATTCTGAGTCACTTCAAAATCTAAGATTCCAATGAAAAAAGTTGGATTAAGCTTTTCATACTGGTCGCCACGCTCAATTTGAGCAGAATAACTTTTTGAAGCATAATAAAGTACCCGCTTATCAAAACCCTCTACTTCGGCTACCTGCATTTCAACAATATAAGTCTTTTGATTTTGGTCTTTTGCTTTAACATCTACGATTGTAACCTTTCCACCTTTGATAGCAGGCAACTGGTAAGGTGTCAATATATCAACATTTACAATCTTGTTATCTTTTTCCAATAGTAAAACAGCATTCAAAAAAGAAATCAATACTTCTTTCCTGTTTTCGTTTCCAAATATTTTTCGAAACGCAACATCATTTTTTATGTCTACAAACTTCATGTTGTAAAGTTACAAAACTCTTTATACGTTGCAGGTTTAAGGATGGTGAAAAACATTGTCACCAACTCTTTAATTTTCCTCCTGCATTCCAAAATCTAAAAATTTCAAATCAAAATTGTAGCTTACCGGCATGACGGGCAAAGTTTTAATAATAGATGATGAAGAAAAGCTACGAGGTTTACTTGCACGCATCATCGGCTTAGAAGGCTTTACAGTTGTTGAAGCAGGTAATTTAAAAACAGCGCTGAAAACCATTGAGAAAGAAAACCCCGACGTTATTCTTTGCGACGTAAAATTACCGGATGGAAACGGAGTTGATTTTATAGGCGAAGCGAAAGCCAAATCACCCCTAGCTGAAATCATTTTATTAACTGCTTACGGCAATGTTCACGATGGCGTTCAGGCAATGAAGAACGGCGCTTTTGACTATATTGTAAAAGGTGACGATAATGATAAAGTAATTCCTCTTTTAAATAAAGCGCTGGAAAAAGTGCAGCTTCAAAAACGCGTTCAGCAGTTAGAAAACCAGGTTGGTAAGAAGTATGGTTTTGAAAGTATTCTGGGCAATTCTATGGCCATTCAAAAAGCAGTTAACCTGGCTAAACGGGTTGCGCCAACCAATGCCACCGTATTATTATTAGGTGAGACCGGAACCGGAAAAGAAGTCTTTGCACAAGCCATTCACAATGCCGGCAACACGAGCACCAGGTCTTTTATGGCGCTCAACTGCAGTGCTTTTAGCAAAGAACTTTTAGAAAGCGAGATATTTGGTCACAAAGCCGGCGCTTTTACCGGCGCAATGAAAGATAAAAAAGGACTGATTGAAGAAGCCAGCGGCGGCACTTTGTTTTTGGATGAGATAGGCGAAATGCAGTTAGACCTGCAAAGCAAATTGCTGCGTGTGCTCGAGACGTCGGAGTTTATAAAAGTAGGTGATACAAAATCCATAAAGGTGAGCGTTCGCATAATAGCAGCTACCAACCGCCACCTTGAGGAAGATGTAAAAGAAGGAAAGTTTCGGGAAGACCTTTTTTACAGGTTGAATGTTTTTACCATACAACTGCCTTCATTGCAGGAAAGGAGAGAAGACATACCATTGCTTACTGATTATTATGTCTCATTTTTTGCCGCTAAAACCGGCAAACGTTATAAAGGCATCACGCCCGGTGCCAACAAAATTCTTCAGCAACACTTGTGGAAAGG
>CAXUMK010000054.1:0-10501 GCA_964251885.1 uncultured Segetibacter sp. | reverse complement strand
GGCAACATCCGCGAACTAAAAAACACCATTGAAAGAGCAGTAATTTTAGAAGACGGCGAATGGATAACTGAAGAAAGCCTTCCGTTTGATATGCAGCATAATTCATACAATGCATCCTTCAATTCGTTTGACTTGGCAGTCATCGAAAAACAGCACATACAGAAAGTACTCATTCATACAAAAGGAAACAAAACCGAAACAGCAAGATTGCTCAATATTGGATTGACGACATTGTACCGGAAGATAGAAGAGTACCAGATAAAAAATTAGCTGATTAGCTAATGTGCTAATGGTAGAGCATCAGCATTAGCACATTAGCAGATTAGCACATTAGCATTAGCACATTAGCAGATTAGCACATTAGCAATAGCACATTAGCACATTAGCATTACCCAATATTCAGCAAATAACTCTGCAAAAAATAAACACCAATACCAGCTACAAAACCTGCAAAAGCGATCAGTGTAATCTTTTTCAGATACCATATAAAGCTGATGTTTTCCATACCCATTGCAGCTACTCCGGCTGCAGAGCCGATTAACAAAATACTTCCACCGGTGCCGGTGCAATACGTGAGCAGCAACCAGAAGTTATGATCTGTTGGAAACTTATCAAGGCTGTACATACTCTGGGCAGCTGCAGCCAGCGGTACATTATCAACCACCGACGACAGCAAGCCTATCAGGGTTACAATCACGTTTTCATTCACTACCGTTTTATCAAGCCATTGTGCAGTTTGCTGCAGCACACCCGAAGCCTGAAGCGATGCAATGCCCAGCAATATGCCAAGAAAGAAAAGAATACTCGGGCTGTCAATTCTTTTCAGCGCATCTGCTACTGACAGTTCCTGTTTCTCCTCATCGCCTTTATTGTGGTGAATAATTTCAGTAATGATCCACAGAATGCCAAGACCCAGCAAAATACCCATGTAAGGTGGCAGGCCTGTTATCATCTTTAAAACCGGCACCGACATCATAATCAGCAATCCGGAGATGAGAATGAGGTATTGATGACTTTTTTGAAACTGTATTGCGTTAGCTGTTTTTACAATAGCTGGTCGTCTTACATTTCCCCGCATTTTATAAGTGCAGATAAGAAGCGGAACTATCAGGCAGGTAATGCTGGGTAAAAAAAGCTTTAGTATCATCCTCTTTGCTGAGACCTGGTTGCCCATCCAAAGCATGGTTGACGTTACATCTCCCATTGGCGACCATACTCCCCCCGCATTTGCAGCTATTATCACCATTCCAACATAAATCAGCCGCTGTTTAGGGTTTTTCACGAGTTTACGAAGCAGCAAAACCATCACTATGCTTGTGGTAAGATTATCCAATACCGGTGAAAGGAAAAATGTAATGAATGAAACAGTCCATACCAGGTTGCGCTTGCTGGTCTGGTTAATTTTTTCTGTGATCAGATCAAATCCATTATGCGCATCGATCAACTCCACTATCGTCATGGCACTTAACAGAAAAAATACAATGCCTGACAGGTCACTAAGCCTTTCTTTAAGCTGCCCCTCTACAATTGTTTTATCAGGAACCAACAGTATATAAACCATCCAGCAGAAAACTCCGGTGAGCAATGCAACAGCAGCTTTGTTTATCCTGATGTAAGTCTCAAGAGAAATGGTAATATAACCGGCAATAAATATAACGACCAGGATGGTTGACATGATGTGCTGTTAAAGTTTCAAAATTAGGATGTAATCATGCAGGAACAGGCCATAGACTGTTCCTGCACTGTCTTATTTTAACACTTCCATTTCGAAAACCTACCCTTCCAAAACGGAAGGGTAGGCAACCTTCTGAAAATGATATTCAAAATCTTAATATTACTGAAATGCTTTACTGTTGCGGCTTTTAGTCATTTTTTCCTATTTCCGGCACTATGTGGTTTCATAGTTGCTTTATAAGAACACAAATTATAGAAAATGAAAAATCCCTGCATCGGGTTAGGTAAAAAGCTACGACTGCATGTTATCATTCCGATAGCTTATGTCATTATCATTGTTACTGCCTTACTTATTCAATTGACGAAATAGTAAATATTGGAAGTTCTGTCAAAAGTATACATGAAGCAGCTTTTCAAACAATTGAATATAAGAATAAGACCTATTCATTTAGTGTACATATTCTGCCTTTTGTACACTCTATACTTGCTATGTGCGATAGCAGGTTTTATACTGCGCGTGATGAAATAAACAAACAATATGATACAGAAAAAAACTTCTTTAAAAGAGATAGTTCTGGTTGTAGCAGTTTGCCTGGTTGCTATTGCTGCAGTATATATAGCATATTTAAAGTTTAGATTACTTTTTTAAATAAATGGAATTAAAAGTTAAAGAAGCATATTAAACGGATTGATCGCATTTATTCTATACCCCAAAAAAAATTAAAAGTAAAAAACATGCTTAACCAATACGAAGTCCCTGCCTGTATGGCCGACGAGCTTCCCGAACTAAACGAAGAACTAAAGGCAATCTCTCCTGCATTAAATATTTTTAAAAGCGTACAATGCCTTGCAAATTTTACTAAACGTAAAGCTGCAGACCATGATATTTCGGGCGTAAAACAGTGCTTCTCTCTTGCAGAGAAAATCTATTTTAATGGCAACGAAAATGTAAAGAACGCTATGGAGAATGTATTTATATTTTCTTTCTCGTCGTTACTAAATGCATGCAGCAGAGAAGAGCGAAACAAGCTGCAGTCTTTGATGCCTTTGTGTTTGCATACTGCTTACGTGCAGCAGGTGTTAAGGTCTGGTTTGTGAGCAAACAATTGGCGGCAGACAGCATAAGAAAATATATTTCTTCATCACAAATAAAAACAATGCTCACCATTATTCTCATCCTGGCCGGTCTCTTAGGCTTCTGGCTTTTTTTTAAAGCAATTAATTTTTTCGATAAAATCTAAAGTTATGATCCTCTTATTTATCATTTCCATCCTGGTATTTGGTTACCTGTGTTATGTGCTTATTAAACCGGAGAAATTCTAAAAAAGGCAAATGGGATAAGGCAAAAGGCATGAGGCAACAACCTTACGCCTTTAACCCAACACCCTTCCAAACTTATTAATTATGAACATAGAAATTATTGGCGTTGTAGTTATGTATGTGGTAATGGTGTTGCTGGCTATTCCGCTGGGGCGCTACATGGGCAAAGTATACGAGGGCGAAAAGACCTGGTTAGACTTTGTGCTTAATCCATTAGACAAACTGTTTTTTAAACTTGGCGGCATCGACCCGCAAAAACAGATGAACTGGAAGCAGCACATGGGGGCGCTTCTAACCATTAATCTTGTGTGGTTTCTGCTGTCTATGTTTATATTGATGAATATGAGCTGGCTGCCGCTTAACCCTGATGCCAATCCATCTATGAGTGCAGACCTTGCATTTAATACTACCGTTAGTTTTGTTTCTAATACCAACCTGCAACACTATTCAGGCGAAACAGGTGTTTCTTATTTAGGCCAGTTGATATTAACGTTGTTTCAATTTGTAAGCGCCGGTGTTGGTATGGCTGCATGTGTGGTTGTATTTGTGGCAATGAAGGATAAAACAACTGATCAGTTAGGAAATTTTTACAACTTCTTCATTAAATCCTGCACAAGAGTACTGTTGCCTTTATCTGTTGTTGTCGCATTGCTGCTGTTGTTCAACGGTACACCTATGACGTTTAAAGGCAAAGATCAGTATATATCGGTGCAGGGCGATACAGTGCATGTATCAAGAGGACCTGCAGCAGCCATGATTGCAATAAAACAAATAGGAACCAATGGCGGAGGCTTTTTTGGGGCCAACTCTGCCGTGCCTTTGGAAAACCCAAATTACTTTACCAATATGGTAGAAAATATTTGCATCGTTCTTATTCCGATAGCATTGGTTTTTACCCTGGGTTATGTCATCAGAAAAAAGAGGCTTGCATGGATGGTTTTTGGCGTAATGACAGTCGGCTTCCTGCTGTTTTTAATTCCCTCCATTTACCAGGAGATGAAAGGCAACCCCGCCATTACCAATATGGGCATTAACCAGCATTTGGGTAGTATGGAGGGAAAAGAAGTGCGGTTTGGTTCTGCTGCGTCGGCCTTTTGGGGTATTACAACGACAGTTACATCTAATGGTTCGGTTAATGCGATGCACGATAGCCTTACCCCGCTTACCGGTATGTTTTGCCTGCTGGGCATGATGGTCAACTCGTTTTACGGAGGTGTGGGCGTAGGCTTTCTCAACTTCTTTATTTATATGATTATCGCGGTCTTTATATCCGGTTTAATGGTAGGACGAACTCCCGAATTCCTCGGTAAAAAAATTGAAGCCAAAGAAATGAAGATTGCGACGATCATCGCTTTGCTGCATACCTTTCTTATTCTTTCTTTCACTGCTCTATCCTCTCATTTATATTCTGCAGATCCCAAGACGTATGCCGGCTGGTTAAACAATCCGGGCTTTCATGGCTTCTCCGAAATGTTGTACGAGTTTACCTCATCCTCCGCTAATAACGGTTCGGGCTTCGAAGGTCTGGGCGATGGCGTTCCATTTTGGAACATCACCTGTGGAATAGTGATGCTGCTGTCAAGGTTTTTACCCATCATTGGCCCGGTGGCTATTGCCGGTATTCTGGCTAATAAAAGGTTTGTTCCTGAAAGTGCAGGTACATTAAAAACAGACACCTCCACTTTTGGGATAATGGTATTTGCAGTGATAGCGATTGTGGTAGCATTAAGCTTTTTCCCTGCCTTAGCGCTAGGACCAATTGCAGAATATTTTAGTTTGAAATAAAACCAACCCTAAATCCCTAAAGGACTTGAAAACCCCTAAATCCCTGAAGGGACTTGAAGAAAGTACAAGGAGAATTTTTATGGTCCGAACAGAAGTTCTTTACTCATCATCGTTGCGTCGCACTCTTGTACGGAATAGCAATGAGGAACGACTTGCACTTTGCGTAGTACGACGACTTGCACATCATTTCGAGGAGGAATGACGAGGCAATCCCTCCTGTTAGTAGGAATGTTTACAAGCAAGGGGATTGCTTCGTACTTCGCAATGACGAGCGATTATAAGAGATGATGTGGAAGATAAAATGTTTGAGCATATTATGCTGTACCGCTCCTTCTCCTGCAGGAGAAGGAGATGGAGGATGAGGTCGTAGCAAAGAGATTTACCGTACAAGTGAGTGACACAACGATGTACAATTAAAAAACAAAAGCTGGTAAAAAAATAAAAAATGGCAAGCAATAAAAGCAATAAACTCTTCGAACCTGCATTGATGAAAGAAGCGCTCAAACAATCTTTTATCAAACTTAATCCGGCTATCCTGATTCGTAATCCGGTGATGTTTACCGTTGAGATTGGAACCGCCATTATGCTTGGCGTGTACATCTGGATATTAACAGGAGAAAAATCGCAGGGAAGTTTTATCTATAATTTTATCGTTTTCCTCGTTCTTTTGGTAACCGTGCTGTTTGCAAATTTTGCAGAAGCCATTGCAGAAGCAAGAGGTAAGGCACAGGCAGAAAGCCTGCGAAAAACCAGGCAGGATACACCCGCAAAAAAAGTATTTGCAGTGGGCGACATCACCAGTCCTGAAATAAAAATAGTTCCTTCATCACAACTGGTAAAAGGCGACATATTTATTTGCGAAGCAGGAGACACCATACCAATGGATGGTGAGATTATGAAAGGCATTGCTACTATTGATGAAAGCGCCATTACGGGTGAAAGCGCACCGGTAATACGTGAAGCAGGCGGCGATAAATCTTCGGTAACAGGTGGTACCAAAGTGCTGAGCGACCGGATAGAAGTAAAAGTAACCACCGAGGCCGGGGAAAGTTTTTTGGATAAAATGATTGCCCTGGTAGAAGGAGCTTCAAGGCAAAAAACACCGAATGAAATTGCACTGACTATACTGCTGGCAGGTTTCACCATTATCTTCATCATTGTTTGTGTAACACTAAAATCTTTTGGAGATTATGCTAACACGCCTATCGCTATCTCTGCATTTATTGCTTTATTCGTTTGTTTAATTCCTACAACTATAGGCGGTTTATTAAGCGCCATCGGTATTGCCGGTATGGACAGAGCCCTGCGTGCAAACGTGATCACCAAAAGCGGTAAAGCGGTAGAGACAGCAGGTGACCTGGATACTTTGCTGCTCGATAAAACAGGTACTATAACTATCGGCAACAGGAAGGCTACCAACTTTTATCCGGCAAATGGCGTAGAAGAAAAATTGTTTATTGAAACATCGGTATTGTCGTCTCTTGCAGATGAAACTCCCGAAGGAAAATCAATTGTAGAACTGGGAAAGTTAAACCCATCTTCTTTTGATACGCAGAATGCCAATTTTATAAAGTTCACCGCTGAAACCAAAAGCAGTGGTATGGATATGGCTGACGGTACAAAAGTTCGTAAAGGAGCCTTTGAGTCTATTCGCAGTATGGTTGTTAAAGCTGGCAATCCTTTTCCATCTGAAACAGAAGAAAGAGTAAAAACCATTTCTTCCAATGGTGGAACTCCTCTGGTAGTTAGCCGCAACGATAAAGCAATGGGTGTGATAGAACTGCAGGACATCATTAAGCCGGGAATACAGGAACGTTTTGAACGCTTAAGAAAGATGGGTGTAAAAACAGTGATGGTTACAGGCGATAATCCATTAACCGCAAAATTCATAGCTGATAAAGCTGGTGTGGATGACTTTATAGCCGAGGCAAAGCCTGAAGATAAAATGAACTACATAAAGAAGGAACAGCAGGGCGGTAAACTGGTAGCGATGATGGGTGATGGTACAAACGATGCACCCGCCCTGGCACAGGCAGATGTAGGTGTTGCCATGAACAGCGGAACAGCCGCAGCCAAAGAAGCAGGCAACATGGTTGACCTTGACAACGACCCGACAAAACTGATTGAAATAGTGGAGATAGGAAAGCAGTTGCTGATGACACGCGGTACACTTACTACCTTCTCAATTGCCAATGATGTGGCAAAATATTTCGCCATCGTTCCGGCTTTGTTCATTGCCTCTATTCCAAGCCTGCAGGGCATGAACATCATGCGGCTGCACAGTCCTGAAAGCGCCATTTTATCGGCTGTTATATTCAATGCGATCATCATTCCGATGCTTATTCCGCTTGCATTAAGAGGAGTTGAATACAAGCCTATTGGTGCAAGTGCATTGCTGCGCAGAAACTTGTTGATGTATGGTTTTGGCGGGGTAGTTATTCCTTTTGCCGGAATAAAGTTAATTGACTTGCTTATTTCTATTTGGTTTTAAAGATCATTTCCGCAACCACTTTTTCTCAAGATTTTTCACATAATGCTTTCCATCTTTTGGCATATCCCACGGAGTAGTTTGACGCTTATGAAGTGTAAAAAGTTCTTTGCCTTGCAGCAACTCAACTTTCGTTTTGCGACGAAATCTTCTGTTCGCCTGCTGCTTTCCTGGCTTGTCAGAAATGGCAGTAGCATAGCCAATAATGGGGGTTTTATTAATAGACCTTGACACACAGCAAATTTAAAAATAAAAAAATGAAACAATACATTCTTCCATCAATACGCTTAACACTGGTTTGCATCGTTGTTTTTATAGTGTTATATCCATTGTTGATATGGGGCATTGCACAGGCGGCTCCTGCTAAAGGCGAGGGTGAGACAGTATCTGTAAATGGTAAGGTAGTTGGCTACGCAATAGAAGGTCAGAGCTTTACAAACGATAATTATTTTAATGGCCGTCCTTCTGCTGTAGGCTATAATGCTGCAGGCAGCGGTGGCAGCAACAAAGGTCCTTCTAACCCTGATTATTTACAATCGGTAAAAGACAGGATTGATACTTTTTTGGTACACAACCCTACAGTAAAAAAGAGCGACATTCCTTCTGAACTGGTAACCGCATCAGGCAGTGGGTTAGACCCCGACGTTTCACCTCAGGCAGCTTATATACAGGTGGCAAGAATTGCAAAAAAAAGAGGTATTTCAGAAGAGAAAATAAAAGCGCTGGTAGCACAACAGGTTGATAAATCCTTCCTGGGTTTGTTAGGTCCCGAGAAGGTAAATGTTTTGAAACTGAATGTAGCATTGGATGCGCAGAAATAAGACATAGCGTAGAGTTATTTACAAGATATACGGAGAGCTTGAAGTTGAAAAATATGAAAATACAAATGCTTTGCCTGGCAATAATAATAAGCAGGTTTGTATATGCACAGGATACAACCTCAAAGACACCACTTCAGCCTAAGCCCGCAAATCCTTTAACCTTCAGTGGTTATGTGGAAGCCTATTACAGTTATGATTTTAACAGGCCGCCGGATAATAATAAACCAGCCTTCTTTTATAGTCACAACCGTCACAATGAATTCAATATTAACCTTGCCATCTTTAGAGGTACTTATAGTGGCGATAAAGTGAGAGGTACATTAGCTGTAGCGGCTGGCAATTATATGAATGCAAATTATACGACCGAACCAGCCACATTAAAAAATATTTATGAAGCCAATGCAGGTATAAAATTGGGTAAGCAAAACTTATGGTTTGATGCGGGCGTTTTCGTATCACATATTGGTTTTGAAAGCGCTACGTCAAAAGACTGCTGGGACATAACAAGAACGATTGTAGCAGATAACTCGCCTTATTATGAAGGAGGCGCCAGAATAACCTACACAAGCAATAACAATAAATGGCTCTTTAGCGGCCTGGCATTGAATGGCTGGCAGAGAATAACAAGACTGAATGGCAATTCGTTAATGAGTTTCGGAACACAAATTCAATATACACCTTCGAAAAACCTGTTGGTAAATTACAGCACTTTTATAGGCACCGACAAGCCAGACAGTGCACGTAAGATGCGTTATTACCACAACCTGTATGCAATAATAACGGTTGGTAAGTTAGGCATCCTGCCGTCGTTTGATATAGGCGCCGAACAAAAACAAAAAGCGAGCAGCGCCATGTATGTATGGTATGCGCCTGTTTTACGGTTAAGGTATATAATCAGCGATAAATGGAAGGTTGCGTTAAGAGGAGAATATTATGCCGACCCGCATGAGGTCATTATCAGCACTGCTACTCCTAACGGATTTAGGACAGCGGGCTACACATTCAATATAGATTATAGTGCCACACCTTTTACCCTGGTAAGAATAGAGGCAAGGGCTTTAAAAAGTAAAGACGAAATTTTTACAAAAGACAACAGACGAACAGATACCGATAATTTTTTAACAGGTTCAATAGCTATCAGTTTTTGAATCAAATAAGTAAACAAAAAGAGAGATAAAACATTTTTATGAAGAAGATTTTCTTAGCAGCTTCTGTAATGCTTAGCTTACAGATGGCACAGGCACAGGACTCAAGCGCAATTAAAACTCCTCCATCTGAGGAGAAGGGTAAGGGTATTTCAAGTTCTCAGGATACAGGTCCTGACAAAGTTCCATTTGATGGAATAGAAACAAACTGGCAGAACGGAAGTGACAGAAGAGACTCTACCGTATTCCATGGAAAGTATTTCATACCAAGCGTTATACTCGATTTAAACTATACGCATTCTTATAATAACCCTAACGACAATACTGTAGTAGGTTCTACAGCTTTAGCACGCAATAATGAAGTACAGCTCTCACACCTGCTTATAGGAGGTGATTTTATTTACAACAATGCTCACGCAAGAGTTATGTTGCAATATGGAACAAGGTCGATTGTAATTCCCCGTAATGATATCAGTCCTTACAGAGGGCAGTATCAGCTCGCTGACGTGTACCGTTATTTAAGCGAGGCTTATGCAGGATACCATTTTAATAAATGGCATGGCATAAATGTAGATGCAGGACTGTTTTTGTCTTATATCGGACTTAACTCTTATTATCAGGTAGAAAACTGGGAGTATCAGGCATCTTTTACATCTGATAATACACCCTGGTTTTTTAACGGGGTGCGCATTCAGATTTTTCCATCAAAGCATTTGAAAATTGAACCCTGGATTATTAACGGATGGCAAAGTTATGGCCGGTTTAATAAACAACCCGGCTTAGGCGCTAACATAACATGGATGCCTAACAGCAACATAAAGTTACTTACCAATGACTACTACGGCGCAGATGCAGCCGCTATTCCCGACAGAAAAAGATTTCACTCAGACAATAGTCTTTTAGTAAGATATTACAACAATAAAAGTTCAAACGGCATAACACAGGCGGCATTTTCATTAACAGGTGACCTGGGATTTGAAAAAGGCGGCGGCGTAAACGGATTTAGTAACAGCGACCCAAATAATCCGGCACAGTATTTTCTAAGCGCCATGTTTTATAACCGCATCTGGTTTGCTAAAAATAAATTTGCCTGGACTTTTGGCGGAGGGGTAATGAAAAATCCGGGACGTTACCTCGTGCTTTATCCAACAGGTCAGGCAAGTCCGCTGCCCAATCCAAATAACCCTACTCAGACTGAAGGCGCTTTTCCTTTCAGCGCTAATCCGGGAGATAAATTTGCAGGATGGGATATCTCCACAAATTTTGAC
>CAXUMK010000053.1:17563-26010 GCA_964251885.1 uncultured Segetibacter sp. | reverse complement strand
ATGGACGACCTGTCAAAAGACCGCTTTCAGATAGACATGATCCGTTTTGAAGGACCGGATTTCACTACAGTAGATAACCGGCTGATGAGTCTGCTGCTGGTTGAAAATGGCTTTTCAGATGCTGCGCTCTTTGGCCCGGACGGAAAAAACCTGCAACCTTCCGAAGTATTGTATAAAAAGCACATTGTGGTGGTACGCGGCCGTTTCCGCCCAATTATCAATGTGCACCTCGATATGTTGAACACCGGCTTAAACCAGTTTCTGGAAGAGCCGGATGTGGACAAAAGCAATGTAGTGGTGCTTACAGAGCTTACCCTGCAGTCGCTTAAAGAAAGGAACGCCGATCTGACTGCCGAAATAGATGAGAAAGACTTTCTCGACCGGGTGGATATTTTGTGTTCGCTGGGGCAAATGGTAATGATCTCTAACTTTCACGAGTATTATAAGCTGGTCGCTTACCTGTCAACCATTACCAAACTAAAGATGGCCGTTGTGCTGGGTTATCCCAACCTCGAATATATTTTTTCTGAAGATCATTATAAAACCCTTCCCGGCGGCATCCTCGAGTCTTTTGCTGCCTTATTCAGCCGCAAGGTAAAGCTGTTTATTTATCCTACTTTACGCGATGGTATCATTCAAAACTGCCAGCGGTTCAATCTGCCGCCGCACCTGATAGACCTTTACCGTTACCTGATCGCAAACGATAAAATAGAAGACATTGAAGACTACAACAAGACCAACCTGAATGTGCAAACAGACAGAGTATTACAAATGATAAAACAAGGCGAACATGGCTGGGAAGAATTCGTTCCCGCCGAGGTAGCTGCCATGATAAAAGACCGGTGCCTGTTTGGTTATACGGGAGAACCTCATCCCTTCCCTTCTTCACAAGTGGAGAAGGGGGAATAAAAACAACCAACTAACGAAATAAACCATGACGTGCGATCAATTCAGCGAACTGGCTCTTTCACTTCCAAACACGATAGCCTCACCTCATTTTGAAAGGACTGCATTTAAAGTAGTTGGCAAAAGAATATTTGCAACGCTGCACGAGCAAAGCCAGACCGCCAATGTAATGTTTTCACCTGCTGATCAATCTGTTTATTGTTTGATTGATAAAGAAGCCATTTATCCTGTCCCCAACAAATGGGGTTTGCATGGCGCAACGACTTTTCAACTCGCCAGGGTCGACAGCCAGCTTATGCTCGATGCTTTACATACTGCTTATGAAGATGTATTGAAAAGTAAGAAAAAATAGCAGGAGAAAGAACGCCTCGGCTTCTTACATTACATCTAATGCTGCATAAAATGGGTAAGGAGTTTTTATGGGCCGGTCTGTATTACTACTATTTTGCATCGTTGCGTCGCACACTTGTACCATCTGTTCACTATTCATCAAGGTTACTATGAGCAGCAGTAAAGCCGGCCTCAAGCCCATTTTTGGTTTCATGCGTATTCTTCAAGTCCCCCTTCGGGGGATTTAGGGGGCTGCTTTATCTTCCGCTTATACAGCGCATACACCGCCTGTAAAGACAAAATAAGTTTTTGTTTTTATTTGCTACTTTTAATAACAGCTTCAATAGTTTCCCTGCTTCAACCTCACGCAAACAATTGAATTAGCATTTGCTAATCAGGTGTCTATTATTTATTTACGAAAAATATTAAAATGAAAAAGTTACACATTTTCTTGTATGCACTTTTGGGCATCGTTGTTATGTCGTGCAGGCATAACGATAAAAACATCAGTATCACCTATAGTAATTCAGATCATTCTTACTCGATGAAGGCATATTTTAATAAAAGCAGAACAAGAGATGTGGAAGAATACATGGACAAAAAGATAGGAAGAAGCAGCAACATGTCTTTTGTAAATACGAATATAGATGGCACCATTACCCTTGATAATCATACTACATTTTATATACAAAAATCTCCCGGTGTAGTTAAAATAAAACTGGATAAAGATGAGAATTCAGAAGAAGCTTACTACACTATAAAATCTATGTGTGAGGGAATAAAGCCTATCGTTACAAACCGCTGATGGTAAAATCCCTTACATCATATCTGTGTCTATGACAACTCTCATTTTTTATAGGGTATTCTTAAATGTTCATTTCCCCATTGTTCATAAGTTTCAGTTGTCCAGTTCTTTTCCTTTTCAAGTCTTTCCATCTCATCATCTATATTTTTTGCAAGAATTCTTACAACGAGTCTTTTGATTTAAATGCTTTTAGAAGTGGTGTATATATAATTGTCGGTTCTCTCAAAATTAGTAATCGTCATTGCGAGGAGGAACGACAAGGTAATCTCATTCTAAATCAGGCTTTAATGCAGTAGGATTGCTTCTTTCCTCGCAATGACGAACGTTTGAAATTACAAAAGGACAATAATTTTAAAGCGACAATTTGGAATGCACCCGGTGTATTCCATGGTCGCTTCATTGAGAGCCTTGCGTAGCTAGGCGAAGCAATCCCGCAGTCAACTGTCAACCTGATTGTGCCGGGTCTTTACTTACACAAAGGCTTGACCATTTGAAAAAATTTTATTTATAGCAAACAAAGGCATAAAGCATTGCAAATGCCAAAAAGAGTTTGTTTATTGTATCAGGATAAGGCTGCAACTACATGGTGTTGCAGTCAATTCCGGCAACAACCAGGGGCAATTGAGTTTCAAAAACAATTTTCAATTGACCCTTCTTTTTGCCGGTATTAAAATCTTAAGTAATAAACCCATTTTAAAAAAACAAAAAAAAGAACCAACATGCCAGTTAATGCATTCGTAAGTTTCTTCGACAAAGCCGACGGCGAGTCGATACAAAAGGGCAAGGAAAAATGGGTCGAGCTTCAGGGCTGGGACTGGGAAGTCGAAGCCGACACAAGCTGGACCAAAGGCGGCGGCGCCAGTGTTGGCAAGCCCAATCCGGGCACGATCAACTTCCAGCACCTCTTCGACGCGTCTTCAACTGTACTTCTCGGCTACATTTGTACCGGCAAGCCATTCCCTAAAGTTCAGTTAGAGATGATGAAGACGACCGGCAAGGGAAGCCCCGAGACCTACTTCACCATGTCGATGGAAGGAGTCTTCATCACCAAGGTGTCTAACTCGGGGACTGAAGATGGCATTGTCATGCAGAAGGTCGAGATGGTCTTCAGGACCGTGAAAATTGAGTACAAGCAGCAAGACGCCAAAACGACCATGCTTGGTATGATCAAGACCTACACCTGGGACATCCCGGCAGGCACGGCCTCTCCGTCGGCCTGATTATTCTCCTTATGCAAAAGCAGTGTTAGCGGGCCCAGGTGCAATTGGCCGGGGCCCGCAACATTGAATACCTACCTTCTCCGTATAAGATTGTTTGCCATTATAGATCTTTAGTCCAGAGAAGGAATATTTATAATCTTGATTTTGGTGACTTAACGAAGAAACAGGAGCGATAGTAATACAGTAGTAACAAACAACGTTAGTAAAAAGGTCTTTACAATATTCTGCAACCGTTAATGATTTTACTTTTCCATTTGTAAAGGATTATCCTGGTACTCCTGTAAACGAAGATCAATCAACTTCTTTTGCCATTCAGGCAATTCAATATGCAATTCTTCAGTTATTTTATTCCAGTCATTTATAGATAGAAAAACACCAACAGGATTGCCTGTATTATCGTAAGTATATTGAGGATTGACAGACATACTATTTCTTTTTTCAAATTTAATTCTTTTCTCCTCCAATTTGTTCACCTTAATCAAATGAGATTGCTATTAAGGATTTGGGCAAAACAGTGGAGTATAGCAGCAGCATTATCCTCCCGTCCTTCTACCTCATCCGCCTTTCAGGTACCTTCTCCTGCAGGAGAAAGAAAGCGTTACAGGTCTAATAAAAAGGATGCTACATTTGTGCTGCAATATGGCAGACGTACATACACCTGAACAGCGAAGTTTTAATATGAGCCGTATTAAGGGCAAAGACACCAAGCCCGAAATGCTGGTTCGTAAGTTTCTGCATGCGCAGGGTTTCCGTTACCGTCTCCACGTAAAAAATCTCCCCGGCAAACCTGATATTGTTTTACCCAAATACAAAACGGTCATTTTTGTTCTTAGCTGTTTCTGTAAAACATGAGAACAGTAAATATTGTTCTTCGAAAACTCTGTAGATTTGTATTATATGGAAACAAACACTCAGATAGAAAAGTCACTTAATTCTAAAGGTGCTTTCATTTTTAAAAAAATGCTGGACGATAAAAAAGCCATTCAGCAACATCTTAAAGATGGTGGCAAATTAGAAGATTTAAAAACTAAGTTCTCCTTTGTTACACCCTTACCAACTCCACGAGATTAATAACTTTTTTTACAGATTTACTGCTGACAATGGAATAAGTTATCAATGTTTTTACATTACCATGTCTAAATGATATTGCTTTGAAGGATTTTGTCAAAGCAATGGAATTTAGCAGGAGCCTAATCCCCGCGTCCTTCTTCTCATCCCAGTTCAGGCACCTTCTCCTGCAGGAGAAGGAAAAGCGTTTACAGGTCTAATAAGAAGGATGCTACATTTGTGCTGCAATATGGCAGACGTACATACACCTGAACAGCGAAGTTTTAATATGAGCCGCATTAAGGGAAAAGACACCAAGCCCGAAATGCTGGTTCGTAAGTTTCTGCATGCACATGGTTTTCGTTACCGTCTCCACGTTAAAAATCTCCCCGGTAAACCTGATATTGTTTTACCCAAATACAAAACGGTCATTTTTGTTCATGGATGCTTCTGGCATGGACATGAAGGGTGTAAATACTTTGTTGTACCTAAGACAAGGACGGAGTGGTGGTTGAATAAGATTAATGGGAATGTAGAGAATGATAAGAAAGCCTTGAGAAACTTGATTGAAAACGGATGGAAAATTATTGTTATTTTTGAATGTGATCTGAAATCGGGTAAGATAGACACAACACTCACACAATTGCTTGAACAACTAAAATGACTACAGATGTTAACCCAAGTACAAAACCTTGAAGATGTTGCAACTTTTGCAAAACAACTTATTACTGAAAAAGTAAGTTTTCATCCTGATGATGATTTCAAGGATTATATTTTTTACAAAACAGGAACGCCCTGTTACACAAAAAATGAGGCTGATCAAAGAAATAAATTAATGGAAGACTGTTTTGCAGTATGTGAAAAAGAAGGTGCTGACATTTATAATCTGATGTTAGAAGTCAGTTTAATAGAAACAGGAATGGATAAGTTTATTCCTCTTCCTTCTTCTATCTAAAAAGCCTAATTCACTACAGCCTAAACAGGCATTATTATCTTTAAATGGGCTTCAACTATATTGATTTGTTTGCCGGTGCTGGCGGACTATCAGAAGGATTTATAAAAGCTGGATATAATCCTATTGCGCATGTAGAAATGGATGAAGCAGCTTGTTATACTCTAAAAACAAGAACTGCATCTCATTACCTGAAAGCTGCTGGAAAGTTTGAGATTTACAAGGACTACTTAAAAGGGGAAATAGACCGACCGACCCTTTATTCTTTTGTTCCTGAAATTGAAATGAAAAGTGTTATAAATCTTCCATTAGGAGACGACAACAATGAAGAAATCTTCAAAAGGATACACACTCAACTTAGAGAAAAAAAGGTAGATGTTATTATTGGAGGCCCCCCTTGTCAGGCCTATTCTTTAGTTGGCAGAGCCCGGAGTAAAGATGGAATGGAAAATGATTCCCGTAATCATTTATATCTTCAATACGCCAAATACCTTGAAAAGTTCAAACCTCAGATTTTTGTTTTTGAAAATGTTTTAGGTCTGTTATCCGCCGGGAATGGCGAGTATTATAATAAGATGGTTGAAGTTTTTAAAACTTTAGGCTATGAAGTAAAACACCAACTGTTGAATGCAAAAGATTTTGGGGTATTACAGAATAGAAAAAGAATAATTCTTATTGGACACAAAAGAAAGCTTCGTTTGTCAATTCCTGAATTGAAGCCGAAGAAGGAAAAAGTATATCAGGTAAAGTCAATCTTTGAAGACCTTCCAAAATTAATCTGTGGTGAAGGGCTTGATAAAAATGGGAAGTATAAACAGTCAATTAATACTTATTTAAAAGAGACTGGTATCAGAAATGGAATAGAAGTACTTACTCAGCATGTTTGCAGGCCCCATACTAATCAAGATAAAGAAATTTATAAGCTTGCTGTAATCAACTGGCAAACCTCGAAACGATTAAGCTATATAGATTTACCAAAGGAACTACAAACACATAAAAACACATCTTCGTTTTTTGACAGGTTTAAAGTTGTTGCAGACAATTTAAACTACGCACAAACTGTAGTTGCACACATTGCTAAAGACGGTCACTATTACATTCATCCCGACATAATTCAAAACCGTTCTATTTCAGTAAGAGAAGCTGCAAGACTTCAGTCTTTTCCCGATGATTATTACTTCGAGGGAATTAAAGAGGGCTGGTTTAGAACTGCTGCATTTAAGCAGATTGGAAACGCGGTGCCGCCGTTGATGGCTTTTGCAATTGCGAAGCAAATTAAAAACCTACTCTAAAGTATGCCCTCAATTATTGATTATTCTCAATACCAAACTACATCTGCCGAACCCGAAGCTGCTTCAATGATAGAAACATTCAGGGCGATTGGTTATTCCGTGGAATCAGCCATTTCAGATATTATTGATAATTCAATAACCGCAGGTGCTAAAAATATCTGGATTGATTACAACTGGAAAGGGGAAGAAACAACTATATCAATCATTGATGATGGTTGCGGAATGACTGATAAAGAGTTAATCAATGCAATGCGTCCGGGAAGCAAAAATCCGCTTGATATACGTGAGCTAAAAGACCTTGGCAGGTTTGGATTAGGTTTAAAAACTGCCTCATTTTCTCAATGCAAAAAATTTACTGTTATATCTAAAACTACAGCCGGTGAAACTTCCTGGTGGTGCTGGGACTTGGAATATGTAAATGAGGTTAAATCATGGTCTTTACTAAAATATTACCCTGACGCATCAATTTTAAAACAGGTTGAAAGCAGCAAACAGGGAACCGCTGTTGTATGGTGGGATATTGACAGGCTTGTTAAAGGAGTAAGTGCTGAAAACATTGAGGCAGTAGACAAGTTTATGCGGGCGATGGATGGAGTTAAAAAGCACTTATCAATGGTGTTTCACCGCTTCATAACCGAAGGGTTAAAAATACATTTTAAAGGCAGAGCAATTGAAGCGTGGGATCCGTTTATGGTTGGCAGTGATGGGTTGCAATTGAAACCTGATTTTTTTCTTGATAACAGAAATATTATGGTAAAGGGTTTTGTACTACCTCACCGTTCCAAATTAACAGCAGAACAATATAATTATGGAAAAGGTCCTAAAGATAACTGGACTGCACATCAGGGCTTTTATGTTTACAGAAATAAAAGATTATTGGTTGCCGGCGACTGGTTAGGCATTGGTAATTTTAAAAAAGAAGTTCATTATGATTTGTGCAGAATTCTTGTTGACTTGCCAAACAACTATGACGATGAATGGCAGATTGATATTAAAAAATCAGTCGCAAGACCTCCTCAGCGTTTAAGAGAGCAAATACTTTCAGTAGCCAAAGATGTAAGAGCACAGGCAGTTGAAGTTTACAGGCATAAAGGAAAAATAATTAAAAGAAAACATTCTCAGGGCGAAGACCAGTTTCTATGGGAAGATTATAAACGGCATGAAAAACGTTTTTACAAATTGAACCGTAATCATCCGGTATTAAAACAATTATTAGACAATGCCGGTGCTCAAAAAAATGAAATTGAAAAGGCTTTACGTTTTATAGAAGAAACTATTCCTGTGCCTTTAATTACGCTGAAAGAAAACGAAAATGAAATTCCTCATGGGCAACCATTTGAAGGAACAAATCATGACTTAATTCTTCGGACAATACAAGCTATGTACTAAAATTTACTTAATAATGGCAAAAATGTTGAACAGGCAAAAGGAATTATACTAAGCATTGAACCCTTTAATTTTTATCCGCAATACATTGAATATTTAAATAAAACTCCTGATGTTTAATAATGCTATTCTTACAATCAGAACATTGCTGCCTGAAGCTGGTTCCGTTACAAAAGAAGAAATTGAAAGACAGGTTGATTTCGTTTTGGGCAATCCAAGATTTAAAGACATTGACCGCAATCTTCTTATTCGTGAAATAGAAACGCTTTACAGAGTAAGAGTTGAAGAATTCAGAATGATTGAAGCAGATGAAAGAAGAAAGCATTGGATAAACGACAATAAAAATTCTATTAACTGGAATTTTTGGGAACGGTATAAAACCTATTTACAGTTTCGCAAAAACTATGCACCTGAAACCATTGCTCATCTCGACCGGCTTACAGATAAAATTCTTGATGGTTTGTATAATCCTGCTTCAAACGTTGGGTTCGCTAAACAAGGGTTGGTTG
>CAXUMK010000053.1:0-17553 GCA_964251885.1 uncultured Segetibacter sp. | reverse complement strand
TTGGTTGTAGGACAGGTGCAATCAGGAAAAACTTCAAATTATACCGGTTTAACCTGTAAAGCTGCTGATGCCGGTTACAATCTTATAATTGTTCTTGCAGGAATGCATAATAATCTAAGAACTCAAACTCAAATCAGGCTTGATGAAGGCTTTTTAGCATTTGATACAAAATACCAGAGAGCCTACGATACCGGAACAAGCATTATCGGAGCGGGTGTTGGTCAAAGAATATATCCTGCACATTCATTTACATCAAGTGATGAAGCAGGCGATTTTAGCCGCAGAGGAACATACTCTTTTCACACAAATGAACCAATAATTGCAGTCGTAAAGAAAAATAAAAGCCGTCTTGAAAATTTGTATAGATGGCTATATAGTCATGCCGCTGATGAAGGTAATGGTATTCGTAAAATCAGAAGCAAAACTCTGCTGCTGATAGACGACGAAGCAGATAATGCTTCTATTAATGTTTCAAATGATCCGGAAAAACGAAGTGCAATAAATAATGCCATAAGACAAATACTGAATTTGTTTATAAAAAGCGGTTATGTTGGATATACAGCGACACCATTTGCAAACATTTTTATTCCATTTGATGAAAATGATATTTTCCCGCGTGATTTTGTAATTAATCTTCCTGCACCTTCTAATTATATTGGTCCTGAAAAAGTGTTTGGCTTCAGACCAGTTGCTGATGATGAGACATCTGATACTGTATTGCGGATTGTAAACAGAATAAATGATTATTCAGCCTACATTCCCGATAAGCATAAGAAAGACGACCAGTTGCCATCAGCATTACCGGAGTCTTTGAAAAGAGCAATCAGATGTTTTATTATTACCTGTGCAGTAAGAAGGCTTAGAAGTCAGGAGAATGAGCATAATTCAATGCTTGTGCATGTAACAAGATATGTGAGATGGCAGAATGAAATAAAAGAATTGGTTTTGCATGCGTTTGAGCACTATAAACTTGGAATAGACCAAAATAATGACCTTGTACTTGAAGATTTAAGAAAGACTTTTGAGGAAGACATCAGCAAAGGAGATACTCGATATAAAAGTTACAAAACTGTCTCACAGGAAATTCTGAATTCGTCTCTTGCAGAAATTGACATCATGATTCAGGTACATGAATGGAAAGATGTTGTACAGCATTTGCACGATGCTGTTATAAGAATTGAGGTAAGAGCAATAAATGGAGGTTCAGGCGACATTTTAAATTACTTTGATCATCCGAATGGCTTATCTGTAGTTGCTGTCGGAGGGGATAAGCTTTCCAGAGGATTAACTCTTGAAGGACTTTCTGTAAGTTATTATTTAAGAGCATCAACAATGTACGATACGTTGATGCAAATGGGCAGATGGTTTGGTTATCGTCCGGGATATGTTGATTTATGCCGGTTGTTTACAAGCAGAGAATTAAATGAATGGTTCTGTCATATTACTCATGCTTCGGAAGAGTTAAGAGAGGAATTTGACTACATGGCAGATGTTGCAGGTTCAACGCCGGAACAATACGCTCTAAAGGTAAGAACTCATCCAGGCGTTTTGCAAATTACTGCTTCCAATAAAATGCGCGATACAACACCTGTTCAAATTAGCTGGTCAGGAAGATTGGTCGAATCTTATGAATTAAAGAGAAGTCAGGCAGCAATTGATAATAACACAGAGATTACAAAACAGTTAATTCAATCGTTGCCTGCCGTATATGAAACAAAGAACAACGGCCTTTTATGGAATGATATTTCTGCTAATCAGGTTAAAGATTATCTCAGAAAGTTTCAGTCTTTTGAAAATTTGAAGGCTTATGAACCCAATAATTTAATTCGCTTTATTAACCTTCAATTACCAAACGGCGAACTTACAAACTGGACTGTTGCATTAATGTCTAAAGCAAATGCAGAATTTGAATATGAAATTCCGTTTAATGACAGTGATAAACAAATTGGATGTTGGATAAGAACCCAAGACATCAACAATTCCAGCGATGATATTTACTACCTTAGAAAATCTCATATTCTTTCTCCAAAAGATGAATTTATTGATTTGTCTATGGAAGAATATGACAGGGCAATGCAGTTGACCAGAGAACATTGGTTACTAAAGAATAAGCAGGGTGAGCCTTCATACCCAAATGGTCAGATTGTTAGAAATGAAATACGAAACCCAGCCAATCCACTAATGCTGATTTACTTGCTTGACCCCCAGGGAGCATATCGTGAAGGAGCAGCTTATAATCCTGATAAGCCAATCGTTGGTTATGCAATCAGCTTTCCAAAGAGTAATTATAATGCATTTGTAGCTTACAGAGTGAAGGATGAATTACTTGACCGGTTTGATTTTGATTACGAAACAGAAAGTTACGATGACGAAGATTGATGCTATATGGACTGAGTTGGAAAATGATAGTTCTTTTCGTTCAGGAATACTTTATAAAAGATATTCTTCAACGGTTTTATCTGATGTTTACGTAGCTCTTAAAGCACCTGAAAAATTACGTTGTATTGCTGCACATATTTCAAATGAAGTTATTGATAATGTACAGGCATGGAATAAGTTTCGGGACATCAAACTTGAAATTGTTCCTAATGAACGGGATGCGACTAAATCCTGGTTACTGATATTACTTTTAAACCAACAGCATAAAGATGTTTTTTCAGTTCTGTGTGAAGATCTAATAAATCAAATATCTTCAATAACGGATGAAAAAATTTTAATAAAAGACTTATTGAATCGTCTTGCAAAATGGCAAACGCTGTTTGAAAAGCTGGGGCAACAGGGACTATCGCCAGAAGTACAAAGAGGATTATACGGAGAACTCTATTTCTTACGAAAATTTCTTAATCACTCAAGGAATAAACAATACTGTATCGATTCATGGCAGGTTCCTTCAAACACTGTTCAGGATTTTCATTACAGCAATTGGGCTGTAGAAGTAAAAACAACACACGGAAACAATCACCAGAAAATACATATTAGCAGCGAAAGGCAATTGGATGATTCTATTGTTCCGGTTATTTATCTTTTTCATTTTTCTCTTGATATTAGAAATAATCTCGGAGAAACACTTAATCAGATTGTAGAAGAGATTGAAACAATTTTACAAAGCTTCATTCCGGAACTAAATTCATTCAGATTGAAACTTTTTGAAGTTGGGTATTTTGAAATTCATAAACAGCTTTATAAGTTTTCCGGATATAACATCAGACAGGAAAATATTTATAAAGTAGAAAGCACATTTCCAAGAATAACGGAGAATGAAATTCGTGATGGAGTAGGTGATGTAAAATATTCAGTTATTGTTGCCGACTGTTTATCTTTTACACGAACAGAAACAGAGCTTTTTAACCAAATAACTGCAACGAATGAGAACCCTTGAGAACATTGAACTTCAGAAGTTTTATACAGGTATTCAGGAAGAAGTTAAAGCGGTTTTGATTTCTGCTGAAGAAGGTACAACACCGGAGGAAGCTTTTACAGACTTAACATTATCTATACTTTCAGAAGCGGGTGAAACTGAAAACTACAGGCTATGTTACGATGAAAAAGTAAGCAAACGTGGAGTCGAGCATAAAATAAATGCGTATGCGCTTTCAGAGAATTATGAAACACTTGATTTGTTCATTACTTTCTTTAACGGAACAGACGCAATTTTTCTGGTATCAAAACCCGATTCGGAAAAAGCGGCTGAACGTCTTGTAAAGTTTTTTAAAAACGCCGTCTATAAAGATTATGCATCTGTTGTAGAGCCTTCTTCTGAAATTTTTGATCTTGCCCATACAATTGCAAATGCACCTGAAATAAAAGAGTATTTAACCAGGGTAAATATTTTTCTGCTGACAGACGGAGAAGTAAAAGCCGACTTTAAGACTTCTGAAAAGATTGCAGGTTATACTGTTTATTTCCGTGTTGTTGACATCAATTATCTCTTTAATCTTTCAGAAAAGTCAAGAATACCAATAGAAATAAATTTTGCAGCTAACAATGCTGCGCTTCCCTGTATAACAGCAAATAATCACAACGAAGAATACCAGTCATTTCTTTCTGTAATTCCGGGAGAAGTGCTTGCAAATATTTATGAGCAGTTTGGTTCAAGATTGCTTGAACAAAACGTCCGTTCATTTCTTCAGTTTACAGGAAAAATCAATAAGGGTATTCGCAAAACAATCATTGAAGAACCACAGATGTTTCTTGCTTTCAATAATGGAATTGCTGCAACAGCCGAAGAAGTAGAGCTTGTTGATTTGCCAAATGGAAAAGGCAAAGCAATAGGTTATGTAAAAGACCTTCAGATTGTTAATGGAGGACAAACAACTGCTTCTATTTATCATACGTGGAAGAAGGATAAAGCAATCATATCTGATATTTACGTTCCGGTTAAATTATCCGTAGTAAAGAAAAAAGATAAATTCAATGAGATAGTTGGAAGAATTTCGGAATATGCAAATACTCAAAACAAGGTTTCTGTTGTTGATTTAAGTTCTAATAAACCTTCTCATATTGAACTTGAAAAATTGTCAAGAGCTATCTGGGCACCGTCTAAAAATGGAGAGACACAGCAAACTACTTGGTTTTATGAAAGAGCAAGAGGACAGTATAAAAATGCTTTTCTTAAATACGGATTTACGCCTTCAAAAAAGAAAGCGTTTGAAATAAAAAACCCAAAAAATCAGGTCTTCTCTAAAGAAGACTTGGCAAAATATGTAAACAGCTGGCACGAAGTATATGAAGGAAAGAAGCTGGTGATAGGACCTCATTTTGTTGTCAGAGGAAATCAGAAGAATTATGTGCAGTTCATGAATTACAATTTTGATAAGAAACCTGATAATATATTCTTTGAAGATGCGATAGCTAAAGCCATCCTTTTCAGGGCAGCAGAAAAAGTATATGGCGTAAAGCCAAATGCAATTGGTGACATGAGATATATAACAGTTCCTTATTCAATAGCATGGCTGGGTTATCAGCTTGATTATAAACTTGACCTTTATAAAATCTGGAAGAATCAATCTGTTTCAGATGAGATAAATAATTTTCTTTACAATGCGATGGTTAAGATGGAAGCATTTATAAAAAAGAATGCTCCTGGTTCATTATATAGCGAATATGCCAAAAAAGAAGAATGCTGGAATGCTGTGAAAAATGAAAATTTCAACATTGATTTTTTATCACTCAAAAATGATATAGAAACAAGAGCAACAAAAAGGCAAAAAGTATCGGATGATGAAATTGCCAAAGCAGAATTTGAAGCATCCCTTGAAAGGATCAATTCTGTTCATTATGAAATATGGAAAAACATTGAAGGATGGGGGCAAACAGAAAACAGGCTTACAAAATATTTGAGTGATATGGCAAACACAATTTCAAACAGATTGCATTTCAATAGGCAGTTGACATCAATAGAAATTAGTAATGCACATAAAATTCTTGACATAGTAACACAGAAAGCGCCGGAATTATTGTTTCTTATTGATGAAATTAGCGAACAAACTAAAAAGATAAAACATCCTGATATTTCTCTTGAATTAATTCGGGAAATTGTTAATTGGGATAGAAAAAACAAACGTTTAAAAGACTTTGAATACAGGTTTATGGCAGAAATAGTAGAAGGCAAAAAACCTCTTTCAGAAAGAAATACATTTATCGCAAGTCTTAACCTGCAAAAGATTAGAAAATATGGATTTGAAAAATAGCACTGATAAAACAAAATGATTTTAATAATCCAGCCGCCTGCTTGTTTAAGTGTATTTCCAATGGATTACTAATGTTAATGATAGCAGGACTTTCCGGGAGCAGGATGATTAATGTCGAATAAAGTACAACTGCTAATAATCAAATGTAAACTTAGCCGAAGCACCCATAACTGCACACCAGTGCGATGCAGCGACGCAACGCAAGCTTAATAGAAATTCCTGCCGCCAGGTACATAAATAAAATAGCTCCACTCTTACAGCTTACTCAAATAAGTTAAATAAAGTTAATTAGGAAAACCGCAGGCGTCAGTTTAAATAGGGTGCATGTCATAGCTGTAAACTAATCATTTATGACAAAAATTTACACGCTTTTCTTCCTGTCTTTTTTACCGGTATTATTTGCCGCTGCCCAGTTTGACAAGGGGCAAAAAGTACTTGGCGGCAATATTGGATTCTCTACGAGTAATAGTAAATACTATTACAATAATTATGAGGCTTACACCCTGACAAATGTTTCGGCAAGCCCTTCTCTTGGCTGGTTTACAAAAGCAAACCAGCTTTTTGGCATTGGGTTACTGTATAACTACAATCGCCAAAAGACGATCTTTATTAACCCTGGAACCAGTATCGATACTACTACAATTTATAGTCACTCGCTCGGAGTCAGTCTTTTCTCTCAACGATTTATCAGACTGGCAAATAACTTTTATTTTACGATTACCACCGCCGGTTCCGCAACTTATAATTTTGGAAAAATAGCAGAGTCCAATTCAGGTAATGAAACGACCACGAGAACCACGGGTTATGGCATTAGTGCCAACCTTGCGCCGGGTCTTAGTTATCGCCTCTCACAACGGTTTCTTTTTGAGGCTTACCTAAGCAATCTTTTATACGCAGGTTACAGCCATAGTCAATATAAGGATGGAACCGCTTCATCTTCAGGCGACAAACCCCATGTAAATTCTTTTATACTCTCTTCCAGTTTAAGCAATACGTCATTAGGCTATGTTGGCCTTGGTTTCAGGTGGTTGTTGAAAAAGTAATGCAACTACTGTTTTTGATCAAAAAAAATGAGGTGATGTGTTCTAAAAAGTTGAATACAGTTTCATCGGGTACACGAGTGCTGCTTGAAAGATGCATAAAAGGTAGTTACAGAAATTCCTTTTTGTGATAACATATAATTTTGCGCAATCCTCAAAATATTTCTAAAAATCCGTAATCTTTAGACGTATACAAAGCGCTTATATCCTCTTTATGTTTTATCAGCAGTTGTAATAAGTAATCATTGCTTTGATTACCTGTGCGCAGGAGAATTACCTTTGGTGGAAACCCTTTATAATTGGCAAGGTTTAGAAAATCGTCGTCGTTAGTAGCAATTATAAGATTATTGACTAAGGCATAATCCCATATCTCTGTATCTTTTGCAGGAATGGTTAACCCAATATGGTCAACATGAAAACAATCATCGAAATATGGTTTTAGCTTGTTCACTAACCGCCATGAAAGATTGGCATCAAGCAGCAGTTTCATGTTAAGCAGCTATAATCTTAATAATAGATTCTCTGTTGGCAGCAAATGCAAGTGCTGCTAAGATATGTTCTTCTTTTAACGACGGATAATCTTCCAGTATTTGTGCGTATGTCATGCCCGAAGCGAGCCATTGCAGAATGTCGGCTATTGTTATTCGTGTGCCTTTTATACATGGCTTACCAAAACGTATTTCAGGATTGATCGAAATGTATGAGGAAAATTGTTTCATAGGGCTAAAGTTAATTTATTTTTAAAAGCATAATTTTTTCCTTGTGCTACTTTGTGTCTTTATGCTTTTGCGGTTCAAAAAAAGCCGAATAGAATTACCAAACAGTACACGGGTGCGACGCAACCTCAGCCAAATAGAATTCCTACTGCCGGCTACCAAAAAAATATTCTTTCTGTCTCTTCTAATTGAAGACGAAAAAGTTTCGGTTAAGTAAATACTTTCTTAAACTTACTTGTCTGCAGTTTGTTTGATGATATCAATAACCGCCGCAAGGCAAAAAATTACAATAGATATGAGCACTTCACAAACCATTACAATAGCAGGTAAAAGCAGCCATCCCTTAACCGTTAACCGCCTGGGTTATGGCACTATGCGCCTTACCGGCGAAGGCATTTATGGCGAGCCGCCACGAAGGGACGAGGCATTGGAAATTTTATGGCGAACGGCCAAACATGGTATTAATTTCCTGGATACCGCAGATTATTACGGCGAAGATGTGACCAACCGGCTAATTGCAGAAGCGTTGTATCCTTACAACCGCGACCTGGTGATCTGCACCAAAGTGGGTGGCGCCCGCAAACCTGACAAAAGCTGGATACCATTTAACAAGCCCGAGCAATTGCGCACCAGTATTGAAAACAACCTGCGTACGCTAAAGCTTGAGCAGATAACCCTAGTACACTTTAGGGTGATGCATGCAGATAAGGGTTTTGAAGCATCGATGGAAGCGATGTTTGCGATGCAGCAGGAAGGGAAAATACTGCACGTAGGCGTAAGCAATGTAAACGCTGCAGAACTGCAGGCAGCAATGGGTATGGGTGCCATTGCCACTGTAGAAAACATGTATGGTCATGCACAGCGCATTGCCGTTAAAGAGCCGCATGGAGAGACGCGCGGAGGTGAAGAGGTACTTCACATTTGTGAGGCAAACGAAATTCCGCTCATTCCCTTCTTTTCGCTTGTAACAGCCGGTCAAAAAAAGGATAACAGGATTGCGACCATTGCGCAGAAATACGGTGTAACCAACGCACAGGTTAATATTGCCTGGCTGCTGCATCGTTCGCCCTGGATTTTACCCATACCGGGCACGTCTTCGTTAAAACATTTTGAAGAAAATGTAGAAGCTGCTGGCATTAGTCTTTCTGCAGAAGATATGGCTTTTCTGGAATGATACTGAGAAGAAGAAAGTTGACAGTTGGTGGATGACGGATGACGGGAACAAAAGAGTTGACAGTTGGTGGATGACGGATGACAGGAACAAAAAAGTTGACAGTTGTTGGATGACGGATGACAGGAACAAAAAAGTCGACAGTTGTTGGATGACAGATGACAGAAGCGGAGCGGCGGAATATTTTTCTGTCATCCGTCATCTCTCATCTGTCATCCATCTCTCTATCATCTGTCATTCCCCTCTCTGTCACCTGTCATCTCTCATCTGTCATCCCTCTCTCTGTCATCTCTTCTCCCCCCATAATAACCGCTGGCACAACTATAGTGTCTGCTATCTAAATTTTAAAACTCATTACAAATGAACGAAGAACAAAACGACGCCGCCAGCGATTCTGAAACCAACGAGCCTGCCGGTAAACCATCTGCTACATCGGAGAGTACTTTACCATCGCAACCTGTTTCTGATAACGATAATGCCACGCCTGAGGACGACTATTATGCAGTTGACGATGCTAAAAAAGAGGTACTTTCAACTATAGGAGATGGTGAAATGCATGATGAAGGACTGGTTGGAACCGGAGAGGCTGCTACGGATATTCAATCTTCCACCGAACGGTTGACAGACGAACAGGACGAAGCAGAATCTCATGATTCTGAACAATAGAAATTTACGGTATTCTATCTAAAGCATCACATGTGATGCTTTTTTTATGCCCTTTATAACATTTCATATAATTTCTCCGTTTTATAATTCACTTGTTTTGCAGCACTTTTCGTTTATTTTAATCATCATGAAATACATCTTTACTTTATTTTCAATACTGCTTTTTATAGAGTCTTATTCTCAAAACGACAGGCAGTATAAAAAGGATAGCGCCTGGATTAATGCATCTTACAAAGTCATTGTTGACTTACCTGAAGATCCTCTTGACTCTAATCTCACCAGCTTGCCTTTCAACGGATTTATTGTGAAAGATGTAAGGGCAGACAGCAGTTATATAGGAGTAAAAATCAATAAAATTGCTTTGTCTTCTTCTAAAACTTATTCTAAAGTAGCAATGCAAAAAAGTACATCAGTTTCGCTGATGAAGTATTTGAATAGCAATCCCAATTTTAACTTCACTTCAACCGGCATAATTCTTACTTGTTATATAAAACAGTTAAGAATAACAGAGATTGATTCTATTAGCAAACTGTCCAATTCAAGAGGACTTTACCGCAAACTGCTTTTTGTGGCAGAAGGCTATTTAACTAAAGAAAATAATCATTATGCCGCTTTGAGACTTGATACTATTGCAACGTCTCTTACTGCTGATAAAAATGATTTTACCGTTTTGACAAAGGTGCTACATGCATTTGCTGCAAAAGCAGCTTTGATAGATACAGGCAGAATATTTAAAAGGAATGCCTACACCGCCTCTGACCTGGATAAGCGATACCAGCAAAGCTTTAATAAGCCAATCCTGCAGGCGCAACAGTTGAACCGTGGTGTTTATAAAACCTTTAACGAATTTGTAAACAACAATCCTTCTGTATTACAATTCAAGTTTGAAAAAGATAAGAAAGGTGCTGTATTATATACCAAAACGGATGGCAATGATTTAATGCCTGAAAGGAAAGCATTTGGTTTTTGTGATGGAAGAGTAATATGGATAAATGCACGCAATGTTTTCTATCCCCTTATAAGACAAGGTAATACATTTGAATTCCTGTCGGTATTTTATGACAGGCGTGTTACTAATCATTCAATTGTAGAAGGTAGCAGTCCTGCAGCAGTAATAGGAGAATCTGTTTTGGCAACAGCAATCAGTAATGCACTTATTGAAGATCCGAGTGTGAAAATGGTGCATCAATTGAATATGGAGAATGGAGATTATGATTGATTGCAGTTGTTAGATACTGATAATGCTATTGTGTTTTAGATATTATGGGTTAACCATTCATCCTTTGCTGTTACTTACCCACCTTTCATTCAAACAGCCAATTCTTACTTTTGATACACTTTTTAAATTGGCCTGAAAGCAGCGTCAATAAAGCGTTCCAGCGAAAAAACTGCTATTTAGGTTTACCGTTTATCAAACGGGCTGTTGTTTTCATTTCATTTCATCACAATCCGGTTTGTTACCGGCATTCGGGCATCTACTTTTGACTTGTCAAACAAAAACAACTGACAATTTTTTAAAAAACTATAAAAACAACAATTATGAAAAAGTTATTAATCGCTGCATTATTCGCAGTAACATGTATCACCAGCGCTTTCGCAGCAGGAACCGAAGTAAACGCATCTGCACTTTCAGCTTTTAAAAGTCAATTTAAAAAAGCATCAGACGTTAACTGGACTTCAGGTGAAGGTTTTTCTAAAGCAACCTTTGTTTTGAACAATGAAAAAATGGAAGCTTTTTACTCACCTGATGGTGATATGATTGGCACCAGCAAAGCCATTACGCTTGATGAGCTTTCTGTAAAAGCAAAAAGAGATTTTTCAAAGAAATTTGGCAGCTATACTGTAAAAGAAGCGATCCGTTTTGAAGGTGCAGAAGAAGGCGCTTATTACATTTCAGCAGCAAATGAAAAAGAAACAGTGATTGTAAAAGTTGACGATGCTAACTATGTGTCTGTCGTTAAGATTTCAAAAAAATAAAAAACAATAAAGCAAGCAACGTTAGAATCGGGCCTCCGCATTTGGGAGGTCTTTTTTTATATTAACCGTCTTTGTGTTAATTTGAATTACGAAAACACAGGAGAAAGATTTGTGCAACTTGCGTTTTCCGTGTATTTGTGGTTCAGTATTCCTCCTTCTTTGTCCGAATGCCAGATTACAGCAACAGCGAAATGAAACAGATATATCTTTCTGTTTTTATTCCGGCTGCGTAAGATTTGCCATTTATATCAGAACCTGAATTAACCTGACCTTCTAATTTTATCTCTTATGCGCCCTGATAATCTACTCGGCAATATCATCTGGTTAATCCTTGGCGGCTTTATAGCTGCAATGGGGTATTTTATTGGCGGACTGGTACTTTGTATAACTGTTGTCGGTATTCCTTTTGGATTGCAGTGTTTCAAAATCGGCCTGTTCGTTTTAAGGCCATTTGGTTTGCAGGCTGTCAGTTCTGGAGCTTCTTCGGGTTGCCTTTCTCTGCTGCTGAATGTGGTTTGGATCTTTTGTGGTGGTTTCGCTACTGCATTGGCTCATCTTACTTTCGGTATTGTTTTATGCCTGACTGTTATCGGTATACCTTTTGGCCTGCAGCATTTTAAACTAATAGAAGTTTCCCTTATGCCATTTGGAAAAAGGATTGTGAGCAGATGACAGTTTTTTTGAACCAGGCCGAATTACTACTATGAGTCATCGTTGCGTCGCACTCGTATACTTTTCACTCTTTATTCGACAAGCTAAGGAGTCACTTGTATCTCTCGACAATTATAGTATTTCTGCAAAGTAGTCTCCTCTCCTTTTGCTAACATAAAACAACAATGAGGAAGATAAAAAGATCAACGAATAAGCATCTGCTCCATTCACAACTCACCATTCACACTTCACACTTCACCATTCACAACTCCCTACTCCTTACTCCTTACTCCCCACTCCTCACTCCTCACTTCCTATCCTTCATGTAATCATGATACAGTTGACTGGCAACAGAAGGACGGCTATAAGTCTTACCGCCCGATTGCTTTACCCACCTGATACCGCTGATGGCATTGGTTAAAAACACTTCTGAAGCATCCATTATATCGTGTACAGAAATAGTTGTTTCGCTTATGGCGATGTTGTCTTTTTTACAGCAATTGAGTAAGTACGATCTTGCTACCCCATTCACACAGCCTTCGGTAATAGCTGGTGTTTTTATGAGGTTGTTTTGCACAATAAAAACATTGGCGATGGTAGAGTCGCAAATGTTATTATATGGATTTAAGAGAAGGCAGTCATTCAGTTTATTTCTTTTAGCCCATAAGGCAGCCATTGCATAAGGCAAATAGTTATTGCTCTTTATCATGGAAAAGGAATCGCAGACTTTCCTGGCTTCGGTATAAATATCTATATCGAGGCCGTTGCTGTTTAGTTCGTTAATGGTCTCGCTTAAAGGCCAGCTTTGAATAACAAAATTGGGATAATGATTTTCAGGATCGTATAAACCACCATTGCCACGGTAAACCATCAACCGAACACGTGCAAGAGAAGTTTGCTTGTTTTTTATTAAGAGATTCTGTATCTGCGTTGTAAAATAAGCAGGCGTAAAAAGAGCAGGCACATCAAATGAGAGTAGTTGCAGAGAAGAAAAAAAACGCGTAAAGTGAAGACCGGCAAGCAGGATATCTCCATTTACAATTTTCATTGTTTCAAATAGCCCATCCCCATATCTGAACGATCGGTTGTCGGGTGAAATATGAAAATCATCTTTCTCCACAATCTTTCCATTCCAGTTAATATATTGGGTCATTTGATCGCGTTTATTTTATTTTTTTCCAATAGAAGTCTTTGCCACGTTCGCGTACCATCACTTTTTCAACATCGCCTTTTTCGTCCTTTATAAAGTGAAGCTGTGTAGTGTAGTTTTCAAGATAAAATAAGTCTTCACTTTCCGCTAAAAGAGGAAGCTGATCACCGCCAGGCAGAATGATATACAACTGGTTGTCTTTTACAGAAAAAGCCACCTTTCTTTTATTTAAAGTATACAGACCTTCTTTTTGCCTCATTATATCCTCAGGCAGTTTTACCGGAGTACGAAGACGCCACAAATCGTAAGGCAGATTGAAGACAATATCTGACAGGTCCATAGTAATTGGCCAAATGTCCTGCCCGTAATTACCTGAATTCTTTAAAAGAATGATGGTTACATCTTCATCAGGATAGTAAGTAAATTCAGAAACATAACCGGGATAACCGCCGGAATGTTTTACATACTTTTTCCCTTCAAAAGCCCCAACCTGGAAACCATAACTATAACCATTTCCCCTGGGTGCAAGCGCCTGCTGCCATGCGACTTTTGAAAGCAACTGACCTTTTGCAATGGCCTGCGTCCATTTATACATGTCTGCAGTTGTGCTGTATATAGAACCAGCAGAATAGGTAACTGTTGAATCAGGAAAAGGATATGCTTTTTGCTGCCTGTCGCTCAAAAACTGGTAACCGGTTGCTTTGGCATCTGCGGGAAGATGTATAAAATCAAAGCCGGAGTTATTCATTCCCAAAGGCTCGAAAATCAGTTCACGAACGTTTTGATAGTACGATTTGCCTGATACCTTTTCTATGATCATTCCTAATAAAAAATAGGCAGAATTATTATAGCTAAAACCTTTTCCCGGCTTAAACAGAAGGGGTTTATTATAAAAAAGGTCAAGCACCTGTTGCCTGGTAACCGGATGACAAACGATAGCGGAGTCAGCCTCATCAATGGCATCAGTGTAATTGACAAGACCCGAAGTATGTGTAAGCAGGTGATGGAGCTTTATTTTATCTCCTTCCTGTAAATCAGGAAAGTATTTGCTTAAAGGATCATCGAGTGATAGTTGTCCCTGCTGCTGCAATTCCTGCAATACTACTGCAGTAAACGTTTTTGTAATAGATAGTATGGGAAATTTAGTACCGGTGTCATTGCTGGTTTTAGCTGCTACGTTTTTATATCCATAAGCTTTGTGAAAAATTACTTTCCCGTTTTTCGCGACCAAAGCCGAACCGGTAAAGGCATAGGCGCTGACAGCAGAAGTTAAGTATGCATCTATCTTCTGAGAGAGAGTTTTCGACGAATTAGGAATAGAACTGTCTCGCTGTGCAGACGCATCTAAAGCAAGAAAAGCTAGGGCTGTAATTACTGCAAACTTTATCATGCATACAACTTTGATTAAAGAAAGGTAGCGGAAAAAAGGTTTGCAGCAGAAGCGTGCCGAAAAGAGTTCAGGATGTTTACAAGTGTATACAGAATGATGCTAAGAATAAATACCAGCGAGTGCAAATTCTGTTTCAAAGAATGGTAATGAAATCGTTTCAGTAAGTTCTGTATAAGTTTTTGCAGACCATTCTCCACTATCATCTTTCTCATAAAATATAACTACCTGTTTTTCAGGCTCTACCAACAGGTAATATTTGAGAGAAGAGATTTTTTGATACTGAATAAATTTATCGGTAGAATCATATTTGCGGAACTTCGGCAATTAAAACGGGCTGATGAACAACATAATCTTTCATCGTTTGAAAATGCTCTTTAGTGACCAGTACATCCGGGTATAGATATATTTCTTCATTTTCAATTTTCACTTTCACATTCTCAACATTAACCTGGTAACCATACTGATTTAGTTTGTTGTGCAAGACTAAAAAAAGCCTAAGGCACATATTATTATGCAAAACCGGAGCGCCTGGCATTTCATATAATTTTCCGTAATAAAATTCATGTTTAACTGTACCTGTTTCTTCCAGCTTCAAATAACCTTCAAAGGTGTATCGTATGTCTTCAGCGACTTTCATTCAATTGCGTTTAACCAAATTTACCCTTTTCCTTAATACTTATCAATTGCAGAAGTTATAAAACTTTCGATTTCTTTTCTTACAGAAGAATTAATGTTGTCAAGAGATAAATCAGCGACTCCATGGCTTGTCGAATTAAGAATAAAAAGTAGAAGAGTGCGACGCAACAGTCGACTCATAGTAGTAATTCTGCCTGGTTCAAAAAATTCTACTCACTTTTTCATTCCTGCACAATATAAAAGCTTTGTGATCGGCGCACAACGGCCATCTATCATAAACTACCTGACAAAAATAAATTTTAAAAACAGTTGAATAGCTTTAAGAATAAATACCAGCGAGTGCCAATTCTGTTTCAAAGAATGGTAATGCAATCATTTCTGTCAGCTCTGTATAAGTTTTTGCTGACCATTCTTTATTATCATCTTTCTCATAAAAGATGACTACCTGTTTTTCAGGTTCTACAAGTAGGTAATATTTGAGAGAAGAGATTTTTTGATACTGAATAAACTTATCAGTAGAATCATATTTGCGGGTTGAGTCAGAAAGTACTTCGGCGATTAAAGATGGCTTGCGAATAATATAATTTCGGTAAGAAGTTTCTGTTTCCTGTTCCGGGTTCATCACAACAATGTCAGGATATAAATAAATTTCTTCGTTTTCGATCTGCACTTTCACACTCTCTATGTATATTTTCCAGCCTTTTGATTTAAGAGCATTTGTCAGCAGCATTAAAAGACGTGTGCAAACTTCATTATGCAATAACGTTTCTCCCGGCATAGCAAAAAGTTTTCCGTTGTAAAATTCATGACGCAACGTTCCTGCTTCATCCATTTTTATATATTCTTCCAGAGAATATACTTTTGGGGTATCTGTTATCTGTTGCATAAAAAGCTTTGATTCAAATTTACCCTTTTCCTTAATACTTATCAATTACAGAAGTTATAAAACTTTCGATTTCTTTTCTCAGAGAAGAATTAAAGGCCTTGTGATTACCCACTAAAACTGAAAAAATCAGTAGCCTTTTCTTTTTGGTAATAAGATAACCACTTAATGCCAGGTTGTTACTTACTGTACCCGTCTTTGCATAAATGTGCTGCTCATAACCTTTATACAATCCTTCGAGACTGCCATCGTTTGCGCCTGGTAAAATCACTTTCAACCGTTCAAGTCCGAACTCATTTTTTAGTTTGTTTAAAAGCCATATAAAATCTTGCGGAGAAAACAGGTTGTAGCGGCTAAGCCCGCTTCCATCGACCCAGCTTGGTTTCTCGGGCAGATCCTTCAGGTCTGAATGTAAAAGTGTATCTATCATTCTTCGGTCATTCATTTCTCCCAGATATTCATTGCCTGTCATCAATAATGTTTGCTCTGCAAAAAAGTTATCACTGCGGTGCATCATGATTTTGAACAGCGAATCTTTTGGTTGAGAATAAACCGGGGTGCTTTGCTGCACATTGAATTTACCACGTTCGGTTTCTGCTTCCTTATGCAAAGTATCAGCAAGGTAACGCGCCGCAAACAGTCCTTTTTCCATTGCCATCGTTGTCTGCTTCTCATTTTTAAGCGAACCGTTAGCTGTATCAATTGTAAAAAAATGACCTGCCAGTTGCCGGTTGACAGACCAAATATGATTTTTTACTGGCATACCCGATACAAACTGTTTCAAAACAGGTGGAATAGTGCGAATGCTGTCGCCATCAAAAATGACCGTGGCAAGGTCTCCATATATTGGGAACGGGTCTCTTTCGGCCATGTAGTCATACGGATAATCATCCCACGACCAGCCCATTCCAAAAGGCTCCGATGCAAATGAAGTATTGATTATAACCTTCTTAATTTCTTTTCTCTGCAGAAATTTTAGCAAAGGCTGGTTTTTAAAATCAGGATGAAGGAAAGTCGGGTCGCCTGTTGCCTGAAGAAACACAGTTCCGTCCTGCATGGTATACCTTGCAGCAACTAAACTATCGTGCAGGTACTTTAAACCAGCGTACAGGGTAAACAATTTTGTATTGCTTGCTGGTATAAAATATTTGTCTGCCTGGTAATTGTATAAATATTTGCCGTTATCAGCATCAAAAATGGAGATACCAATATGCGCTGATGCCACATCTTCTTTATCTATTAATGCAGCATGCGCTTTTTTGGAAAGTTGTTTTTGAACAGAACATGAAATAAGAAGGCAAAATGAAAAAGCAAAAAGCAAAACACATGTAAAAGTCTTCATTTCTTTTCCGTTTTTGTTTTTAGAATCGCTACGCCATTCACAACTCACAACTGACCATTCACCATTCACCACTCACCACTCCCCACTCACTACTCACAACTCATTACTCACAACTCCCACTCACCCTCTTTCCGCAGCTCTCAGCCATCTTTCAGGAATGTCATTTGCCTTGGCAACTATATAATCGAGTTTGCTGCAGGCGATCATCTTTCCGTTGGGGTCTTCCATCCACCACCTGCCG
>CAXUMK010000052.1:0-26078 GCA_964251885.1 uncultured Segetibacter sp. | reverse complement strand
ACTATAAAATGAACACTGAAATTGAACAAAGCGTACAAGAGTGCGACGCAACGTAAGCCTCATAGTAGTAATGCAGCCCGGCTCCAAAAAAAACACTGCACATTTTATGCAGCACTCAGTATAACCAATTTTAAAAAAGGTCTTGCTGCAATTCAACGATCCTTTTTAAAACCTGCTCCTGAATAAATGAAAATAGTTTTTGTTACCAGCTAATATCAATGATGAGTCAGCCGTTGCGTCGCTCCGTTCATCTGTATTTCGCTATGTAACTTCAGTGTTCATTTTATAGTCTTTCCGCCTTTGCAGGTGTTCTTCACCTGCAAATTACAAATTAGCAAAGAAGCTGTTGGTGAAGAACACCAACAGCGGCGGAAAACAAAAGTGTTAGCGGTCAGGCTATGACGACCGAGCAGAAGACTAGCAATACCCGTTCTCAATGTCTTTAATAGCCTCGACAAGAAGTTTTTTAACTTGTTTTAGCTGACGAACTTTAGCATCAATTTCATTGATTTTATTGTTTACAACTTCAATTTTTTTTCCTATGGACAGCCGCTTATTATACCAACTATCCAACAAATTTTTTATTTCCGACAAAGTAAATCCTGCTTCTTTTGCCCCTTTAATTATTTCTATTTTTTCTACAAGACTTTCATCATAGTTCTTGTAGTTATTAGTTTTTACCTTTTCAACGGACACGCCTCTGAACAGACCGTAATTCTCATAATACCTCAATGTGTGTATTGACAACCCTGTTCGTTTTGACAATTCGTTTATTAACATAACCTCTATTGATGTTGAAAAAATAGTTGAAGTATAGACTATACTCTATAGTTGTATATTATAAAACTACTGTCTAACTTTGGCAAAACAAAAATTTAGATGAAAAAAATTGTACTTATCACGGGTGCATCGAGCGGTATTGGCAAAGCAACAGCACTGTTGCTGGCGAATAGTGGCTACTCTGTTTTTGCTACCGTTCGCAGCGAAGCGGATGCGCACGCACTACGCAATGAAGCCCCAGCGATGCTAACACCGATTCTGCTTGATGTGACTAACCCCGCGCATATTAAACAATCGTACACGCAAATCATCGAAACCGCCGGCAATGATGGTCTGATGGCCATTATCAATAACGCAGGGATTAATTACACCATTGCTACTGAAGATGCCGACATAGCGCAGGCCCGGGCGGTGGTTGATGTTCTTTTCTGGGGTATGGTGTCCATGGTGCAGAAGTTTTTACCTCTGCTTCACATCTATGCTCGGCAGCATCCGAATCAGGCCCGGATCATTAACGTAAGTTCAGTGGGAGGTATTTCCGCGTTTCCCTACATCCAATTTTACAATGCAGCTAAGTTCGCGGTGATGGGGTTTACGGAGTCTCTTCGGTTTGAACTCAACCCCTTCGGCATAAAAGCCATCGCCATTTTGCCCGGCTCCGTTAAAACCGAAATTTGGCGAAAAGCCAACGACTCAACT
The DNA here is from genome assembly GCA_964251885.1 of uncultured Segetibacter sp. Lineage (GTDB taxonomy): Bacteria > Bacteroidota > Bacteroidia > Chitinophagales > Chitinophagaceae > Segetibacter. The sequence continues at coordinate 24,599 of CAXUMK010000052.1, read as the reverse complement.
CAGCAAGCACTGGCCCGAAAGAACAGTTTGTATAGGGAGTACCTGCAGAAAGCAAGTAAGTTTTCAAATTCCTATCAAAATAGCGGAGTGAGTGCCGCCACGGCCGCTCTTGTCCTAAAAAAGGCATTGGAAGACCGGAAGCCTGCGCTGAAATATTTTATTGGAACTGATGCCAGGATGCTCCATTTGATGGTAAAATTCCTGCCCGACTCATGGCGGCATTCGATAATCCGGCAGCAGCTGGGGTTTTGATGTGTCTGCCTTTTACCCGTGTTAGAATTTCCCCTGATGAACAATTTAGCAATTAAAACTACTACGCCTTTATTTTAATGAGTCTTATAAAGACAAAATAATTGCTGAAACAGCCATTCAAAAAAGCACATTAGATTGGGTGATTGTTATGGCTGTAGCTTTCCGCCTTTGCAGGTGTTCTTCACCTGCAAATTACAAATGAGCAAAGAAGCTGTTGGTGAAGAACATCAACAGGGGTGCATCCCAAATTGTCGCACCAGCACGAAATGTTCGTAAGGAACGAAAAAAGGAAATACATTCATTTTTCTACGCCACCAGTCGTTCTAAAGGAACGTTTCGTGGGTAGAACACAATTGAGAAAGTAGTTAAGCGTTCCGTAGGAACGCCTGGTAGAATGCGACAATTTGGGATACACCCTACAACAGCGGCGGAAAGTGCTCAAAAGGTGGGGGTTAGTATTATCACTACCTTCTGAATATTCCTTATGCAATACTTGTATATTCCGAACCTATAGTTCTAACCTTAGTTTTCATCTTTTGGCAACGGATTAAAATTCGTTGTTAAAATACCTGTTTGGGGCTACGCCTCTTTTGATTAAAATGACACCTGTAAAAATTAAACTGCGGCTGCTTTCAAACCTATCTTTTTACCCCATTTTTCAAGCATTTCTGTTATGTCTGTTAACTTCATTGGTTTGCTTAGATAATCATCCATCCCGGCTTTCATACACGTTTCACGGTCTTCGGGCATGGCATTGGCTGTCATGGCCACAATAACCGGCTGTGTTGCAATATGCTGCCTGATGAACTGAGTAGCTTCGCACCCGTCCATATCAGGCATTTGTACATCCATAAGTATAAGGTCATAATTTTTACCTGCTACCCCATTCAATACTTCGTGACCATTTGCAGCTACGTCTGGCTTATAACCCATTTTGTTAAGTATATGCAGCGCTAGTTTTTGATTAATAAGATTGTCTTCTGCAATCAATATATTCATCGGGAAGTCTTTTGCAAAATCTGTGGAGAACTGCAGACGCCCAGGCTGCGGTTCTTTACCCTCCTCCTTCCCGTTGTTTTTTAACTGATCGATAATATGCCCATAAAGCAGTAAGTGTTTGGCTGGTTTGGTTAGAATGACATTGAATAAATGCGAATGGTGCCTGCTTTGCTCGTTTCCCATAGAGCTAAGTAAGATGATCGGTATATCGTGCCTTATTTTTTTTATTTTTTCGGCTAACTCTACACCATCCATTTCGGGCATGTTCATGTCTGAAATGATAAGATCAATTTGTTTATTTGTTTTCAGCAGTTCAATTGCATCATCGCCCGACCCTGCAATGAGAGGTATAAATTTCCACTGCCTCAACTGTGCATCGAGTATATTTCGGTTAGTATAATTATCGTCTACAATAAGGATGTGCTTATTCTCTAACCCGATGGTACTAAGGTGTATATAAGTACGTGAGTCATTTACACCTGCTTTTGTTTTGATGGTAAAACAAAATGTTGTGCCTACGCCAGGCTCACTCTTTACATCAACATCGCCGCCCATCAGTTTTACCAGCTTTTCACTTATCGCCAGACCTAAACCGGTACCGCCATATTTTCTCGTAGTGCTGGAGTCGACCTGTGAAAATGCCTTAAACAGGCGGTTTAATTTGTCTTTGGGAATTCCTATTCCTGTATCGCGTATTTCAAACAGCAGTTCAATATCTTCTTTTACCTGGCTGGCAACTTTTACCCTGATAAATATCTCTCCCTTTGTTGTAAACTTTATTGCATTTCCTACCAGGTTTATCAATATTTGCCGTAAGCGCAACGGGTCGCCTATTATTTGTGGTGGTACAGTATGCTCAATCTGATATACAAGATCGAGGTTTAAAGAGGCTGCTTTTTCAGCGAATATGTCCAGTACCCCTTCAATGCAATCTCTAAGATCAAAATCGTGTTCTTCCAGTTCCATATTTCCCGACTCTACTTTTGAGAAGTCGAGTATGTCATTGATAACAGTTAATAATGAGTCGCCGCATGTTTTGATTGTTTCGGTATATTCTTCCTGTTCGGGTGTTAAAGACGTGCTCGATAGCAAGGTAGCCATACCGATAACGCCATTCATCGGCGTACGTATCTCATGGCTCATAGTAGCAAGAAAAATACTCTTGGCTTTATTTGCATTTTCTGCTTCTTCCCGTGCTTTTTCTGCCTCTTCACGCGACCTTCGTTCATCTATTGTCATTTGTGCCAGACTCTCGGTACGTTCCTTCACCTGTCTTTCCAGTATCTGTTTCTGAGATTTTATTTTTTGTACCCGATGTTTAAAAAGAGCATATAAAATTCCAATAACAAATAAGGCAGCAATCATCTTAAACCACAATGTTAACCAGAATGGCGGCACAATTGTAATCTGTAATCCTTTGGTCGAAGGCGACCACAAACCTGCATCATTTCTGTATTTTACTCTGAAATTATAGTGACCTGGAGGCAGGTTGGTATAAGATGCCGTGTTACGGCTGCCTACAAAATTCCAGTCTTTGTCGAAACCATCGAGTATAAAGGCATATTCCTTTTTGTCTTTAGAGGTGAAGTCAAGTGCGGCGTATTCAATTGAAATAACGGATTGTTTATAAGAAAGACGGATATCTTTAGTATATGTAATATCCTGTTTTAACTCAGACAGATCGTTACTGTCCTTAGCAATTGGCAATGCTTTATTAAATACCTCGAATTTTGTAATTACTAAAGGAGAGACTTCTTTTTTCTTCACTATTTTATCAGGATCAAAAGCATTGAAGCCATTTATTCCCCCGAAGTAAAGCATGCCACTATGGCTTTTTAAAGCAGAGTGAGGTTTAAACTCATCTGCCTGTATTCCATCTTCCGGGGTAAAATTTTCAAATGTACCTGTATTTGGATCGTACTTAGACAAGCCATTATTGGTGCTGATCCATATCTTACCTCTGTTGTCTTCCCGTACCGCATAGATTATATCGCTGGGCAAGCCATCCTTTTTTGTATAAATTGTAAAATGCTTAGATTCTGGGTCAAATAGGTTTAAGCCCTCAAAAGTGCTTATCCATAATCTTCCTTTGTGATCTTCGAAGATGTCTGGAACGGCATTATTACTGATACTATTTATGTTTTCGTCATGTTGAAAGCGGGTGAATGTATTTGTTTTACTGTCAAACATATTCAAGCCGCCATCGTAAGTTCCGATCCATAAATTACCACGCTTGTCTTCAAGTAATGAATAAACTTTGTCGCTGCTCAGGCTGAGAGGGTTGGCAGCATCAAATTTAAAATGCTTAAAAGTGCGGGTGCTTTTATCATATAAATCCAACCCGGCATTGAAGGTGCCAATCCAGGTCTTTTTATTCCTGGTATGCAGAATTGCGTAAATATCATTGCCGCTTAAACTTTTGGGATCAGCAGGATTATTTTTAAAATATGTAAAGCCATTTGTCGCTTCGTCTAAAATACTTATACCGTCTCCCCATGTACCTACCCACAATTTACCATCGTTGTCCTGGTTCATGCAAAGCACATAATTTCCTGAAATTCCGAAGCGATTTTTTTGCTGCTTAAAAGAAGTAAAAGTGCTCTTCTGAGCGTTAAATTTATTTAATCCTCCTCCGTCGGTTCCAATCCAGATTCCTCCTGTATTATCTTCATACAGATCAAGAACAAAATTATTTGATAAACTGTAAGGTGAATTGTTATGCGTATAATGAGAAAAATTTTCAGTGGGTTTTTTAAAAACATTTACTCCGCCACTAAAAGCTCCAAGCCACATATTGCCCTGCTGATCTCTGCAGATAGAATAAATTGAATTAGCGCTAAGGCTGTTTTTATCAATATCGTCATGGTAATAGGTGTCAAAATGATTTGCGTCTTTATTAAGAATGCTTAGCCCTTCGTTTTCTGAAGCTATCCATATATTCAGGCGGCTATCTTCATTCACACTTAATATATTGTCATCTGCAAGTCTGCCTTCATTTTTTTCATCATGTTTAAACCTGAGAAATGTTTTTTCTTCCTCATTAAATAAATTCAGGCCTTTTCCCCTGGTGCCAACCCATAACCGCTGACGCGAATCTTCAAAAATAACGCTTACAGTATTGCCTGATATTGTTTTATCGTTGTTGTCGTCATGATAGAATTTTGTAAAAGAGCCTGTTTTTTTGTCTAATAAATTGAGGCCGCCTGTAGAAGTGCCAACCCATAAATTATGATGAGAATCATTCAAAAGCGTAATAATGTTATTATCGCTTATACTTTTTGCATCATAGTCCGCGTGCATGTAATGACGGAAAGTACCGGTTTTTAAATCAAAATAATTCAACCCTCCTTTCTGAGTAGCAATCCATAAATTGCCTGATTCGTCCGGCATAATTTTAATTGCGCTGTTGCTTGAAATACTATTAGGATTACGGCTGTCATGCATGTACCTGGTAAAGCGGTTATGTTTTACATCATATTTATTGATACCCCCACCTTCGGTAGCTATCCATAAATTGGCGTTTTCATCTTCAACTATATCCTGAATGAAATTATTACTTATAGTATTATTATCTCTTGAATCATATCTGTAGATGGTAAACTTATATCCGTCGTAACGGTTTAAGCCATCCCTTGTTCCGAACCACATAAAGCCGCGGCTATCCTGGATGATACAGGTAATATTTATTTGTGACAGACCCTCTTCAATACCAATATGCTCAAACTTCAAAGTTTTAGTTTGAGAAAGGGCAGTTAAAGGAAAAGTAAAAGCCCAGGTAAAACCTATGAGAATAATAGCCCTGTTAAAAATGCTGGTCATTTTATATTTGTTGCAATGCGATACTATTAAACTCATTTAACTATCGGTTATTGCCATCGTATAAGCTGACCACCGTAAGTGATGCAGTTTTAAATTCAGTTTTGTCTTTTTAGGATTAAAAAGTAACTTTTTGAACTATTGCGGCTTTCTCACAAAAAATTGCCTCAAAATATAAGAAGCTGTCTAAATTTGATTTTTGGGGAGACCAGCATTTGTATTTCATTCACACTTATGTTGCGACGCTCCGTTCAACTACCGGTTTTTTATGGCATCTTCAAGCTTTAATATTACAGTCTAAACTAATTTTAGACAGCTTCTAAGAGGAGAAAAGAAATATTGAAGAGTATAAGAAGAAGAAACTTTTGATGCAGTAAATTTTCATGAAATAGAAGCATCAAAAAATGAAGCATAATTAGCGGGCATTCTGCCCATCTTTAAAAGCGATAAAGAGAACGGTTGCAGATGCAGTCCGTCAAACCCTAATCGTGATCGTGTACTACTTTGCCATGCTGTGAATAACATCATACTTTGTAACGATATGCAGGTTGCCGCTGTCGTCTTTTGCCATTACGGCGCCATTGCCTTTTGTTATCAGGCTGCCCAGCCTTTCTACAGGAGTGTCGAATGAAACAACCGGGTAAGGCGGCTCTATTACACTTGCCACCGTAGCTGTTTTTATCTCGGGATTGCTGAATATCTTTTGAAACAAACCACCTTCACTTACTGCACCTACCAGGCCTTCACCGTTCATAACGGGAATGTGTTCGATGTCGTATTTACGCATCAGGTCAACCGCTTCTGCAACAGTCTGGTTAGGCTCTACAGTTACAAGGCGTTTTGTATTGCGTGTGCTTATAATGTCTTTAAAAGTTTTTACATCAAAAAAACCTCTTTCCATCATCCATTGGTCGTTGTACACTTTGCCAACGTACCTGCTTCCGTGGTCGGGGAATATGACTACAACCAGGTCGTCTTTTTTCAATTCATTTTTTAACTGCATCAGTCCCTGCAGCGAGGTACCTGAACTATACCCTACAAAAATTCCCTCTTCTCTCGATATGCGTCGGGCCATTACTGCCCCATCTTTATCTGTCACCTGCTCAAACTTATCTATCAAACTCATATCATAATTCGCGGGAACAAAATCTTCACCGATGCCCTCCGTTATATAAGGATGCACCTGCTTCATATCTATCTCGCCGGTGTCGAAATATTTTTTCAGCAAAGAGCCAAAAACATCAATAGCCCATATTTGAATGTTCTTATTCTTTTCTTTCAGATATTGGGCTGTTCCTGTAATGGTGCCGCCGGTTCCGGTTGCTATAACAAGGTGGGTTATTCTACCATCTGTCTGTTCCCATAATTCAGGACCGGTTGTTTCATAATGTGCCTGTCGGTTGGCAAGATTGTCATACTGGTTCATGTGAAAGGAATTGGGTACTTCCTTTGGTAATCTTTTGGCAACAGAATAATAACTGCGCGGGTCTTCAGGATCAACATTGGTAGGGCACACGATCACTTCTGCACCTACCGCTTTTAGTATGTCGGCTTTCTCTTTTGATTGTTTGTCTGTGGTGGCAAAAATGCATTTGTATCCTTTTACAACAGCCGCCAGTGCGAGCCCCATTCCTGTATTGCCGCTGGTGCCTTCTATAATAGTTCCGCCTGGTTTTATCTTTCCGGCCTTTTCAGCTTCCTCCAGCATTTTTATTGCCATCCTGTCTTTTATAGAGTTGCCGGGATTGAAATATTCCACTTTGGCAAGCACCGTGCAGGGAAGGTCTTTAGTGATGTTATTAAGTTTAATGAGCGGAGTATTACCTATTGTTTCGAGAATATTATTGAACCACATAGAAGCTGCTTGTTTTGGCTCAAAGGTAGGGAAATGAGTAGCAGGTAAAAGAGTTAAAGTGCCCACTAAATAAGATTCCGCTAACGGGACAAGTTCCCGAAAAAACGGGACAAGAGATGCATTGTTGAATAATGAACAAAAGTACAAGTGTGATCCTTTTCTTTCCTTCCACTGGAAGAAAAGAAAACGACAAATCCATAATTGCAACGATGTAACATAGTAGTAATGAAGCCCGGCTCAAAAAAAAATACTGCACTACTTGTCCCGTCATTGCGGGATTCTTATGCCGCGGGAAGTATAAAGTGTTGCAGGGCAAATGCACTGTAAAGGAAGAAACGGGTCAAGTCATCTACATTTATCAGCAGCATAAAGTTTGGATACTGCGAAGTAAATTTTATCTTAGCACTTACCGCTTAAGACTTTTCATTATTGCCAAAAAAGCAACTGTCCGTATTTGCAATGACAAGCAAAATCAGCAGGATAAATAATATAAGGAGAATACTGTTTTAAGAAGTGTAAAATCACTTTATAAATTTTTTTTGATATGCCGTACATCAACGATGTTTTTATATCTTATAAAAGAGGAAGGATGAATGAAGAATGGCTTGATAAAATATTTCTTCCCCTCTTTACCGAGTACCTTAACGACGAACTGCCATACGAGCCAAGAATTTTTGTAGATAAAACAGCGCTAACTCCGGGCGTGGATTTTAACAACGAGCTGTTTAAAAATCTCCTCTATTCAAAATGCATGGTATCCATTATTTCTCCTCCCTATTTTAGAAAGTCAGAATGGTGTGTAAAAGAATTTTTAACGATGAAACACAGGCAGGAGCGCTTTAAATTAGATTCTTTCACTACCCCTAAAGCTCTTATATGGCCTGTTCTTTACAGAGAAGTAGAGCCGCTGCCGGCCATAATGAAAAATTTAAGCTATCTGGATTACAGTGAATTTAATTTAGTAGGAGAAGCTTTTTTTAAAACCGAGAAATATTTGAAGCTGCAGGAAAAACTGCAGGATGATATAAAAACAATAGCAGCCATTATTTCAAAAGCTCCTGAATTAACGCCTGAATGGGAAACACCCGAAGGAAGACAACAGGTGCTTGCCGAATTAAATGCATACCTCGAAGAAAATTGCGATGTTGACGTTGCACCAACTCAAAAAGCAATACTATGGTAAACCAGGTAAACAGGGTTGTCACATTTTATTCTTACAAGGGCGGAGTAGGACGATCGATGTCACTGGCAAATGTTGCCGCCATACTTGCCAAATGGGGTTATAAAACATTGATGATAGACTGGGATCTTGAAGCGCCGGGTCTTGAAAATTATTACAGAGCGTACCTCGATGTAAACGCTGTAATGAAGCAGAACGGATTGATCAACCTGCTTAACCTGAAGCTAAATGACCCATCTGTTAATGTCGTGAAAATAAACTGGGGCGATTATATCATTCCGATTACTATTAACAACAACAGTAACCTTCATTTAATAACCGCCGGTAAAAGAGATGAGAATTACGTTAAAAATATCAGGCAGTTTGATTTCACCTCGTTTTATACAGAAAACGAAGGAGGGCAGTTTTTAGAAGATATAAGAGAATATTGGCTCGATCACTACAATTTTGTTTTGATAGACAGCAGAACAGGTTTAACTGACAGCAGCGGCATTTGCTCCATCCACATGCCCGACATTCTTGTCTTATTTTTTACACCTAATGTTCAAAGCTTTAACGGAATTAAAGAAGTTTCAAAAAAGGCTGTCGACGGACAGAAGCAGGTTATATATGACAGGTTCAGGTTAAGAACCATACCCATACCAAGCCGTATAGAAAACGCCGAAACGTTGCTGCTGGATGAATGGATGAAGAAAATATCTGAAGAATCGAATGAAATGCTCGAATGGCTTCCCAGGAAGGAAGAAAACATAAACGAGTTTTTGGTTGCACCTGCACAGTTCATCAACCAGATCAAAATTCCTTACAAAACACTGTATGCTTACGGAGAAAGGTTAGCAGCTATTGAAAGAGGAACAACTGACCCGCAAGACCTCGGGTATGTATATGAAACCATAGCAGCAGTGATTGCAAATGATCTGCAAAACATTCATTTGCTCAATAATTCACGCGACGATTTAGTTAAAAAGGCAAGAGGAGAAGAGATTACCGACCATGCAGAACTGTATAGAAAAGTAGCGTATGAACAGCAGGAGAAAAGTAAGCTGGAAGACGAGAAATTGCAGTTGGAGAAAAAGCTGCAGCAAAAAAGAAAACAGGAAAAGAAAACAATTGCAATAGTCGTTTTATTTTTCCTTATTCTGCTTGGAGCATTTTATTTCTTCAACCCTTTCAGCAACAAAACCGTTGTATCGAGGAACGAAAGTCCGTTGGCAGATTCTTTAACCAAAGCAAAAGCATACATTGAATTTCTTTCGAAGTATAACAATTCAACGCAGCATGAAAGTGTTGACTTTAATCTGGCAATGATAAAACAATACTATTCTCTTAACCAGGAGTACAGGGATAGCGTTGCTCAAATAAGGGAGGCGATAGAACAAAGTGTTTCAGATAAATTAACAGGACTAACAGATTCCTTTTACATCGCTCTCAGAACAAATCCTGGGGTGGTACAAAAGTATTTAGCCGATTCTGTCACCCAATTTGGAAAGTTGCAAAATGTTACTAAAGAACTTATTCAAAATAATATTGACGGCTTTTCTGAAACTAATAAAATAACCAATAAGCCTATACGGGCTACCCTATTTATAACAAGCGACTCTACAGGTTTTAAAGTTGGCTATGCAGAAACAGGAAACGTATTACTTGATGAGCTAAAGCCTTACAAGTCTGTTTCTAATTATGACACGATCTCCTTTGACGATCATCTTAAGATAAAATCTTTGAACTATAAAACATCTGTACTGGTAAACAAGATGAAGATCGAAGTATTCTTTTGTTCTGGCAACGATAGTAAAACTGCTTCTCAGGAAGATGACATTCTTGAAAAGCTGAAATCAGATGACGACTACATTGTTACTGCAAGAGATAATTTTAATCCCTCCACTTCTCCCACTTCTCCCTATTATATCACCTCTAACCAGATAAGATATAATGGAAATGACGAAAAGAAAATAGCAGGAAAAATTCAGAAATTATTAAGCACACTTAAAGTTACAGCCACACCTTTAGAAGCAAGAACGACCACGCCAAACTACATAAGTGTTTTTATTTGTCCACAACCTGCAGACAAGAGTGCAAATTTTAATCAGTACAAATGAAACATTAAAAACTGACTACTATTGTTTCTACAATGAAAAAATTTTTAGATGAAAATTTCCTTCTTAAAAATAAAACTTCGCAGCAGCTTTATCATGAGTATGCGAAGCAGATGCCTGTTATAGATTATCACTGCCACCTGCCGCCGCAGCAAATTGCAGATGATCTTCAGTTTAAAAATCTGACACAGGCGTGGTTATACGGCGACCATTATAAGTGGCGTGCCATGCGCACAAACGGAGTGGATGAAAGTTATTGCACAGGCAGTCAGCCCGATGTGGAAAAATTTAAAAAGTGGGCTGAAACAGTTCCATACACTTTACGAAATCCTTTGTATCACTGGACACACTTGGAATTGCAGCGCTATTTTGGGATTGACCGGATATTGAATGGTGACACGGCTCAAAGCATTTATGATGAGTGCACAGCAAAACTGCAGACACCCGAATATTCGGTTAAGAACCTGCTTCGCAAAATGAATGTCAGGCTGGTTTGCACAACCGATGATCCGGCTGATCATCTTCAATTTCATCAGAGGCTTGCAAAAGATGGATTTGACATTCCGATACTTCCTGCATTCAGGCCCGACAATGCAATGAATGTAGACAATACAACGACTTTCAATCATTATGTGCAGCGGCTTGAAGCTGCTGCGAATGTGTCGATTGATACTTTAAATAATTTTTTAGATGCCTTGAAATTGAGACATGATTACTTTGCTACAAATGGCTGCAGCGTATCAGACCACGGGCTTGAAGTAATGTATGCCGAAGAGTATTCTGACACAGAAATTAAAAACATCTTTACTAAAGTTCGCGCAGGTAAAGACCTCAGCGCTATCGAGAAAAGCCAGTTTAAATCGGCAATGCTGGTACAGTTTGCAGAGTGGGACTGGGAGAAAGGCTGGGTACAGCAATATCATTTGGGCGCTTTGAGAAATAATAATGCAAGAATGTTAAGCAAGCTTGGCCTCGATACCGGTTGGGATTCTATTGGCGATTTTCACCAGGGTCGTGCATTATCTGCATTTTTAAGTAACCTCGACAGCCACGACAAGCTTGCCAAAACCATTTTATACAATCTCAATCCTGCTGACAACGAATTGATCGCTGCCATGACCGGCAATTTCAATGATGGATCTGTTGCAGGCAAAGTACAATTTGGTTCTGCCTGGTGGTTTCTCGACCAGAAAGATGGAATGGTGAAGCAGATAAACGCTTTATCGAATATGGGTTTGCTCAGCCGTTTTGTCGGCATGCTTACCGATAGCCGCAGCTTCCTTTCTTTTCCCCGGCACGAATACTTTAGGCGCATACTATGTAACTTATTTGGCGAAGAAATGGAAGAAGGTGAATTGCCAAATGATATGGAATGGACGGGAAAAATTATCCAGGACATTTGTTTCAATAATGCAAAAAATTACTTCAACTGGCAAGGGCTGCAGTAGTAGAAAAAGCTATAGTTGTTGAGGGATAAATTTTATTTAAAAGCCGTATAAAAATGTGTAGGGATTTTTTATGAGCCGGGCTGTATTGCTACTATTAAGCATCGTTGTGTCACTTATACGGCAAACCTTTATTCAGCTTTTAACCCAAAATCTACTTGCCTTACTGTCAAAAACTGCATCAGTTCAAGCATTTTTTCTTTAAGTTGACGCCAATGCGCCTGAGGCGGGACGACGCAATAGTTAACTCATAGTAGTACTTCAGCCGGTTCAAAAAAAATTTACATCACTTTTTTATCCCTTCCGCAGTAAAAGCCCCTCGTTAATGTTATCATTAAAATAAATTTTGTTAGAATACAGGTGAAATAAGAAAAATAGGTAAATTACACAAACCTATTTAATTATGCTCTGGAGAAAGTTTAGCGGTGAACCTATTCATCTTCCCATCAAAGATGCCGTAGAAACGGCGATTAAAAACGAAACGTCAGCAGGCAACAAGCTAAAAGTTTGTATCGGCACCGACAGCCAGGTTAAGGGTCAGGAAACTGAATTTGCAACAGTCATTGTTTTTTTGCGCGAAGGCCACGGCGGCTTTATGTACATCAACAACGACAAGACCCGGCAAAAGTATTCGATTAAAGAAAGAATGCTTGTAGAGGTCGCAAAAAGCATTGAGATTGCTTACGAACTTTGCCATCTCTTTACTAAGTACGATGTAGACATGGAGGTACATGCAGACATCAACACCAACCCGCAGTTTAAAAGCAACGATGCCCTGCGTGAAGCAATGGGCTATATCCTGGGAATGGGCTTTGCTTTTAAAGCAAAACCTGAAGCCTTTGCAAGCAGCAGTTGCGCAAACAAGGTAGTTAATTAGCTGATTAGCTAATATGCCAATGTGCTAATGGTGCTGATGGTGCTAATTTCTAATCACCTAATGAGCTAATTGTTCATTGCATTCTTCTATAAAAGAGAGTATTTTATCTCTGCCTTGTTTTTTAACAGCGCTGGTTAAAAAATGCTGTGGTAAAAATTGCCATGTTTTTCTCATTGCTTCAAAAAAAGCCTTTACGTTAGCAGCTACAGTTCGTTGATTTTCTTTGTCGCTTTTTGTAAAAGCAATGGCAAAAGGAACTTCCCATTTACGAAGCTGGTCTACAAAGTCGAGGTCAATTTTTTGAGGGGTGTGACGGCTGTCAATCAGTATAAAAACATTTACCAGGTTCTCTCTTTTTCTGAGATAGTTCTCAATCATCTGCTCCCACTTTCTACGGCTGCTTTGCGATACTTTAGCAAAGCCGTAACCGGGCAGATCAACTATATACCATGCATCGGGTTTTTTATGCCCTGTTGATGCCTCATGCCCTTTCCATGTTTCTATGCTAAAATGATTTATCAGTTGCGTTTTGCCCGGAGACCCTGAAGTCTTTGCTAATTTGGGATTATCAGCGAGCATGTTTATCAAAGAAGACTTACCCACATTGCTTCTACCGATAAAGGCGTATTCAGGTCTGTCAGGCGGTGGGCAGTTTGTATAGTCGGGGCTTGAGATAATGTATTCGGCAGATTTGATTAACATGCTGCAAGATAATTAATGTACACAAGTTGCAGTATTGTGGTGTGTTTCCTGTATTGCGTTTGTCTTTGCTCTAAATCATTCTTTCCATCCGGTTTTATTTAGGAGAATAAAGTCATGCAAAGCTTATTAATTTATAGAATGATTGTCGTTTGCATTGCAGTAATATTATTAGAGCAGTTATGACTTAATTTCCAAGTTGTATTATTTTTTAAACTATGTTTTTTATAAAGCTTTTACAGAATGAAATATTAAGGATAAAGTTCAAAAAAAGTCTCTTTTACTTTTATTTTTAAATTAAATTCGCAGCAATATCATTCAAAATTCTTCATTCATAATTTAAACTGTTTATGTCGTTAGCAAAACTAGAGTATATCTGGCTCGATGGTTATAAGCCAACCCAAAGCCTGCGCAGCAAGACTAAAGTAGAAAAAGATTTTAGTGGTGATCTTAAAGATTTGCCTAACTGGTCTTTCGATGGCTCATCAACCGAACAGGCGCCCGGGGGATCTTCGGATTGTGTATTAAAGCCTGTTTTCTTGTTAAAAGATCCTCAGCGCAAAAACGCTTACCTTGTAATGTGTGAAGTTTTAACTGCTGATGGAAACCCGCATCCAAGTAACGGACGGGCTCTTATAGAAGACGATGATAATGATTTTTGGTTTGGGTTTGAGCAGGAATACTTTCTGTGGGATGCTGCTATAAACAAGCCATTAGGTTTTCCTGAAGGCGGTTTTCCTTCTCCCCAGGGGCCTTACTACTGCGGAGTGGGTGCCAACAAAGCCTTTGGAAGGCATATTGTTGAAGAACATCTCGATGCATGTATTGAAGCAGGTCTGAATGTTGAGGGTATTAATGCAGAAGTGGCTGCCGGACAGTGGGAGTTTCAGATTTTTTCAAAAGGCGCCAAGCAAGCAGGCGATGAAATTTGGGTTGCACGATATTTACTTGAAAGAATAGGCGAAAAATATGGAGTTATCATCAACTGGCATTGTAAACCATTGGGAGACTTAGACTGGAATGGTTCGGGTATGCATGCTAACTTCTCAAACAGTATTTTAAGAACTTGCGGCAGCAAAGAAACGTATGAAAAAATATGTGAAGCTTTCAGGCCGGTGGTAAAAGACCATATAGAAGTGTACGGAGCAGATAACCATTTGCGTCTCACAGGAAAACATGAAACTGCTTCTATTTTCGATTTCTCTTATGGAGTTTCTGACCGTGGCGCTTCTATCCGTATTCCGCTTGCAACAGTTGAGAAAGGCTGGAAAGGATATTTAGAAGACCGCCGGCCTAACTCTGCAGCAGATCCTTATAAAGTTGCAGCACGTATTATTCAAACAGTTAAGTCTGTGTCGGTATAATCAATTTACCAGGGAAGTAAAGTCAAGAAAAATAAAAAGAGAGGCTATTCTTAGAGCCTCTCTTTTTGTATAAATCATTTTAATCTGATGATTAAAACTTTTGCCTAAAGGTTTTACAGGTTGTACTTTTTTTATCAGTTTTTCTCCAGTTCTGAAAATGCTGCTTATTCACTAATTTCCTCTTTTAAAGAGCCATTTGTTTGAACTAATAAAGTTGCCTGCATATATTTTTCGTCGTGCTGGCTTGCATCAAGACCAAGCTCCTCTTCTTCAGATGTTACACGCATAGGCAATACAAAATTGATGAATTTAAATATTCCGTAAGAGACAATGAAACTGTAAGGAACCACAACTGCCAATGCTTTTAATTGTGTAATAAGAAATGCTCCATTACCGTATAACAATCCATTTGCACCGGCGCTGTTAACAGTAGTTGTAGCAAAAATGCCTGTCAATATCATTCCAGCCATGCCACCTAAGCCATGGCATGGAAAAACATCTAATGCATCGTCTAACCTGGTTTTTTGCTTATAATAAACGGCAATATTAGAAATAATTGCTGCCACGAAACCAATAAATATACTTTGTGGAATAGCTACAAATCCGCAGGCCGGGGTAATAGCCACCAAACCTACTACAGCCCCAATACAAAAACCTAAAACAGAGGGCTTTTTTCCGCGTAAAGCATCAAAAAACATCCATGAAAGACCAGCAGCAGCAGCGGCGGTATTAGTAGTAGCGAATGCCGAAACAGAAAGCGTGCTTGCTGCCAGTGCAGAACCGGCATTAAAACCGAACCATCCAAACCAAAGTAATCCTGTACCTATTAATACATAAGGAATATTGGCAGGTGGAATTTCTTTATGCTCCAGATGAACCTGGCGGCGTTTTAAAACCAATGCACCTGCAAGGGCTGCACAGCCTGCAGAAATATGAACCACTGTGCCACCGGCAAAATCAAGAGCACCCATTTTGAATAAAAAACCGTCAGGATGCCATGTCCAGTGAGCGATAGGAGCATATACCAACAAACTAAACAATGCTATAAACAAAATGTAAGAAGTAAACTTGATTCTTTCTGCAACTGCACCCACAACGAGACCCGGCGTTATGATAGCAAACATTAGCTGAAATAAAGAAAACAGTAATAAAGGAATAGTAGGGGCAAATTTCCAAGGTGCGCCGGATACAACCCCTTTAAAGAAGAGGTGTGTAAAAGGATTTCCAATAAAGCCATGAATAGATTCTCCAAAACAAAGACTAAAACCAACAACAACCCATAAAATGCTTACCACACCAGCCGCGGCAACGCTTTTAATCATAGTAGAAAGTACATTTTTGCGGTGAACCATTCCGCCGTAGAAAAAAGCCAGTCCAGGCGTCATCAAAAAAACCAGCGCAGTAGCTACAAGTATCCAGGCCATATCTGCAGAATTATATTTTCCGGCATCATTAAAAGCAGGTAACGAGGGAATAAAAACAGATGCGATTGCAACAGCAGATAATAATATAAAAGGAGATGCTTTTTTAAAAGCTTTTCTATTCAAAATATTTTAATTTAAATTTTATTTAAAAAAATCTATCATCTAAAAGTAAAATTAAATAAAACCAGTAGTAAAAAAACAATATTTATTTCTTTTTTAGATTTTTTTAATAAAAATAATGTATTTATTAAAATAATAATTCGTTTTTTATTTATAAAAAAAGTTGCTTGTACACAACTTTCTTAAGATCATTCTTTAAAACCCAGGACTAAAATTTTACAAAAACAGGTATTCTTCTACTTTTGCTGCGCATTGGCGTCCTTCATTAATTGCCCACACAACTAAAGACTGTCCCCGGCGCATATCACCAGCCGAAAAAACTTTTTGAATATTTGTCTGGTACATTTTATCATTCGCTTTTACATTACCTCTTTCGTCTAAATCAACCCCCAGATCACTTAGCAAACCTGCATGCTGAGGATGCAAAAAACCCATAGCAAGAAGTGCCAGTTCGCAAGGTATTTCTCTTTCACTGCCGGGTATTTCAACAAACTGTGCAGGTCTGCCGTCTGGTGTAAGTTTCCATTCGAGGTCAACGATTTTAAGCGCTTTCAGGTTTCCATTGTCATCACCAATAAATTCTTTTGTAGAAACAGCATAATGACGATGCACTCCTTCTTCATGCGATGAGGTTGTCTTTAAAACCATTGGGTAAGTTGGCCACGGCATATAAGCCGTACGCGAAGCCGGTGGTTGGGGCATTAATTCAAATTGTGTTACAGAACTGGCGCCATGACGGTTAGAAGTTCCCACACAATCGCTGCCGGTATCGCCTCCTCCAATGACTACTACATTTTTTCCAGTGGCTGTAAAGTCGTTCTCAAAGGTTTTATTGCTTACTCTTTTATTTTGTTTTTTTAAAAATTCCATTGCAAAAGCAACTCCTTTCAACCCTCTGCCGGGAATTTTTAAATCTCTCGGAATGGTCGAGCCTCCTGCTAAAACAATTGCATGATTATTTCTCAAAAGGTCATTCATGCTCACATTCACACCTACTTCCGAATTGCATTTAAACACGACGCCTTCTTCCTCCATTATTTTGATTCGTCTTTCTACAACCCACTTTTCAAGTTTGAAATCAGGAATTCCGTAACGAAGCAAACCGCCAGGCGCATCATCTCTTTCATATACAGTAACAGAGTGTCCGGCATAATTTAATTGAGCAGCGGCAGCAAGGCCGGCAGGTCCTGCACCTACCACGGCTACTTTTTTGCCTGTTCTCAGCATGCCTTTAAAAGGTTGAACATATCCATGCTGAAAAGCTATCTCGATAATATGCTTCTCAATTTCTTCAATTGTTACCGCCGGTTGGTTAATACCTAACACACACGAGCTTTCGCATGGAGCAGGGCAAACCCGACCCGTAAACTCAGGAAAGTTATTGGTTGCAGAAAGTATTTCATAAGCTTCTTTCCAGTTTTTGCGATAAACGGCATCGTTAAAATCGGGAATGAGATTACCGAGTGGACAGCCATTGTGACAAAAAGGAACACCGCAGTCCATGCATCTTGCAGACTGGTGATTTAGTTTTTCCTCTTCGTACAAATGCACAAATTCATGAAAATCATGTACTCTTTCTTCTACCGGCCTTTTGGTTGGAAGCTCTCTTGTAAATTCTAAAAATCCTGTTGGCTTTGCCATGATTGTGAGTGGTGAGTGGTGAATGGTGAACTGTGAATTGTGAATTATGAATTGTGAATAATCAGTAGCCAATAGTCAACGTTTGAGCAATTGTTTATTTTGAGCCGGGCTGTATTGCTACTATTTTACATCGTTGCGTCGCACACTTGTACTGAAGTTCTTTCATCATCTTTCTTTGTAACCACCTTCGTTCGTCATTGCAGGAACGAAGCGTTCGTAATTGCGAGGAACGAAGCAATCCTCCTGCACAATCAGGTTAATTGGCTGCTGGATTGCTTTGCCAAGCTGCGCAAGGCAACTAATGACGCGATGCACAAAGGTTTACAAGTACAAGTGAGTGACACAACGATGCTGAAAAAAGGTATTCCGCTCACTAAAAAATCTTTTCCTTATACTTTTTCAACGTGCCTGTGTTTTGCTTCGGCAAGTACTTTTTTGTAATCTTTTGGAAACACTTTTATAAAGTTCTTCAGTTGATTTTCGAAGTCATCTAACACAAACTTAGCCACGCTGCTGTTTGTATAATTGAAATGATTTTGTATCATTTCGCGTAGTTCGGCAATGTCTTCTTCGCTTACCGGGTCAAGGTCGACCATTTCTTTATTGCAGAGTTCTGCAAAAGTTCCTTTTACATCGTAGATATAAGCGATACCGCCACTCATGCCGGCTGCAAAGTTTCGGCCTGTGTCGCCCAAAATCACTATGCGCCCACCAGTCATATATTCGCAGCCGTGGTCGCCTACACCTTCGACAACTGCTTTTACACCCGAGTTGCGAACGGCAAAACGCTCACCCGCCTTGCCGCGAATATATGCCGACCCCGAAGTGGCGCCGTAAAAAGCTACGTTACCAATAATGATGTTGTCTTCGGGAACAAAAGTGGCTCTCGCAGAGGGATAAACAATCAGCTTAGCGCCGGAAAGACCTTTACCAAAGTGGTCGTTTGCGTCGCCTTCCAATTCGAGGGTAACTCCGTTTGTATTAAAAGCGCCAAAGCTTTGGCCTGCGGTTCCTGTGAACTTGAAATGAATAGTGTCTTCGGGTAATCCTTTGGTCTTATACTTTTTAGATATTTCGTTCGATACAATTGTTCCGGCTGTACGGTCTGTGTTTTTTATATTGAAAGAAGCGAACACATTTTGATTGTTTTCGAGTGCAGGCTGGGCTGCTTCTAATAACTGCCAGTCTAAAACACCTTCGAGACCGTGGTCTTGCTCTTCCTGTTTACAAAGGCCGGTCTCATCGCTTAAAGGTTCTTTGTATAAAATTTTTGACAGGTCAAGCTTATTATATTTCCAATGATGGATGTCTGTTCTTGCTTCAAGGCAGTCTGCCTGGCCAACCATTTCCTCTACTGTTCTAAAACCCAGTTCGGCCATTATTTCCCTTAATTCCTGCGTGAGGAATTTAAAGAAATTAACGACATGCTCCGCATCTCCGGTAAAGCGTTTTCTTAATTCAGCGTCTTGTGTTGCTACTCCTACGGGACAGGTATTCAGATGGCATTTGCGCATCATGATGCAACCTTCCACAATCAGCGCGGCTGTGGCAACTCCCCATTCTTCGGCACCGAGTAAGGTAGCAATGGCTACGTCTCTTCCTGTTTTTAGCTGACCATCGGTTTGCACTACTACCCGGCTGCGTAACCTGTTTTTTACCAGTGTCTGGTGGGTCTCTGCTAATCCAAGCTCCCAGGGTAAACCTGCATGGCGGATAGAAGTAATTGGCGAAGCGCCTGTGCCACCGTCGTGACCTGAAATCAGCACTGCATCAGCCTTCGCTTTTACCACACCTGCCGCGATGGTGCCTACACCAGCTTTAGAAACCAACTTAACACTAATTCTTGCTGCACGGTTTGCATTCTTTAAATCAAAGATCAGTTGCGCCAGATCTTCAATTGAGTAAATGTCGTGATGAGGTGGCGGAGATATTAAGCCAACGCCGGGCGTAGCATGTCGAACTCTGCCAATCCACTCGTCCACTTTATGACCGGGTAACTGTCCGCCTTCGCCGGGTTTTGCACCTTGCGCCATTTTTATCTGCAGTTCCTCAGCCATTGTAAGATAGTAACTGGTTACACCAAATCTTGCAGATGCCACCTGCTTGATAGAAGAGCGGAGTGAGTCGCCGTTGGCAAGCGGTTCGTATCTCATTTCATCTTCACCGCCTTCACCAGTATTGCTTTTTCCGCCAAGACGGTTCATAGCAATGGCCAAAGTAGAATGCGCTTCATGCGAGATAGAGCCAAAGCTCATGGCGCCGGTAGCAAATCTTTTATAAATGTTTTCTGCCGGTTCAACTTCATCAATAGAAATGGAAGGACGACTGGGTTTAAATTGAAATAAGCTGCGAAGCGTACATGCTTTTTCACTTTGGTCATTGACATGCTTCGAATATTTTTTGAAGGTGCTGTAGTCATTCATTTTGGTTGAATACTGCAGCAGGTGAACTGTTTGAGGATTGAATAAATGAAACTCACCATTCTTTCTCCATTCGTACACACCTCCCTCGGTTAACCTCTCGAACGGAACTGGTTTTTTCACAAAAGCGATGTGATGCTTAGCAAGCGTTTCCCTCGCAATTTCATCTAAACCAATTCCTTCGATACGCGAAGTGGCGCCGGTAAAATAGGTGTCCACTACAGATTTATTAATACCAATAATTTCAAAGATCTGCGCTCCCTGGTATGATTGAAGGGTTGATATTCCCATTTTAGAGAATACTTTTAACAGACCGTCATTCACCGCTTTTATATAATTTTTGGTTAGCTGTTTTACATCGAGGTCAGATTTAATTTTGCCCGTTGACTTAAGGTCGTAAATGGTAGAAAGGGCGAGATAAGGATTGATAGCTGTAGCGCCAAAGCCAATAAGGCAGGCATAATGATGCACTTCCCAGATATCGCCGGCTTCTACAATTATTCCTACCTGGCCGCGGTAGCCTTTGCGTATCAAAAAATGATGTACGGCAGAGATAGCCAGCAGCGATGGTATAGGTGCATGACCTGAGTCAATTGCCCTGTCAGAAAGAATGATCAGCTTAAAACCATCCTCGACCGCATCAGCGGCATAACGGCACAGGCGGTCAATTCCTTTTTGCATCGAACCGGGATTACCATTAGCCCTAAAGTAAGTCTGCAGGGTTTTCCCAAGAAACATTCCGGTGTCAATGCTTCGAAGTTTTTCGAGCTGTATATTGGTAAGAATGGGTTGCTGCAATGCGACACTGTGACAAGCCAAAGGGTCTTCTATTAAAAAATTTCCATTACTGCCTGCAAAAGTTGACAAAGACATCACCAGCTTTTCACGAATAGGATCAATCGGCGGATTGGTTACCTGCGCAAAAAGTTGTTTGAAATAACTGCTTAAATGTTGCGGTTTTTCACTCAATACAGCTAAGGGAACATCGGTTCCCATAGAGCCAAGCGGCTCTTTTCCGTCTATCGCCATCGGGGCGATAATCATCTCCAGGTCTTCATTGGCGTAACCAAAGCTTTTCTGGTATTTAAAAATCTGGTCGTGCTCAAGCTCGGTGAAAACAACCCGGGGCTCAGCCACTTCTTCCAGTCTTATTTTGTATTTGTTGAGCCATTCTCCATAAGGCTTTTGCGAACAGATGGTCTTTTTTAATTCATCATCACTGATAATCCTTCCGTTTTCAAGATCAACGACAAACATCTTTCCCGGCTGCAGCCTTCCTAATTCTTTTATGAGCGACGGGTCAACGGGAAGCGTGCCTGTTTCTGAAGCCATGATAACGCGATCATCTGTAGTAACACAATACCTGGAAGGGCGAAGGCCGTTTCTGTCGAGTGTAGCGCCAATCATTTTGCCGTCGGTAAACGAAATAGATGCAGGTCCATCCCACGGCGCCATAAAGCTTGCATGGTATTCATAAAATGCTTTTTTCGCCGGATCCATCAACTCATTGCCATCCCACGCCTCGGGTATCAGCATCATCATCACGTGTGGAAGTGAGCGGCCGGTGAGCGTCAGCAATTCTATCATGTTGTCGAGACAGGCAGAATCAGACTGGCCTCCGGTAATTACGGGCAGCAGCATATCCATTTCTTCTTTGCTGAAGTGTGGAGAAGTAAAACCTTTCTCACTTGTTTTTAACCAGTTCAGGTTTCCCTGCAGCGTATTGATTTCTCCGTTGTGAGCAATGTAGCGGAAGGGCTGTGCAAGCTTCCATGATGGAAAGGTATTGGTCGCAAACCTGGAATGCACCAAAGCGAAAGCTGAAACAACCCTGGGGTCATTTAAATCGGGATAATAGTTGCGTAGCTGGGTACTTGTCAACTGGCCTTTGTAAATAACTATTTTATAAGAAAGAGATGCAATGTAAAAACCGACTTTGTCTTTTTTAACCGAATTATCGATCGTGTGACTTGCATAATTTCTGAGAATAAACAACTTTCTTTCAAACTCTTCAGGATTAGAGATCGAGTCGGGACAACCAATAAAAACCTGTTCTATCTCTGGTTCAACTGACAAAGCGGTTTGACCAATATCTTCAGGATTTACAGGCACCTTGCGGTAATGCAACACCTCAAGTCCGAGCTTCTCGGCAGAACGGTTAAAAATGGTGCGGCATTCTTCTCTTATGGGAACTTCTTTGGGAAAGAAAACCACACCGGCAGCATACCTTCCAAAAGAGGGTAACTGAAGACCGGTTTTAATAAATTCATCAAAGAAAAACTCATGCGGAGTTTGAATGGTTATACCAGCGCCGTCACCGGTATTGTTTTCGCAACCGCATGCGCCACGGTGTTCCATGTTTTCCAATACCGTTAATGCATCAGAAACCGTCTGGTGAGATTTGTTGTTTTTAATATTGGCAACAAAGCCGATACCACAGGCGTCGTGCTCAAATTCAGGGGAGTATAATCCAGTACCTGTCATAATAGGGGATTGTTTGAAAATAGGGAATAATACTTACTCGAAGTATATGACTTGTTGTACCGGCATGCAATCGTTGAGTTGGTTTTACAGGATATCAGATACTTCTATACTTACTTTGGTAATTCTGCTAACTTTATTTTTCTTTTTCTTTTACTTATACCAAAGTTAGCTTGCTTTGTGACTGTTCAGTCTTCTTTCAAATTTAATTTTGTTATACAGCAGCGAAACAATATTGTTCGTATTCTTTTACAGTATTGAAGAATAGACGAATGCGCTGAAATGCTTTCTGGTATTAAGTTTCATTGTATTTTTATTACGTTGTCCAACAGGTGTTGGTACCTTTCTTAAAGAAAGGACTTAAGGGCAGTGTCTGTTGGAAGAGTATTTTCCCCGTTCTATTTAATGAAAGATATAAATAGAAAAGCGTTCTTTTAATATTCACATAATTATTTCTGTTGAAAGGGCATGCAGATAAACAGAACATTCAAAAGATGAAGCTAAGAAGAGAACAATTGCCTGCACAAATTCTTCGTTGCGGAAAAGTAGAAATGACATAAGCAAGACATTATGCTATTGCTTATAAATGTTTCCACACTAATTTTGCAGCAATGTTAAAACCGCTCGATATATTAAAAGTTGCCAATCAGGCTACAATTGATTCTTCTTTAGATTTGCTTTATCAGAAAGAGCAAAGCATACCCGGATCCATTCAATATTCCATCAAGCGGTATTATAACCAGTTTCCGGAAGTTGCCGAAGATACTGGTATGATGGTGTATCATTATCATACCAATCAGCCTGAGAAAAATTATCTTGAGCTTAGGTACTGCACAATTGGCAACCGTTATTGCGAGGAAAGAAGTTGCTCAAAATGTAGTGATTTGCCCACCAATAATTGCGGCGGAAAGCAGCACACTGTTGATGTTTTTACATTTCATTTCACCCATACTTTTTTAAGCCAGTTTATACACAACATCAAGTTAAGCAACAGGAAAGACGAAGTGTTAGCCTTTAAACATCCGTCTTCCTTTACCAAATTATTTCCTGTTTGCAACCGTAAAAGAACTGTTTTAGACTCTATGCTCAATCACAGCTATAGCGGCAGTCTTGAAAACATTTTTGTAAATGCAAAAATACATGAGCTGTTATTGTACAGCCTCGAATGCCTTGTAGATGAAAAAGAGGAAGGGTTTTCGTGTAAGTTTTTGGCAAATGAACTGGACAGGGAAAAGATTTTAAATGCACGTGAAGTGCTGTTGCAACATATTGGTGACCCCATCACCATAAAAGAGTTAAGTCGTAAAGTTGCAATAAACGAGTGTTACCTGAAGAAAGGTTTTAAAGAAATTTTTGGCACTACGATCTTCGATTTTTACCAGCAGCAGCGCATGGAGCATGCAAAGTATCTTTTGTACGAAAAAGGGCTAAGCGTAACTGATGTATCTGCGCTGTTAGGCTATTCTTCTATTTCTCATTTTTCTACTGCGTTTAAAAAGCATACCGGGCTAAAGCCTTGCGAGTTGCTGCTGAGGTAAGCCAACGGGAATCAGATTTTTCTGCTCTGCACTTTGCATACTTATTATAGTTGTCAAGGCAATGTCATTAATTTAAAATTTTTAGGGGCAACCATTTTGTTCTTTATTCAGCTTTGGTTGGCTAAGTAGGGCAAAGCGTTTTCAGCTTCACCCTCGCACATCATCGGCATAGCGTTCAAAAGTTTTGTTTGCATGATTTATTAACATTCATTTGTCCAGTACAAAGTGCAGAAACATATTGGCTAACAGTGGACTTATTACTCCACCCTGCGGTGTGCCTTTTGTTCTTTGTTCTATGTTCCCTTCTGCCTTGTATATCTCCGTGTTCAGCCACCGCTTCACGTACATCAGTATCCATTTCTCTTGTGTAAACCGTTCTGCCGCCTTCATCA